>CAYHQK010000243.1:0-3227 GCA_964358535.1 uncultured Nitrospira sp. | reverse complement strand
CCAGGTCCTCCAGCGTCTTCGCGACCTCCGGATGGGACGATCCCAGCGCCCGCTCTCGAATCGCCAAGGCTCGACGGTAGAGCGGCTCCGCTTTCTCCGGCTGCCCTTGCACCACCCGCAACTGGGCCAAATTCACGACGCTCAACGCTACGTCTGGATGGTCGAGGCCCAGGAGTTTCTCTTTGATGGCGAGAGCCCGCGTCAGCAAGGGCTCTGCCTGGGCATACTGGCCGTACATGCGATGGAGGACCCCGAGGTTGTTGAGCGTGGCTGCGACATCAGCGTGAAACTCTCCATGCACAGCCTGGTAAATCTTCAGCGCTTGCAGATAGACCGGTTCCGCCTCCACATACTTCCCTTGGCCTGCATAGACCTGCGCCAGCTGTGAAAGGCTGACCGCCACACGCCGGTCTTCCAGGCCGAACTCCTCCGCTTTGCGCGCCGCCACGAGGAACAGCCGTTCCGCGTCGGCGTAATTGCCTTGCTGCACGGCCTGCTGGCCCGCCGCCATCGCCGACTCCCAGGTCTGTTGCTGACAAGCAAGCCCTGACAAAAGAAGAAGGCTGAGCGCGAGCATAGAAAATCTGTTCATCATGTCCTCAACTGTTCGACGATGGACTCCGCCGGATAGGTCACGATTTCAGCCAGCGTGGGATGGTAGTGCGGCATGCGCAAGAGGTCCGCCGCAGTCCCATGGTAATACATCACCGCCAGCAGTTCATGAATCAGCTCACCTGCCTCCGGGCCGACAATCTGCGCGCCCAGGAGCTCGCCCGTCTGTGGTGCACAGAGCAGTTTCACAAAGCCGTGGGTGGAGCCGAGACAGAGAGCCTTCCCATGGTCGGCAAAGGGATAGGAGGCCGTCAGGTGCGGAATGCCTCGGGCGCGACATACGGATTCGTTCAGTCCCACGACGGCAACTTGGGGGTCCGTAAAGACCACCTCGGCATCAAGACGATGGTCGAGTTCTTTTGCCGGCCCGTTCGGATGCATCGCGTTATAGGCCGCAGTCTCTCCCTGCTGAATGGCGAGATGCACGATGGGCGTGATCTCATTCACGTCGCCCACGGCATAGATGTGGGCTTGCGACGTACGCATGGTGCCATCGACCACAATCCGCCCGCCTTCGACCGTCACCTCCGCCAGATCAAGATGCAGCCCTTCGATGTTAGGCTGGCGACCTAACGCCTGGAGAATCTCCTCGCCGACGAAGGATCGCTCGCCACCGTCTTTCGTCACCCGCACAGTCTTCCCTGTTGCATCATGGGTCACCCGCAGCAACTGCGCGCCCGTAACGACCTCGATCCCCTCGTCGAGCAAGGCCGCTTCCAGCGCGCGGCCGACATCTTCATCCATCCCGGAAAGGAGCGTCCGGCCCCGTTGAAGGATCGTAACCCTCGTCCCCAGTCGAGCAAAGAACTGACCGAGTTCGAGCGCAACCGCCCCGCCACCCAAAACAATTAACGAATCCGGTTGGGTACGAAGATCTAGAATCGTATCGCTCGTAAAATAGCTTGCTTGGGCCAAACCAGGAATCGAAACGTCGCTGGGCCGCGACCCCGTCGCAATGATGAACGAGTCGGCCGACAAGACCGTATCTCCGGCGATGATTTCGCTGGGAGACCGAAAGGCCGCCCGCGAGGGATAGAGCGTGAACTTCGGATCATGAAGCTGCTGGATACGATAATCCGCAAATTCGCGGACCAGCCGATTTTTCCGGTCCACGATCGCCGACAAGTCGGCCTGGACCGACACAGGGGAGAGCCCAAACTCCTTCGCCCGCCTCAAGAGGGCCGCCACTTCTGCAGAACGCAAGATGGCCTTCGTCGGCATACAGCCGCGCAGAATACAGAGGCCCCCCAGTGGACCCTGATCCACAATGGCCACGTCCGCGCCGGCATCGCGAGCGGTCCGTGCCGCGGCATAGCCGGCCGAGCCTCCACCGATGACAATCATGTCATGTCTCTTCTTCATCGAATCCTGACCCTGTAATGGCACCCTTCATTCCCGTGACAACACAAGAACGGGCAGGATACACGATGGGACCGCCTGGCTGCTATCAACACAATGAAGGCCTCCGACATGAAACCTTCAGGCCCCTGCCCCTCTCCCGATCCTGGCCCCCTTGTCCACAATAATCGCGTAATAAACCGTTCGGGCTTAAGTACTTACCGTTAACCTCCGATACAGACGTTACGAGGTCAGCTATGTCCCTGATACGTGCCGTCAATGCCATCGTCGAAACGCAGCCTGCGCGACCGGTATCGCAGCGGGCGCCTGCGTCACAAGCCGACGCAGACCATCGGCGGGATCGTTCGAAAGAACAGGAACAACAGGAGGCCAACCCCGCCGCGCTTCTCGCTCAACAAGCCTACCAGCAACAGGTGCACCAAGACTCTGCGCCGAAGCAGTCTCTCCTGGCGCAGGACCTCATGACCTCACCCGTCACCTGGCTGCCGTCCGACAGTACGCTGCGGGAGGCCTGGACTGTGATGAAATGCAAAGGGATCCACCACCTCCCCGTGACGTCACTGCACGGCACTCTAGTCGGACTGATATCGGACCGCGATCTGTTGCCGTACAGGCAGGAGCTGGAATCGTCCAGCCCGCCAGGGCCCTCCGCCAGACACACACTCGCACAGGTAATGAGCCTTCGGGTTTTGTCCGCCAGCCCCACCACAGAGCTCCGCGAGATTGCCCGCGCCATGCTTGATGAATATGTGAGCGCCATTCCTATCGTCGACAACGCCCGTCACCCGATCGGCATTCTGACGACCAGCGATATTCTCCATGCCATTGTCCACCGAAGCCCGCTCGAGATCTGGACGTAACCAACGTTTCACGCCCTGATTCCCGCACATAGGCTCTCACGGTTGCAGGCCCTGACAGAATAGGACGCCCGTCCGCTTCACGGCGCATTCCGGCCAACGGCTTCAGCGGAACGACCTGACCCTGCGGCTCTGTAATTCCATCGTGCGTTCTCGTATAGTGCGGAGAGGAAAGGGAGACGGGGTGGTGCAACCTGGTCGCTATCGACACTACAAAAAGGGCCACGAGTACGAGGTGCTTGGGGTGGCGCGGCATTCGGAAACGGAAGAGGAGTTCGTCGTCTATCGCGCCCTCTACGGCGAACGAGGCCTGTGGATCAGACCTCTGGCGATGTTTCTGGAGACTGTGACAGTCGAAGGTCTTCCCTGCCCACGGTTTCAACGGCTCCCGGACGAGCC
>CAYHQK010000242.1:0-3254 GCA_964358535.1 uncultured Nitrospira sp. | reverse complement strand
TTCTGGGGTCTCAATACCATTCGCCGGAAAGGCGCGGCCAGCTCTGCGAAGGATTGGCTCCGCCGGATGTTCGGTCTATTGAACACAGGCGGCGCGGATAACCTGCCTCTCTCGCGGTTCCATTTTGGAGGGCTGGGCACGACGATGATGAAAAAAGTTATGAAGCAGAACCGGATGCCCGGTGTGCCTGAGCTCATGGAGACGGCGTTGGAGCTGGGGGTTCGCTTCATTGCCTGCACGACGACCATGGGGTTGATGGGCATTACGAAAGATACCCTCATCGAGGGCATCGATCAGTTCGCGGGGGTGACGACCTATCTCGCGGAAGCCAAGCAGGGCAGCGTGAATTTGTTTATCTAGCAGGCTGCGGAAAAGCTCGGTTGATACGGAAAGTATAGCCAAAATATTCCATACGGTGTTGGGGCCAGAATAACCTCAGGATGCTCAAAAAGGCTGTCCCGCAAGGCCGCAGCAAGCGAAGAGGCGAGGCGTACTCTTCGGTACGTTGAGCCTCTGAGCGACGCGAGAACGCCGCTGGCTGAATTTTTCAGCATCCTGCTAGACGCGAGTGCTGACATGGAGAGGAACGTATGATTCAAGCCGATGTGAAGCTCGATACGCTGGGGTACTTTTGCCCGATGCCGATTATCATGACCTTGAAGAAGATCAAGGAACTGACGGTGGGTCAGGTCCTGGAAGTCGTGTCAGACGACGAAGGCATCAAGAAAGACATGCCGGCCTGGTGCGACACGACCGGTCATCAGATGGTCGGGCTCGAAGAAGAACAGGCGAAATCGGGCATGATCTATAAAGCCTTTGTGAAAAAGACGAAGTAATCGCATAGGCGGGGACTCAGTGTGAGAGAAGCCGGAGGGATGATGATCAGACCTCCGGCTTCGTTGTTTCAATGCCGGGTGGGGTCGGGCGTGGATCGCATCGTCGAATGTGTGCCGAACTTCAGTGAGGGGCGAAGCCGGACGACGGTCCGCGCACTGGTGGATGCGGTGGAATCCGTGCCGGGGGTCTGGCTGTTGGACCAGACGATGGATCGGGATCACCATCGCTCCGTCTTGAGCTTTGCCGGCGAGCCGGATGCTGTCGCGGAAGCGGCCTTTCGCGCCATTCGCGTCGCGACCGATCTTATCGATCTTCGAAAGCATGAGGGCGTTCATCCACGGGTGGGGGCGACGGATGTCGTGCCCTTCGTGCCGGTGCGTGGTGTGACGATGCAGGACTGTATCCGTCTGGCGAAGCGGTTGGGGAAACGGGTGGGGACTGAGCTGGAGATTCCGGTGTTCCTGTACGAGCAAGCAGCCACGCACCGCGATCATGCTCCGCTGGAATCGGTCCGCCGCGGAGGGTTGCAGGGTCTGGCCTTCCGTATGGTTTCCGATCCGGACTGGACACCGGATTTTGGGCCTCCGCACCTCCACAAGACGGCCGGAGCCATGGTGATCGGCGCGCGACCTCCCTTGATTGCCTTCAATGTCAATCTCCGCTCAACGGATCTGGCTTTGGCCCGCTCCATCGCGAAGGACATTCGCCAATCGAACGGCGGGTTGCCCCATCTCAAAGCGATCGGAGTGGAGCTGGCCAGTCGTCGAATGGTTCAGGTGGCGATGAATCTCACCGATCACGTCATCACGCCGATCCATGTCGCATTCGAAGCGGTCCGGTCCCGCGCAGCCGAGCAAGGCGTGGCGGTCGCGGGAAGCGAAGTGATCGGGCTGGTGCCGCAAGCGGCGCTGGTGCAGGTCGCTGTGCAGAGCGTGGCGCTCGAACAGTTTGATGCCACCCAGGTGTTGGAGGCGAGAGTAGAGGCTCGGCTGTCTGGTAAACCGGCAGAGCAGGCTCCGTTGCGCAAACGGAAGCCGGTCGATTGGCAGGAGCAATCGCTCGCGGATTTCCTGGAGTCTGTGGCAGCGGCGACTCCGATTCCAGCCGGCGGTTCGGTTGCGGCTTTGGTGGGAGCCCTCGCGGCCTCGCTGGGGATCATGGGGGCGAAGCTCAGCAAGCAACGGACAGTCGAACGTCGGCTGAGTGAGATTAGCCTGCGGCTGCGCGAGCTGATGCAAGCGGATGGCGAGGCCTATCAGCGCTTTGTCCAGGCCACGAAGCTTGCGAACACAGACAAGACTCGTCCGTCTGTCTTGTCTGCGGCGCTCCATCTTGCGACGGAGATCCCGCTCGAAATCGCTGAACAGGCGACGGAGGCTGGCGTCCTCCTCCATGCCTGTTCTGCGGGGGTGAAGCCCCGCGTTCAGTCTGACCTGACGGTTGGATTACTGCTTGCGATCGCCGCAGCGGATGCGGGGCGCCACACAGTCGGAGAAAACATAAAAATACAACACAATCAACGGCTTAAACTGTCTCTTCTTGGCCGAATGCAAGAAATGACAAAGCGTCTTGAGGAACTGAGGGGGCTATGCTACACTGCGCCTCTTAGTCAGGGACGGGTTCGCACGAAGAAAAAACCTGTACAGGCATCGCCTGGGAAAGTAAATAGACGGGAAGAATGGAAATCAAAGTCTTCAATAATAACGTTGAAAAAGCCCTCAAAGTTGCCAAAAAGAAACTCGCGGGGGAAGGCCTCTTCCGGGAACTGAAGCGTCGGCGGTTTTACGAGAAGCCGAGCGTCAGGAAGAAAGCCAAGGAACGCGAAGCGCAGCGTCGTCGTCAAAAGTGGTTGGCGAAGCGTAAGCCAGAGTAAGCGTCTGTCCACGGGCTTGCCCGTTCGGTTGATCGCATTCCTCCCAAGGCCTCCGTACTCACTTCTAGTCCATGCGCCAGGATCAGATCACTGCTGCGCTTCGAGTCGTGAAGCGCGAGATTCGGCAGTGGGAGGAACCGGTCCTCGGCGTGGTGTCACGCGAGTCGAACCGTGACCCCTTCCGCATTCTCATTGCCTGTCTCCTCAGCCTCAGGACCAAAGATAAAACAACCGGTGAAGCCAGTGGCAGGCTCTTCGCGCTGGCGCATCAGCCTGCCTCGATGCTGGCCCTTCCGCGTCAGAAGATCGAACAAGCCATCTACCCCGTCTGTTTCTACCGGACCAAAGCCAAATCGATCCATGCGATTTGCCGCCGCCTGCTGAGCGACTATGGCGGCGCAGTGCCCGATTCCATCGAGGAATTGGTTACGCTGTCGGGGGTCGGCAGGAAAACGGCGAATTTGGTGGTGACGGTCGCATTCGGCAAGCCGGGTATCTGCGTGGATATCCACGTGCATCGCATCAGCAATCGCTGGGGCTATGT
>CAYHQK010000241.1:0-3273 GCA_964358535.1 uncultured Nitrospira sp. | reverse complement strand
GGATGCCACCGATCCTGCTTCACGGGGCAGCCTGACGACAAACCGGTAGAACACATGCGAGCGGCCTGGCGGAATGATCGGCAGCCCCAAACTCATAGCGCCGAACGCCATCCGATACGCAGCAGCAATCGCGCTCCTCCGTTCCAGAAATGAACGGAACCGACGCAACTGGCTGATGCCAAGGGCGGCCTGCAGATCCGTCATCTTGTAATTGAACGCGCGGTCGTCCAGGGCCGGTTCTTCGTCGTATTCGCGAAGGGCCCTGGCTCGCTCCAGTAAGGATTGATCGTGCGAGAGCAACATGCCGCCTTCGCCTGTACAGAGCAATTTCGTCGCGTAGAACGAACAGACTGTCACAGCCCCAACCGTGCCGACCTGACGCCCCGCCTCCGTCGCGCCAAGCGTCTGGGCACAGTCCTCGATCAAGGGAACTCCGAGCGATTGCAAGCCGGTCAAGTCGGCGGGAAGCCCGAACAGATGCGGCACAATGATGGCGCGGGTACGGACCGATAAGGCCTTCTTAACCTCGGCCGGGTCGATCGCATAGCTGTCCGGCTCGATATCCACGATCTTCGGCTGGGCGCCGACCCGCACGATCGCCAGCCAAGGAGCGGCGCAGACATAGCTGGGCAAGATGACCTCGTCACCAGGGGCAACCCCCAACGCTTTCAGCGCCACTTCCAGCGCAGCAGTGCCGGAACTGACCGCCACGCCGCCCGCCATCCCCAGCATGGCCGCCATCCCTTGCTCAAACTCCTCCACGCGAGGCCCCTGCGCCAGTTGGCCGGACCCCACCACTGCTGTCAGCGCCTGCAGCTCGTCGCTGCCGACCGTCGGACGTGAATGGAGAATGACAGACGGTGAGGTTGTCACGGGTTGACCGTTACAAACATCCGGAGGGGAACAAAGGCCTCCGCATTCGTGACTCGCCCTTGAATCCCCCGAAAATGCGAGGAGGCGCGGATGATGTCCACGATGGTGAGTTTTTCGATATTGGTTTTCTTGATCTGGGAGCGATGGGCGCAGAGAGCCTCGACTTTCCCTTCCAGCACCTGGTCGATGTCCACGAAGGTCGTGGGAGAGAAATTCTGCGTCGTGGGCCCCTCATAGAAGAGGACATTTCTGGTGTAGCGCGCCGCGGTCACCACACAGGTGGCCAGGTTACGGTGATCCTGATGCGTATCATCGGGATAATGCACGAAGATCACTTGAGGATCCACCTCGCGGACCACCTGTTCGATCTGTTTGATTAATGCTCTGTCGACGGCAATTTCCGTGTCATGGAGGCCGCCCCAATAGACCTTCTCGACGCCGATCAGCTTCGCCGCCGCTTCCTGCTCCTGCCGACGGATGCTGCTCTGCCCCCCCTCTTCCCCTTCCGTCAGCACCATCTGGAATACCTGATGCCCGGCCCGCGCATACTTGATGAGCGCGCCCCCGCACCCTGCCTCGATGTCATCAGGATGGGCGCCTAGAGCCAGCACACGGATCCGACCAGACCCCTCACTCATCGCCGCCTCCCTACTCACTGTCAATTAAACCGCCTGCCGAGAGACCCTCGCCTCTCGCAGAATCCGCAGCGCATCATCGCCGCAGGCGAACAGCATGTCAACGGCTGCCAGGCCTGGAACGAATGGCTCATAGCACTGGGCATAGACCGGAGATCGAAAGTCTTGAATCTCCAGCGCGAGGCCTGATGCCTCAAACCGAGGCACATCCATATAGCCGGGAGCGCCGGCTCCGGCCAGATAATGCGTCGCACCGACCGTCCGGCAAATATCGATCAAGCGATCGGTGGGCTCTTCCCGCAACGTCATCTCTGACGCCAGTCTCAAGGGGGTCTTGACCCCGAATGCCTCCAGCAGCCATTCAAGCACAGCCAGATTGAGGGAGGCCAAGCTGTGCCAGGATCGCTGATAGATCAATCGCAGCCCCTCCAGAACAGGGTCGCGATGAGCGGCCCGGCTGTAATGCATCTCCAGCGCATGCAGATGTTTGCTGGGCCAGTCCGACGTCTGGTTGATGCGCACCTCGTTCACACGTTGTCCAAACCGGTGCAACACGGGCACCGTCAGCCACTGGCAGCCCTGGGCCGTCCTGATCCGGTTACGATTCTGCCACTCGTTTTTCTTAAACTGCACATTGTCCAGGATCACAAACAGATCGGCCTGATCGATCTTGTCCAGATATCCGAGCCAGGGCAAAAACTGAGGCTGATGAATGGCAATCCGCATGTCTCAATTCCCAGTTGTCAGCGTTCAGCCGGCGGCGAGATCCACCCGTTCCACGTCCCCTGACTCCCGGTGATCGTCGAGAGATGATGGCCTTCCGATTCTGCCAGAACAGGCCCGATGAAAACAGGATTACTCAAAATTTCACCCGCTCCCTCAATCACTACCCGGTAAAAACTCCTGGTGTCCGATGACACCGTATCGTCCACAAACTGCTGTTCAAACGGGGTGACTCCGGCAACCTTCGAGACGACCTGCCCGGAACGGATGATCGTCACCGAGATCGGATGGGCGCCCTTGTCGGTCGCGGTGACGGAGAGCCGGACGGTCACGTTGCGAGCGTCCGTATGATCAAGGACCTCTCCGGACGAGGCCATGCGCGGCCCCCCATGAAATTCGACGTGGAATGCGTCGAGCCGGAGGTTTTTTCCTGTCGCATAAAAACGGCCATGACGCAGGGCGTCGATCATGCCGTCCGCCGTCCAATCCTTCACCCACAAGACCGTCAGAGCCTGGTCCAACTCGATCCCCGCCGAGCCAGGCGTATGAAAGGCAATTTCCCCGAACGCAAAGGGAGAGTTGCTCCGTTGACCAATCAGATGCTGCCTCAGCACCTGGTCCCAAATTCCACCAGGTTGCGTAATAGTTCGCGTATCTTGGTAGAGCCCCCCGAAACCTGTATAGCCGGTGGTCTGCACCAGAGCCTCTGGATAAGGGTCAGTTTTGACGGTCACGTTTCCCAACGGACCAAACGGGTAGACGTGAAAGTCACGCGCTTCTGGCATAGACCACACCACCAGGCCGCCCCGCTCAATGGTGGCATCGATAAAGGCCTGATAGGGCCGATCGCCAAGCCGGTCGCCATAGGAACTGAAGACCGGTTGACCGAAAGGCCATGCGCTTACCAGCAACAGCCCTCCCGTCAGACCCAGCATTGCAGCAGCAGCGCGATAGCGTCGTGTCATAAGCCAGACGGCAGGAATAAAGAGGACCACCGGGGCCAGGTCCCACAGGCTGTTCCATCCATAATGGTAGGAGGCCT
>CAYHQK010000240.1:0-3284 GCA_964358535.1 uncultured Nitrospira sp. | reverse complement strand
GCCTTCTCGATGGCGGTCTGCGCCAGATAATTGCGGAGCACATACTTGGGATTGATGCGGTTCATGCGGGCCGAACGGTCCTCGTCCCGGCTCCCTTCTTCGCGCAGACGGGCCTCATACCGGACGGCCCACCGGTCGAAGGCGCCACGGTCCACAAAGAAGTCGCGAAGTGGCTCATTCTGCGACACGGGTCCGGCCTGAAAGGCACTCAAGGTCCGAAAGAAAATCGTGTAATCCACATGGTGCTGATGCATGAGGGCCAAGAGGTCCTGGATCAGCGACGCATCCTCTTCCTTCGTCTCGATCAGCCCGCACTTGGCCCTCATCAGTTCCATGTACCGGCCTTCACACATAGGCGTGTAGCGGTCGAGTGCCGCCTTTAACTCGTCCTTCTCGGTTAACGGGAGCAGCGCCTGAGCCAGACAACTGAGATTCCAGAGCCCGATGTAGGGCTGTTGATTGAAGGCGTAGCGGCCGCTGTGGTCCGAATGGTTGCAGATGAAGCCGGGATCGTAGTCGTCCATGAAGCCGAAGGGGCCGTAGTCGAGCGTGAGGCCCAGGATCGACATGTTGTCCGTATTCATGACCCCATGCGCCCAGCCGACCGCCTGCCATTGCGCGATCAGCCTCGCCGTGCGCTCCACCAGCTCATCGAAGAAGCGAGCATACTTGTCGGCACGCTCCGCCAGATGCGGATAATGTTGCCCAATAACATAATCCGCCAATACTCGTAGCTGCTCGTGCTGCTTCCGATAGTAGAGAATTTCGAAGGAACCGAACCGCACATGCGAGGGCGCCATGCGAAGCACGATCGCACCGGTCTCAACCTGTTCACGATACACTTGATGGTCGCTGCCTACGATGCACAAAGCCCTCGTCGTGGGAATCCCCAAGCCATGCATCGCTTCGCTGCAGAGATATTCGCGGATAGTGGATCGCAGCACAGCGCGGCCGTCGCCGTCGCGTGAAAAGGGGGTGGGCCCTGCGCCTTTGAGCTGCAAGTCCCATCGCTCGCCCCGCCCGTTCTGGACCTCGCCCAGAAGAATGGCGCGCCCGTCGCCGAGCTGCGGCACATAGACCCCGAATTGATGGCCGGAGTAGAGCATCGCCAACGGTTCCATCCCCGGCACCAGCATGCTCCCGCCAAACACGCCGGAAAATTCCGGCCGCTTCGCTTGCTCCGGGTCAAGATCGATCAGTTCGGCTGCCGCCCGATTGAAACTGATGAGGTACGGCGGTTCTGAAAACGGCGTGGGATTCAGCTTGGCGTAGAGCGCCTCGGGCAGGCGGGCATAGGTATTGTCGAACGACAGTGTTTCCAGCTGGTGTCTGCTCATGGGTGGAGCATGGCAGGACTAGCTCGATGTTTTCAAGCGAGGCGCTACGTCATCGAGGAGAGAGGTGAATGGCTCGCGCATTGAACGCCCCCCCCTCTATCGGCTTCCGTTCGGGATCTCGCGGTCGAGCGTGAACACAAACACCCGTTCACTGATCTGGACGTCGATGTCGGTAAAGAGCGCGAGCGTTTTGGCGCCCGTAATGTCGCTCACTTGCTCGCACAGTTTGTCTCGGCCCTGCGCAATCAAATTCTGCCGCAATCGCTTCACCATGTCGATACCTTCCGCTGTCTTGGCCAGCTGACGTTCGGCTGGGGTCAGCACCCCCTTGAGCCGGACTACGACCAGATCCCGCACGACGAATGCGCGCACTTCATCCGGTCCGCGGCCCATGAACTCCTGTTCGAACTTGATGACGGCGTTGCGGATGGCATTTTCCACGTCAGCCCCTCTTCTGATTCAACCCAAGATCGCCCAGATGGGGATTTCCGTTCGCCCTCGGCGAGGTTTACCGGCCGAGACTTTCCAAGTCCCGATCCACCGTGAACACGAAGACTTTCTCGCCGATCTGGGCATTGATATCGGTAAAGATGGCCAGCACCCTGGCCCCCGTGATGTTGCTCACCTGTTCGACGAGCTGATCGCGTCCTTGGGCAATGAGGGTCTGTCGGATTCGTTTGACCATCTCCACACCTTCGACGGTCTTGGCCAGTTGTCGCTCGGCCGGTGTGAGGACGCCCTTGAGGCGAACGACGACGAGATCCCTCACGACGAACGCCCGCACATCTTCCGGGCCACGCCCCATAAATTCTTGTTCGAACTTGATGATGGCGTTCCGAGTCGCCGCTTCGATCTCGCCTTTGGTCAGTCCTTTGTTCATCACACAGCCCTTCCAGCCAGGTGGTAGATGCCAAGTATAGAGGTGCGTCGGAGGAGGTCACAAGGGCCAACCTGCGCCTCATTGGGCCAAAAGACAGAATACGTGGGTCCGAAGGCCTAGGTTCGGGTGGACAATGTACCCGATGCCTTGACTACCCAGGGACAGATACCGGATAAAGGGGCTTAAATGCGTCCGATGGCGTTCCCTGTGGACCACGTTAACCTGGGATAGGCGGAACCATCGCGTTGGATACGACAGAGGCGGTAGGGTGACCGGCTCGTTTCGGGTCGGACGCAGTACAAGCCAACCGTGCGGCGTCGACAGTTCGTCGAGGTGCGCGGTTGGCTTTTGTGTTCTCTGAGCCCATGAGGTGTCTGTGTATGCCTGGCTGATTCCGCTGCTTCCGCTCCTGACGGCGCTGATCGTCGCCGTGGGCGATGACGCGTCGCGCCGTACACGGACGAAGCTCGCTATTTTCCCGATCGGCGCGGCGTTTTGTGGCGCGGTCGCCACCCTCTACCTCGTGGCGACCCAGGGGCCGATCAGTATTCGATTCTACGACGCAGCTTCCGCAGCCTCACTCACCTTTCCGATCGGCTTCTATATCGACCGGCTCAGCGCCGTCATGATGGTGCTGATCTCGGGGGTCGGGACAGTCATCTATGCCTATTCCATCGACTACATGTACCAGGACCCTCACGAACCGCGGTACCTGACCCTCATCGGCCTGGCAATGTTCGTGCTGCTCTGTATGGTCTCCAGCGCCAATCTCATGATGCTGTTTCTCTTCTGGCAACTCCTGAGTTTTCTGTTGTATCTCCTAGCCCATAACCATACCCATCCGGGGACATTGGAGGGTGCCTTCAAAACCTTCACGCTGTTACGGGTCGGCGACGTGGCCTTTCTTGCCGGGATCGTCCTCGCCTATGCGCTCTACGGAACCCTGGAGTTTCCGGCATTGTTTGCCAAGGCCGCCGAGTCGTCTGTGACGTTCTCCCCGCTGCCGGGACTCGATATCAGCGGCGCCACGGCGGTGACACTCCTCTTGTTCATCGGCGGGATGAGCA
>CAYHQK010000239.1:0-3284 GCA_964358535.1 uncultured Nitrospira sp. | reverse complement strand
CCGCTGCCAGGCGACACCTTGCCGATAATCAGCCCCTTGATCCCCCACCGCTTGGCCATCGCATCTGGCACGAGCGAGACCCCGAGCCCAGGACGGATGAGCTTGCCGTACCTGATCAGCTCCGGCACGATGCGGTTGATCGTATCCACCGGTACGGCAAAGCCGATTCCCGCGAAGGCTCCGCTGGGGCTCATGATCTGCGTGTTCACCCCGATCAAGCGTCCGGCGCTATCCAGCAGCGGCCCGCCTGAGTTTCCCGGATTGATGGCGGCATCGGTCTGGATGACTCCTTCAATCGTCCGGTTCGTCAAGGACTTGATCGTCCGCCCCAAGGCGCTCACCACGCCGGTCGTCAGCGTATGGTCGAGGCCGAAGGGATTCCCGATCGCCAAGACCTTCTGCCCGACTCGCAGATCCCGCGAGGTCCCGACTGCGAGGGGCGAGAGCGCCTCTTCCGACGCGCGGATCTGCAGCACCGCCACATCGTGATCGGGATCGGCGCCGATCAGCGTGGCCTTGTGCTCCGTCCGATCAGCCAGCGTGACGGTGATCGAATTCGCCCCGTAGACGACGTGAAAATTGGTGACGATATGCCCCTGCTTGTTCCAAACGAATCCCGATCCGGACCCCTGCGGGACTTCAAAGAGATTGAACGACCAGGGGTCCCGCTGAATCGCGGTGTTCGAGATGAAGACGACGGATTTCGTGGCCCGCTCGAAGACGGCCATCGTGGCCCGCTCATCCTCGCCCAACTCGGCTGGCGGAGGCGCCACAACGCGAGGCTTACCCTCAGGACCATCATAGGTCCCACCCAGCGGCTTGCCCCACTCGGCCATCGACAAGCCAGGCCAAAGGCTGAGACTCAAGAGTCCCGCCGCCACGAGAGCTCTGCCTGCCACATGCCCCTTCGCCATCATTCACCTAAGATTTGGATAATCAATTCCCTGATCCTGGCTCTGGTATCGAAGTCGACGACGACGATCTGTTGCCAGGTCCCCAACAGGAGCGCGCCGTCCTGAAAGGGAATGGTGACAGAAGGCCCTTGCAGCTGACCTCGCAAGTGGCTGTGTCCATTGTCTTCACCGGCATTTCTCGTATTGTGCTGCCAGGCAGGATTGGCCTGCACAGTCCGGTCCCAGAAGGCTTTGGTATCGGCCCTGATGCCAGGCTCATCTTCGATGATCATCACCGAGGCAGTCGTATGTTTGATGAAGACCGTCACGATCCCTGCCGCCAGCTTGGCTCCGGTCAATGCCTCGGCCACGGACTTCGTCACGTTTTCGATCTGCGTGTCTCCCTGCATGGCGAGACGCAATGACACAGTCTTGACCGCCATCGTTATGACTCCATCGCCCGGAGGGCACGGCGTTCGGCGCCCGTCAAAGCACAGCCGCGAGCCTCCTCCAGAATGACATCGAACTCGCCCTGCGCCGTCAACCGTCGCAAGGCCCCCATCACCGTACTACTCAAGATGCCGTCCCGCCGCAGGGTCTCCAGATAGGCAAAAGCATCGACCAAGGTTTCCTTCTTCCGCACATAGTAGTCCCTGCCGCGGCGCTGGTTGCTGTAAGCCTCGAATTGCTCGCAGGCAACAAGGATCTCCGCCAACTGCTTGACCCAGGGCTGGGCGGAGGCCAGCTTCTCCGGATAGTAATAATAAAGCATCACCTGCTGCATCCAGGGTTTCCAGGTCACGCCAATTTTCTTGATGGTGGGCCGGACCTCACGCAGCCGGCGGGCCAGCCTGCGCGCATAGCCCAGCCTCATCTCGACCTGCTCCTTGGCCCAAGCCGTCATGGCAATGCCGTCTGCTTCAAGATCTTTTTTGTAACAGCGGAGGAAGGCTTCCGTCTCACGTCCGTAGGCCGTGTATTGATGAACAGCTCTCCATTCCCGCGGCCTCGTCGGAATCCCTCGCTCCTTGGCCCAGGACCAAATCTTCCCGAAGAGTTGCCGATCCAATCCGGCGCGTCCCAGGTCATGGAGCAGACAGGCGATCTGATATTGGCGGACCAGCTCGGCCCCATGACCCAGCTCTGCCGCCACAGCCGCGCACATACGGGCCGTCCGCACCGCATGGGGACGGTCATAGCCTCGAATGGTCCGGCCAGGGTGAGCAGGATGCGGGTAATCGTAGAGCGCCATGAGCTGCGTCACGAGAGAACGGGGAACCAGAAGCGGGGCACGTCGTGAAATGGATGTCATGCGTGGTGACGTGGACGGGTTGAGCTCAACGCGAACTCCCGCGAGGATAGCGTTCGTGGAAAGAACCTGTCAAGGCGCGCGGGGCAACAAAGGCTCGCCCAACGCCGCGATCTTTGTTATGCTCAGCCCAGTTGAACGCGCGTCGCTTCGCACAATCCTGGCAAGCAACCATGTCGAGACATAAGGCAGTCTGGCGGCTAACGGCTGCAGCGATTCTCCTCAGTCTATCGTGGCCACTGACGCCGGAAAGCAGCGCCGGGCCGCTGGATCAGCTCGCGGACTTGACCGACAAGTCCGCTGTCATCATCACCCTCAAGGGGCGCGACAACTTCAACAGCGAGTATCGCTATGATGTGAGGGTCAAAAACCTGTCCGCCGACACACTCATCAGCGATTCCCTATTTATCGTTCTCGACAAGGTGACCAACATTGGGGGGAGGCCCGGGAAAATTTGAACAGCGATACCATTCTGAGCCGAATGGAAGTCCTGGGTCAGAATGGGGAAACACCGGATGGGAAACCCTATTTCCAAATCCCGGCCGGATCGGCACCCGACCTGGCTCCCCACGGTCTGAGTCTTCCAGCCAGCGTACGCCTCCGCAATAAAGATTACATGATCGTCTTCACCCCCTCGTTCAAAGTGTTCGGGCTCAAACGTCCGCCGCCGGAACCAAAACAATCCCAGGTTTCCCCGTCTCAGCCGGGAACCGCTCCGGGAGCACCCGGTCGTAACTCCGTCGACAAGCTGATTCAGCTGTTGATCAAAAAGGGCGTCGTGACAGAAGAAGAATGGCGGAAAGCGAATCAGCCATGACCGATCCAACCTGCAAGGCCTGCTCGGCCAACTGGCCCGACAAAGACCGTTTCATCGCAGACCTCAGCCTCACCAGAGTCTATCTGCATGAGGATCAATTCTTCCCCGGCTGGACCGTCCTCTTCCTCAAACGCCATGCGACTGAACTCTTTCAACTGACCAAGGACGAACGGTCACAATTGATCGAGGAAGTCAGCCTCGTCGCCCAGACTCTGGCCAAGGTCTATGGGGCCAAGAAGATCAATTACGAACTCCTCGGCAACCA
>CAYHQK010000238.1:0-3291 GCA_964358535.1 uncultured Nitrospira sp. | reverse complement strand
ATGCGGGCGGACTTGGCCTTCTCCAGCATGATCTCGCGATCCAACAGAATTGTCCGTCCTGCTTCGATGGCCAACACAGAGGCCTTGACCGACGCCATCACCTCGATGGTCCGGGGACCCACGGCGGGGAGATCGAATCGCAAGTCCTGCTGCGGCTTCGACCGCTTGACCACCACCGCCCCCTCCTTCGCCAAATCGCCGCCGCGCTTAATGGCTTCGTCTGTGCCTTCGACCGCCTCGACCGCCACGACTACGCGATCTTTGATCACGACGCATTGCCCGATATCCAGACGCCCGATGGCCTCTGCCACGTCCCACCCGTACCGGATGTCCTCCCACTCTTTCTCCGAGGGAATGCGCGCGGTCAATGGCCCTTCTTCCACAAAAATCCCCTCAAGCCCGAAGGTCGATTCGCAGATGACGATCCCTTCCTGCTCAAGCTCCTTTGCGATTTCGCGCAGAATGTCGTCGTCCTTCCAGAGCGCCAACCTCGTCGCCAACGCCAAAGTGCGAAAATCTGGCCGCAGGGTGGTAAACATATGGGTCTTCTTGATCCCGCCCAGCATCACGGCCTGATGGACCCCGTCTTCCTTGAAGGCCTTGATCAGCTTATTGAGCTGGCCGATCTTGATCCAATGGATCCGATCCACATGGCTGGCCAACTCCGGTTCCGTCTCGCCTTCATGCGCCACGGCCGACACGTGATAGCCCAGCTTCCTGGCATTGTCCGCGAAGATAATCGGGAACCGGCCGTTGCCGGCAATCAGCCCGATCCGCTCACCATCGATAACCTGAGGCAGTAATGCCACTCTGCTACTCCTCATCCTCTTTATCTTTGTCCACCGACCGGCAGGTGCCTCGTTTCGTCCCCTCCAGGAAGGCCACAACCGTCATGACATCTGGCTGGTCGGCAAACTCGATCTTCGCCAGCTTGGCTGCTTCCGCGGTGCGATGCCCCGAGCGGAAGATCATATCGTAGGCCCGCTTCAGCACCGAGATTCGATCATTCGAAAACCCCTGCCGACGCAACCCTACCGAGTTCAGGCCATACATCCTCGCGCGATAGCCGCCGGCCGCCCGCATAAACGGAGGGAGGTCCTGCCCGAGGGCGCAACAGCCGCCGACCATGGAATAGGGCCCGATCCGCACATGTTGATGGATCCCGGTCAATCCCCCGATGATGGCATGGTCGCCGATGGTGATATGGCCAGCTAAACTGGAAGCATTGGCCATGACGATATGACTGCCGAGGTAACAGTCATGGGCAACGTGAACATAGGCCATCAAGAAGTTCTTGGAACCGATGCTGGTCGTCCCGCCACCTTGCACCGTCGCGCGGTTGACCGTGACATATTCCCGAAAAATATTGTCATCGCCGATCACCACCTTGGTCGGCTCGCCCTTGTAATTGAGATGTTGGGGCGGGGCACCGATCGAGACGAAGGGATGCAGCTCGCACCGCGCGCCGATCTCCGTCCAGCCATCGACTGCGACATGGGAGACAAGACGGGTCCCTGGCCCGATCGTCACATGTTCGCCGACGACACAAAATGGGCCCACGACAACATCGTCGGCCAATGTGGCCTTGGGGTGAATGACCGCACTCGCATGAATCTGCACGCTTAACCTCCAGTGATGGGTGATGGGTTCAGGGTGACCGCTTTCCCGTCAAAACTCGTCACGCATCACTCTTCACGGTCTTTTCTTCTGTCACCATGGCCGTCACTTCGGCCTCACAGACAAGTTCATCCTCGACAAATGCCTTGCCCTGCATTTTCCAAAACGGCGCCCGCTTCTTCACGACATCGATCTCAAACCGCAATCGATCACCGGGCACGACCGGCTTTCGGAACTTCGCGCCATCGATACCGGTCAGATACACGACCGGACGCGTCGCATTTCCCATCGACTTAAACGCCAGCAGCGCACCGACTTGCGCCATGGCTTCAAGAATCAACACCCCCGGCATGACCGGCCGTCCGGGGAAATGCCCTTGAAAGAAGGGTTCATTGATCGTCACGTTCTTGATCCCGACGATCCGCTTGTCTGGATCCAACTCCTGCACGCGATCGACCAGAAGAAAGGGATACCGGTGAGGTAAGAGGGCTTGAATTTCGGCTTGTTCCATCACGGACATCGGCAGAACCTCCTCATTGGCAAGATTGGCAAGACGTCACATGACCCTTCCGAGCTTGCTCGTGATCTTTTTAGTGATGGGGGCTGACTGATCTTCCACTGCACGCGTCATCCCAATCCCACACTTCGCATTCAAGGGCAGCCTGATCGATCCTCGATTGCGCGCGTCGAACGAGCACATTCTTATCGTGCGCGTTCCGCGAGCAGGAGGACGACCAGGCTGCCCGCTTCTTTTCTACTTATTCTGTCGATCAAACTCCTTCACCAGCTGATCGGTCACATCCAACGCAGGCTGATGATAGAGGACAATCTTGATCGCAGCCTCGCTCCCCTTATCAAGGATCGCGACATAGCCGTTCTTTTCCGCCACGACTTGCGCAGCCGCATGCACTTTCTTCGAATACTCCGCCACCATCTCACGCTGTTTCTGTTGAATTTCACGATTGAAATCGCCTAGCCGACGTTGATAGGCCTCCAACTTGGCCTGGAACTGATTTTGTTTCTCCTGCCTCGCGCTATCAGTCAACTTCCCGTCCTGGATCTTCTGTTCCAATTCCTTCAACTCCAGGTCGTCGGCATTGATGATCTTCTGCCTGGTCGAGGAATAGGCCTTGAGCTCTTCCAACGCCCGTTTGCCGGTCTTCGACTGCTCGATCACCACTTGCTGATCCATCACCCCAACTTTGAAGGTCTCAGCCGACAGCCCCGGCACAACCATTGCCAGCCACAATCCCACGGTACCGATCACACAGGCCGCTCTCGTTCGTTCCATCGAGTCCTCCTCCTCTTTACCAGCACCACATCCTATTTCACACTTGGCCGGACACTGAAACCGTCGCTCACCTCACCAGCCAGATCCGAGCGCCCGCTTCAATTATGGTCTCTCAGCATCTCTACCGGCTAGGGATATTCACGATTAAATTCCTCGATCACGTGACCGGTGATGTCGAGCCCCTCCTCGCTATATAAGGTGGGGCCGCCCTTTCCCTTATCCATAACGATTTGCAACCCGAGGCGCTTCGACACTTTCCCCACGACCAACTCCACCTTCTCACGGAACCCTTCGAGCACGTCCTTTTGCTTTTCCTGAACCTCCCGGTTCATTTCGCCCGCTTTCTGCTGGTACTCCGCCATCCGGCGCCGGAACAGTTCTTC
>CAYHQK010000237.1:0-3313 GCA_964358535.1 uncultured Nitrospira sp. | reverse complement strand
TGTCTCATGCGGCGGGCCTCGCATGAAACAGCAAATAGAACGGCCCATCACCGATATTGTTGTTGCCGAGAATCTGATCGGAAGTTCGACCCAAGCCGCTCCATTGTTCGCGTCTTCGGCCCGTTCCTTCCCCTCGTGTATTCGTTCTCGAGTCGCAGACAATATCAATTTCAGAAGGAGGAACCCCCATGGGTTCAAAACTTTATGTCGGCGGGTTGCCCTATGCGGCAACTGAATCACAGCTCACCACCCTCTTTGCCGCGCATGGCACCGTCGAGTCTGCGCGTGTGATCACGGACAAGTTCACCGGGCAATCACGAGGCTTCGGCTTCGTCGAGATGGCCACACAGGAAGAAGCCAAGGCCGCGATTGCGGCATTGAACGGCTCCCAGATGGACGGCCGTCCCCTGACTGTCAATGAAGCCAAGCCCCAAGAGCCCCGCACCGGCGGCGGCGGCGGCGGTGGTGGTCGTTTTGGTAGCGGTGGCGGTGGTGGCGGTGGCGATCGCGGCGGTCGCAGCCGCTTCTAACGAAGCGCTAACCAGCATAACTGCAGAAGGGGCGCTTCATCCGAAGCGCCCCTTTTTGTTACAGCCCCGCACCCCTCTTCCAGCTCCCCCCATTCAATTCGTCGCAACGAACGAAATTCCGTCTAGCGGTCACACTCCTACAAGCACAACAAGTACCCTTCTCAACGTGGGCACTCGATGCCTCACACGCTATAGGCAACGGCGTGAGTACTTGATGGAATTGCCTAGATTCTGAGACAGCACCCTAGCAGGCTGAGCCAAAGCCCTTTCAGCAGGATGCTCAACAAGGCACCCAGCAAGGCCGCAGGCGAGTCAAATCCGGAGATCTACCCTCTGTGGGGATGGACTGAGGATTCCGACGAACCGAGAACGGCGTTGGGAGGATTTTCCTGCATCAGGCTAGAGCTTCCATCCTGACAACACGCAGCGCTGTGCCATCAACGGCGTGAAGCTCCCCATATCTTCCGATACCTTCATCATGACCTCATCCGCCAAACCCTGATCCTCGAAACATTCGTAGGCATCATCCAGAAAACCGCCCCGGAGCAATGGATGGTGGAGAAACGCCGGACCGGCACCAGACGCCACCTCCAACGGAGACTCGGTGACAGCAATGCGTCCAAAATGAAGTCGCTCCAGCCACCCCCGCGCCTCTGCTGCTGACGGTCGTTCAACGAGATAGGCTTCCAGCTTGCGGCGCTCCGCAATGAGACCACGGACAGCCATTTCCTGATCGATCCGACGCCACAGGGAATCGAACGTGCCAAGCGAAGGGAACGTCAGCACCAATTGGCCACCGGACTTGAGATGCTCCAACAATCCTTGAATGGCTTCAAAACGGTTGGGACGGAAAAACATCACCGAAAGGTTGCCGGTGATGCGATCGAAACAGGGCAGGTGCGAAGGCAAGGCCCGCATATCCAGACATTCGAACTTCAGCCATGGGAGCGCGGCTCCTTGGATCGCTCGCGCGCTCTCGACCTGCCGCCAGCTGAGATCAAGAGCCAGAACCTGTCCCGTTGGCCCCACCTGCTCTGCCAGATAGAACGCCGGAATCCCGTGGCCTGAGGCGATATCGAGGATGGACGCACCGGGGGAAAGATCCAGATGCTGCAGCAACGATTCAGCGAAGGGGGTGGACCAATAGTCGTGGAAGGGAAGAGGCCAGCGAGGCTTCACCGCAATCCTGTGGTCAGTCATGTCGGTCTCCCTGTCGTGGCGCCGATACCGCCGCCGCCATCAGGCCAAGAACCACCAGCATCCTGAAAGTGGGTGACACAAGGCCGGCGGCTACCGGCTGGAACACTTCCCATGATGCTTCCGGGGTCCGCAGAGAGAAGGAGATCAGCGTCATGCGGCTGGGCAGAAAAACCGGCGCACCTCACCCACGGCCGCTTACCGCGAAGGTTTCGACTGGCGTTTCGGATGAAGGCCCTTGTCGCTCTTGCTCATCGGCTTGCTGGACTCGCCCTCAGCAAAGAGATCCTCAAGCTGCGACTCGCTGCATGTGAGGTCGGCATCGGCTGATTTCCGTGACGCTACACCGGCCGGCTTGGCTGCAGAATGAACCTTCTTGTTGTTTGCATCGTCCGACATGCTGGCTGTCCTCTTTCTTGGTAAGTATGGGCCGCCACAGCGGCACCTACTCCTAGCGCACGTTATCAAAAGCGATTGATGGAAGAGGATTCGCCCGTCGCCAGCACCGTGATGGCACAAACGCCGGCGAGTCAATCACTCACAACCATGATCGTGCGGCTCACTCTGTTCTTATGGACCCTACGCCCCGGCGGCCACAGTAGCCTGGGCCTGAGGAGGCTGAGCCGTTGCGGCTGGGGCTGTCTGCATGGACACCTTCAGCTCATCCATCGCCCTCGCCACGTCGGCTTCCGTCGACCCAAAGCGATCCCCCATCACCTTCAAGGCCTGAGTGATCGCTTTTTTCATCTTCGCAATTTGTTCTTCTGGCGTCACCGTATCACTCCTTCATCAGTTGGGGGCTATTGAGAGGAATCCGCGTATCTCCGCGAACTCCGATGTCCGTCAGGAGCCGGCTCGGCCAGCTCCCAATGATCACACCCAAGAATTCATTGCATCACTATAGAAACACTCCGGCACAGGAGCGGCGGAGACTGGGGAATCAAACGCGCGGGGAAATCGGAGGCGCGAGGGATAGAGCAGTCAGCGAGGCTCAACACAGCACACCTCTATGCTAGACGCCGTCAAGGGCCTGGTCAAGCGGTATTAATCATCGCCAGCCATCACGGCAGGCACCGCGTGCAACGCAGGTTCGTCCCTTAGGGTTCTTCCTCTTCGACATGCTCGATCGACTGTTTGAGCGCCTCGACGAAGGCCTCAGGCTGAGCCAAGGCGGTCTCCGTCAATTGGAATTCGGAGACCAGCACGCCATCTTTATCGACAATGACCAATCGATAACCCTGTTTCATCGCAGCGCCTCCGTTCACACGCTCCGCGGGAGAAGCCCAAAAAACGAGCGGCCAGGTTCGCTCGTCCCGCCCGCCAAACACGCAAGCACAGGGAGAACGACTAGTATCCCCGCCCGCTGCTGCCGCGCCCCATCCGATCCATCGGAAGGGCCTCGTACCGTGACTTGAGGTCAGGATGCTCGGCGAGATACTGTTTGATCACCGCCTCATCGGCGAAAACATCTGGGCTCCGCTTTCGGTAGTCCTCGACCGTCAGATCATACTTCCCCAAGAGCTTGCCGAGTTTCGCATTGATATCCGCGCCCATTTCACGCATCTGCTCAGGCGACGGCCTCTGCC
>CAYHQK010000236.1:0-3334 GCA_964358535.1 uncultured Nitrospira sp. | reverse complement strand
CCGCTCGGCAGGGTCATCGGCGTATAGCTGTAGATAAAGTTCGTGGTCAGCAATCCCTGCTGCGGTACCTGCTGCTGCGACCCAATGGTGACGAAGCAGCTCACGGCACCGCAGGCAGCCAAAGACTGCGCCGGCCCGATCAGCGCCAGGCCCAGCATCAAAACCCCTAGACTCAACATACGTTGCTTGAAGAACTTCAACATGGAAACACTCCTCACGTGAAACACGTTTATGACATCGGCATCGCGAACACACATCGCCCCGTTCAGCCGCATCCGGCGGAACCGGCGACATTCGCTGCCTGTGATTCGAGTAATCAGCGGGGGACGGCGAGGGGAGGAGGGCCACGAGACGCATCGGATGAGACGGGATAGAGGTCGAAGGCTGCATATTCCTGCTGGACCGCCAGTGAAACGCTCGCGACCAGAGCGAGGGTCGGCGAGGCCGTGCCTTCAGCCGTCTGCCCAGCCGCGCAAAGCCACGAACAGAGCGAGGTCGCATGAGTCGCCGCGTTGTGATGGGCATGCTGCGCCGCATGGGCGGCCAGCTGCGGATACACCGCAGCGCTCAGCAGGACGAGCCATGCTGCCAATACCCCGACAGCCAGTCGTTGAGTCACAGTCTTCATCAGTCGTTACCGGAGCGACGCGGCTTTCACCGGCTCCTGCTTCTGGATTCGCGCGACGACGTCGCAGATCATCTGTTCGGTCAGCAATCCGCCCTTGATATATTCCTGCACCCGGCCCTGCTGATCGATAAACACACTGACGGGCAAGCCGAACACCCCGAACTGGTTGGCGACTTTGTTGTCGCGATCCATGAGGACCGGAAACGTATGGCCATTCTGCTTGACGTGCTCACGCACTTTCGCTTCATCTTCCAGCTCATTGATCGCAAGTACCACGAACCCTTTGTCGCGAAGCTTGTCGAGGCTGGCTTGCATGGCCGGCATTTCAGTCGTGCAGGGCTTGCACCAGCTGGCCCAGAAGTTCAGCAACACGATCTTGCCGCGATACTGGCTGAGGCTCTGGACGCTGCCCTCCAAATCGGTCAGGCGAAAATCTTCCGCCTGCATTCCGACCGCCGGGACCCGCGATCCCATGCTCCAGGCCGCCCCACTCGCAAGCACGACCACCGCCACTGCGAGAGCGAGGCTCTGCCGGATATGGCTTCGACTGCTGAGGAAAATATTCATGATCAGCCCCTCTGTAAAACGATACAAAGACCCCAGACGTTCAACTCTCCCGTATAGCCTGTACCGGCTTGGGCCATTTTTTATGGCAAGGCGCACAGACGGAAGTCGAATCGGTTTGAAGTTAGCGAACCGGAGGCCCGCGGGTGGCGAGAGGGCAGGAGAAGACTGTCGGAGCCTGATCGGCGGATGTGAGCTCGACAAATTCGTGGGGAATCACTTCCAGCGGAACAAAAACGGCAGCCGCTTCACCGGCTTGTCCGGCGGCGCACATCCAGGAGCAGAGCACGGTGCCATGCGTCGCAGCCTGATGATGAGCATGGTGCCCAGCATGTTCGACCGACTGAGCCTGCGCCAATCCGCCGACGGACAGGACGCAGAGCACCAGGAGGATCGAGACAAATTTGAGGACAGTGTGGTTCATGAGCATTCGACTGACTGTGATTCGGCCGAATGCTAATGGACTGCCCCTGGACCTGTCAAGCCGAAGACCCGACGCAACGCCCGTCGCTTATTATAGGATTCACGGGAAAGATCCTGTATACTGCGCGGATTCATTTCTAGGACATCGGCATCCGTTCCGAACGAGAGCACTATGGTCACGCAACTACTGAACCTCATCTTCGGCAGCAAAAACGATCGTGAAATCAAGGCGCTGCGCCCGATTGTGGAGCAGATTAATAGCCTGGAATCAAGCCTGACTCCTCTCTCCGACCAGGCCCTTGCGGACAAGACCCAGGAGTTCAAGCAGCGCCTGGCGGCCGGCGAAACGCTGGATGACATCCTCCCGGAGGCTTTCGCGGTCTGCCGTGAAATGTCCCGCCGCAAGCTGAACATGCGCCATTTCGATGTGCAGTTGATCGGCGGCATCATCCTTCACCGAGGCCGCATCTCCGAAATGAAGACCGGCGAAGGGAAAACCCTGGTAGCTACGCTGCCGGTCTATCTGAATGCGCTCGAAGGAAAGGGCGTGCACCTCATCACGGTGAACGACTACCTGGCCAAACGCGATGCGCAATGGATGAGCATCCTCTACCACGCGCTGGGGCTGTCGGTGGGCATCATCCAACATGATGCCTCCTTTTTCTTCGATCCGGCCTATGAGGCCTCCGACAAGCGTCTCCAATCGCTCCGCCCCTGCACGAGACCTGAAGCTTATCGCGCCGACATCACCTACGGCACCAACAACGAGTACGGGTTCGATTACCTCCGCGACAACCTGGTCGTCACCGACTTGGCCCAGTGCGTGCAGCGCGAGCTGAACTTCGCCATCGTGGACGAAGTGGACAGCATCCTCATCGACGAAGCCCGCACACCCTTGATCATCTCCGGTCCGACGGACGAAACGACCGATCTCTATTACCGCATCAACGCGATCATCCCGCAGCTGAAGCCGGAACATGACTACACGGTCGAGGAAAAGACGAAGACCGCCTCGTTGACCGAAGAGGGCAACGTCCGGGTCGAGAAACTGCTCGGCGTGGACAACCTCTACGACCCCGACCATATGGATCTCGTCCACCACGTCGTCAAAGCGCTCCAGGCCTATGCCCTCTACAAACGGGATGTGGACTATGTCGTGAAAGACGGCGAAGTCATCATCGTGGACGAATTCACCGGGCGGCTCATGCCGGGGCGCCGCTGGAGCGACGGTCTGCACCAGGCCGTCGAAGCCAAAGAAGGCGTGAAGATCGCCAACGAAAATCAAACATTAGCCTCAGTCACCTTCCAGAACTATTTCCGGATGTACAAGAAACTCGGCGGCATGACCGGCACAGCGGACACGGAAGCGGCGGAATTCGCCAAGATCTACAACCTCGACGTCAACGTAGTCCCGACCAACCGCAACATGGTCCGGGTGGATTACGCCGATGTCGTCTACCGGACCGAAAAAGAAAAGTTCGCCGCGATCGTCGAGGACATCAAGGACTGCCACCAGCGCGGCCAGCCCGTCCTGGTCGGCACAATCTCCATCGAAAAATCGGAACGGCTCGCCGGCTTCTTGAGCCGGAACGGCGTCAAACACAACGTCCTCAACGCCAAGCAGCATGAGCGGGAAGCCGAAATCATCGCCCAGGCCGGCCGCAAGGGCGCCGTCACCATCGCCACGAACATGGCGGGCCGCGGCACCGACATTCTCCT
>CAYHQK010000235.1:0-3390 GCA_964358535.1 uncultured Nitrospira sp. | reverse complement strand
TTGAACTCCACCTTCACGATCAATTCGCTCTGCCACATGATCGGCACCCAGCCGCACGGCACGCAGGACAGCAGCCGCGATAGCTGGCTCGTCTCCTTCGTCAGCTTCGGCGAGGGCTATCATAATTTCCATCACACCTACGCGCGCGACTTCCGCAACGGACCGAAGTGGTACAACTTCGATCCCTCCAAATGGATCATCTATACCCTCTGGCTGCTCGGGTTGGCCCATAATCTGCGGCGCAACGACCCCACCGTCGGGTAAAGAGGTTCACGAAGCAGTCCTACGCTGACTCCTTCATCTCCCGCTCTCCATACCCCTATTGCGCTATCGTGGATAGCGCAATAGGCCTATTTTCTTTCGTCCTCTCCTTCGCTTATGATGGAATCGCTGGCCCGAGAGCCAGTCCATTCGATGGCGCAAGTAGAGGAGACAGACTCCATGGCAGACGAACAACCAGCTGGACCCCAAACCGGTCACGGTAAAGACAATCTCATCCCCGGCGTCAAATATGTGATCGCCGTCAGTAGCGGGAAGGGCGGAGTCGGTAAATCCACCGTCTCCGTCAATCTGGCCGTGGCCCTCGCGTTAACCGGCGCCAAGGTCGGACTCCTCGACGCGGATATCTACGGCCCCAACATCCCCATGATGATGGGTGTGACCAAGCCACCGGAACAAAAAGACGGCAAGATCGTGCCAGCCGAAAGTCACGGCGTCAAGCTGATCTCCATGGGATTTTTCGTCCCGGAAGACACGGCGATCGTCTGGCGCGGCCCGATGGTCCACACAGCTATTCAGCAACTCTTTCGCGACGTACTCTGGGGCGAACTGGATTACCTCCTCATCGACCTGCCTCCCGGCACAGGCGACGCGCAGCTTACCCTCACCCAGTTGGTCCCGCTCACCGGCGCGGTCACCGTCACGACCCCTCAAGAAGTGGCCCTACACGATGTCCGCAAGGGCATGATGATGTTCCAGAAGGTCAACGTGCCGCTCCTCGGCATCGTGGAGAACATGAGTTACTTCCTCTGCGGCCATTGCGGAGAACGGACGGAGATCTTCTCGCACGGGGGAGGGGAGCGAGCCGCCGCGACCCTCGGCATTCCGTTTCTCGGCCGCATCCCGATCGATCCGGCCATTCGCGATGGCGGCGACTCGGGCAATCCGATCGTCGTGGCAGATCCGGCCTCTCCGCAATCGGCAGCCTTCCGGGAGATCGCGCAGAAAATTGCCGCGGAAGTCACTGGCGCGGCAGCGGGCGTTCCGCCAATCGAAAGCCTCCTGAGTAAACTCAAAAACCCCTTTACGAAAACATAACGGACAAGGAAAGGACGGGCAGGCGATGGGAGAGTTTGTACGGGTGACAGGCAGTGGCGAGGTCCAGCCGGGCCACGGAATCGTCGCAGAAGTGAACGGCAAGACCCTTGCGGTCTTCAATGTAAACGGCACCTTTCACGTCATCGACAACACCTGCATCCATCGGGGCGGCCCGCTCGGCGAAGGGGATGTCGAAGGGTCCGTCGTGACCTGCCCCTGGCACGGCTGGAAATTCGATGTCACCACCGGCGTCTGCGTGGCCAACCCCATGGCGAAAGTCCAAGTCTACGAAGTGAAGGTTGAAGGCACCGACGTGAAGGTGCTCCTCTAATTCCGTTGCAATGAAAGGGGGCCCACTCATCATGGCTACCTCCAGCAAAGAACAGCTCGACGTCACAGCAGCCCTGGTGCGCCTCTATGTGTTTCTGGCTCAATACCTCGACCGCTGCTTCGACGAGGCCGCACGGAAGAGCTACCCGGACTCCGAGTTGCAAGGCCATCTGACCGAGACCAGACGCCAGCTCATGGAGATCCTATCGGTCAATCCGGTCGTGAAGAACAAACTCTCCCAGGAATGCGACCGCATCCTGGCCTTGGGCGCCTCCTGCCTGAAAGGCGGCGCGACCGATGCCACTACGCGCGAAGCCATTCAAGCGGAGCGGGCCATCCTCAAAGATAAGACCATCGCCTTGAGCGATCTAGTCGCGGTCTTCCGCGCCATGGACTAACAGGATGCTGAAAAAGTCCGCCAGCGGCGTTCTCGCTTCACGAAGAGGCTCAACGTACCAGCCCGTACGCCTCGCCTCTTCGCTCGCTGCGGCCTTGCTGGCCGGACTTTTTGAGCATCCTGTGGTTGTTCAGTCCACGGTGCCACTCGGAGCATGTTGGCCGTTTTTTTTACATGCACCGAGTTTTTCCGCAGCCTGCTAAACGTATGGATCAGCCCGACCTCGACAAACATCAACTGGCCGGACTCGATACCAGAGAACGGGGCTTCAGCCGGCCCGTCTCGTTCGTCCAAGCGGGGGAGGGCTATCGCGCCATCCTCCGGTATGAAACCATCCTGATAGAGACCGAGCCTCACGCCACACAGGACGAGGCGCTGCGCAGACTCGTCGACACCTTGCAGGCGGACGGCTATCGGCAGATTCGCACCCAGGTGAGCTTTCGCAGCGGCATCTATCTGGGTTCGCAAGAGCTCTGGATCGAGTATCCAGACCCGGCAGTTGAACCGGAACCGCCAGGGTTCATGACAACACTCTTGAGCTGGTTTCGTCTCGGCAGGACCAAGGAATAGTCATCGCCCATGAGCTTCATTCCACTCGACCAACTCCGCGCGTCAGCCCAAGCTGTCAGCCAGCAACCATCAGCCGTCAGCTCGTCCCGAAGACTCCCTGCCTGGTTCAAGGTGGATACCAAGACCGGTCCGGACTATCTCGACATCAAACAGACGATGGACCGGCTCCAGCTCCATACCATCTGCGAAGAAGCCCGCTGTCCTAACCGATGGGAATGTTGGAACGCCCGCACCGCCACGTTTCTCATCCTGGGCGACATCTGCACCAGACGCTGCCACTACTGTTCCGTCGAAACAGGCAGGCCTCTGGCCATCGATCATGGAGAGCCGAAACGAGTCGCAGAAGCGGTCCAGGCCCTGGGTCTGAGACATGCCGTCATCACATCGGTGAACCGGGATGAACTGGAGGACGGCGGCGCCGCCATCTTCGCCGACACGATTCGACAAATCAGACAGCTCAGCCCTGACTGCACGATTGAAGTCTTGATTCCAGATTTCGAAGGAAACGAGAAAGCCCTCGCGCTGGTCTGCGCCAAGAAGCCGGAGATTCTGAATCACAACATCGAAACCGTCCGGCGATTGTTCCCGTCCCTCAGACCACAGGGGAAGTATCAGCGTTCGATCGAGCTACTCGGTCAAGCGAAGCAATTGGGCCTGCGCACCAAATCAGGGTTGATCCTCGGGATGGGCGAAACAATGGACGAGGCCCGCGAAGTCATGCGCGACCTCCGCTCCGTCGGCTGCGATATCATGACCATCGGCCAATATCTCCAACC
>CAYHQK010000234.1:0-3421 GCA_964358535.1 uncultured Nitrospira sp. | reverse complement strand
TATGTGCTGCGGGCATGGCGTCCCTCTCTGAATGCTTCGCGACCCGTATCTTCCATTCACCCCCTCTATCCTTTACTATAAGCCTTCAGACTTTAGACCTTGGACGTTAGACTTTCGACTTTCCCTCTTTTATCGAGGCCCCTCTAAATGAAGGCGAAAACGAGTTTTTCTTGCCAAGCTTGCGGGCATCAGGCGCCTCGATGGCTTGGTCGCTGCCCTGATTGCAGCGGCTGGAATACCATGAAAGAGGAACGGCAGGCGCCGACTGGCAAGGGTCGGCCTGCTGCGATGAAGATTGCCCAGGCTAAGGCCACGCCGATTGCCGAGATTGAAGTGGTCGGTGAGGACCGGCGGTTGACGCATATCGGCGAGTTCGACCGGGTGCTGGGTGGCGGGGTCATTCCCGGCTCGGTCATCCTGATCGGCGGCGATCCTGGGATCGGGAAGACTACCCTGTTGCTCCAGGCGCTCCCGCGCCTCTCTTCCAAGGAAGAACCGGTGCTCTATGTCTCAGGCGAGGAATCTCCGAGGCAGATCAAGATGCGGGGGCAGAGGCTTGGCATCGAACATCCGAATCTGTTGATCCTGGCGGAAACCTCTCTCGAACAGATCCTCAAGGCGGCGCAGGAGATCCAGCCTGCCGCAGTGGTTATCGATTCGATCCAAACGGTCTACACAGAACAGATTACGTCCGCGCCAGGCAGCATCAGCCAGGTGCAGGAGGTGGCTGGCCAATTGATGTGGTACGCGAAGCGCAGCAGCGTGCCGGTCTTTATCATCGGCCATGTGACGAAAGAAGGGGCCATCGCTGGGCCCCGGTTACTGGAGCATATCGTGGATACGGTCCTCTATTTTGAAGGGGACAAGGGCCATAGTTTTCGCATTCTTCGAGCGGTGAAGAACCGCTTCGGGTCGACCAACGAGATCGGCGTTTTTGAAATGAAGGACTCAGGCCTGGAGGAAGTGAGCAATCCCTCCGAATTGTTTTTGGCGGAACGGTCCCAGCGCACGACAGGGTCGGTGGTGGTGTCGAGTCTCGAAGGGTCGCGGCCGATTCTGGTGGAGTTGCAAGCCTTGGTCTCTTCCACGAGTTATGCGATGCCGAAACGGATGGCGAACGGCGTAGAGCAAAATCGAGTCTCACTCCTGCTTGCGGTCATGGAGAAGCGGCTGGGCATGCATCTGTCCGGGCAAGACGTCTATGTGAACGTCGTCGGGGGGATGCACATCGATGAGCCTGCTATCGATTTGGGCATTGTGGCGGCGGTGACATCGAGTTTGCGCGAAGTGCCGATCGAGCCGGGCCTGTTGGTCTTGGGCGAGGTGGGGCTCGGGGGCGAAGTGCGCGCGATCAGTCAGGCGGAAATGCGAATTCGTGAAGCGGCCAAAATGGGATTCAAACGTTGCCTGTTGCCGGAACGGAACCTGGCCAAACTGGAACCGATCGATGGGATCGAATTGATCGGGATTAGGGAAGTGGGAGAGGCGTTAGATGTTGTGTTGGCGTAGCGCACAAGTCAAAAGGAGAAATGAAAAAGGAAAAAGTGAAGGCATCAGCCTATTTGCCTTTTGCCTTTTTACTTTTACCTTAACCACGTTATCCGGTTGCGCGCTGTTTGCGCCGCGGGAGGAGGTTCGTCCCCCGCTGGCGACGGTGGAGGGGCTGACGGCCTTGTTGAGTCAGAGAGAAGCGGCGCTTCAGACGATGAAGGGCCTTTTCAGCGCGAAGGTGCGGGGCGGGATCCTCCCGATCGCGTCGCGGGTGGAGGGCACCCTCTACTATCGCCGTCCTGATGCGATGCGCTTGCGCGGGTTTACTTCAGTCGGCAGCGAGCTCTTCGAATTCGTGCAGACGGGAGGGCAGTTCACGTTGCGGTTGCCGACGATGCGCCGTGTCCTGTCCGGCAATGCGTCCGACATGGGCGAGATGGGAAAGCTGGCCAGGCCGTTTCAGTTGAGCGTCTGGGCGATGGGCGGCCTGCTGGGCACTCGCACGATTGCGAAGGACGAGACTGCCACATTGGTGGAGGACGGGGATCGTTACAGGCTGGATGTCTCAGGTCCCTCATCCAACGGGGCGCAGGCGCTGCGTCGGAAGCTATGGTTCGAGCGGCAGACATGGCTCGTGGTGCGGGAGGATCGCCTCACGGAGTCCGGTTCCGTGGAAGCGACCATTCAGTATGAGGACTTCCGCGTGATCGGTGGAGCCGAGGCGGTCTCCACCGTCAACGAGGGGCGGTTGCTGCGGCCGTTCAAGATTTCATTGGTCGATGGGAAGGGGCAGGGGAGCGTGGAGATGACGTTTCACGAGATGATCCCGAATCAACCGCTGACCGCCACCGACCTCGCGCAGTTCTAGCAGGATGCTGAAACCGTTCGCCAGCTTCGTTCTCGACTCATCGAAATCCTCAACGTACCCAGAGGGTACGCCTCCGGTTTCGACTCGCTGCGGCCTTGCTGGACGAACGGTTTGAGCATCCTGCGGGACTGTGTATTTTGAAGTGCCTTACCTGAAGACCATCGAAGTTCTGGTGTGCCGCACATAGTTTTTCTATAGACGGGTAGCAACGATGAAAGTCTTGGCAGTTGAAACGGCGACCTCCTGGCAGAGTGTGGCGATCCTCGACGGACCGCGCGTTCTGGCCCGGCACGACCAGGATGCGGCCGGGTCTCATGCCAAGTTGTTGCTGCCCACGATCGATCGCTTATTCAGCGAGTCTGGTTTGACGCTGGCACAGTTGGATGGGCTGGTGGTGTCGATCGGGCCCGGGTCCTTCACGGGGCTTCGCGTCGGCCTGGCGACGCTCCTCGGGTTCCGCACGATCAGTCAGCTTCCCTTGGCGGTCGTCCCGACCCTTGAGGGCATGGCCTGGAATCTCCGGGGAACCTCGACGCTGCTCTGCCCTGTTCTCAATAGCCGCCGAGGGGAACTCTATTGGGCGCTCTTTCGCTGGACCAACGAGGATCGGTTGGAGCGAGTGGTCTCTGAGCAGGTGGGCACGCCCGTTGTATTGGGGAACAGCCTCACGGAATCGGCTCTCCTATTCGGGGAGGGCTGGACGGTCGAGGCCTCAGCCATCCGTTCGTCGCTTCCTCCCTCCGTCAAGATTACCGAGGTGCCGGACCAGGCCATGAAACCTTCGGCTGTGTCGATCGGGCTGGCGGGGATTGAGCGGCTCCGCCGAGGTGAACGAGCAGGAATCGGCATCAGCCCCCTGTATGTGCAACGCACCGCAGCAGAATTGAAGTATGAAGAATCCGGCGGCATTTCGCCTGTGGTCCTGCGGCAGGAGCGGGTCGCAAGAAAAGTGCAGGCGCGGAGGGCTGTGGTGCGGACTCCATCTGGGCGTACGAAGGCTACGCGAGAGGGCGGGACGCGGGACGGAGCATGATGAGTGGTGAATGGGTCATTGAGCCGGCG
>CAYHQK010000233.1:0-3433 GCA_964358535.1 uncultured Nitrospira sp. | reverse complement strand
GATCCACCATCCGCCTATTCAACGTACTGATCAGCGCCTCGACCTCATCGGAATAAACCCGATTGGACGTCGTACCGATCGCCCCGACCTTTTTGAGCGACTCCAGCTGGTTGAGCACCTCTTTTTTGACCCGGAGCAATTTTTCCTGCTGCGCCTCCAACTGCTGGTACTGGATGAGCGCCTCCCTGGCCTCTTCTGTGACAAAGACCTGCCCCTCTTGCTCCTTGAAGGACGTCAGTGCCTGCTCGGCCTCGCGCAAGCTGACTTCCAATGCCTGAAGTTGCCCCTCCACAAACCGCCTAGCCTCGATCACTTGCCGATTCCGGTTGTAGATATTTTCTTCTCGGTAGGCCTCGGCGGTCAAGGTTGCATACCGCTCGGCCTTCTTCGGATCATCGGCGGTCGCCGTGACCTTAATGATGTTGGTGGTGCCTTCCTGCGTCGCCTCGATCTTGCTTTGGAGACCATAAATGGTGCTCAGGAATTCAGGAGACTGCTGTATGTTTTTCTCATCGATGGCCTTCTCAAGAGTTTGCGCATCGAGGTCCTGCGCGATAAGCCCTAACTGTTTGGCGACCCGTTTCATCACCGGAAAACTGCGAATCACCTCGGCTTGCGTGGCGATATCGTTGCCTTCGGACACAGAGACCGTTTCTTGAAGCAGGCCAGTGGCGGTCGTCGATCGCTCATACCGGACGCGCGCGGAGGTCTTAAATGTGGGTTCAGGTCCAACCAGATAGGGCATGATCGCCGTAAACACGGAGACCAGCACCATGGTGAACAGCACAATCGCTTTCCGTTTTCGAACGATCAGCCAAAAATCGATGAGATTGAGATCGGATTGAGCCATAGAGATCAGGTACGAGACGAGAGGTAAGAGACCAGAGGTGCGAAAGCTGAGCCATCCGCCCCTGACCCTGGCCCTTCACGAGCAGTTGAGATTGCCGCTTCGAGAAAGCGATCAAACAGAGGCTTCACGAGGGTCTGCAGTCCTGGATGTTGACGCAGGAGATGCGCCACTCTCTCCCCATATTGCAGATAGAGGTCAGCGAACATCCGACCATACCAATGCTCAGAAAAGGGCCCCCATATGTACCAGCGCAAAACCGGCACCTGCCAGGCATGGGCGCCATAGAGCACTCGGGCGATCCAACAACCGACCCCCACCGCGGTCTGTGAGCTTGGACTCGGTGTGGCAAACAGCACCTGGAGGGTCTTGCCGATAAACACCGCACTGGTGGCCTGGAGCAAAGAGTTTAAAACCGGCATAACGGCCTTGGTGTAGTAATGGTTCCAATCGCCGATCTTATCCCTGGGGACAAAAATCACATCGTTATCATTCAGAGGAAGGTCCTCCCTCAGATCCCCTTCCTTCAAAAATCGCTGCACATTTGCCACCCGAATCACGGGGTTTTCCGCAGAAGACTTCGGTCTCGAAATGATAATCACCCTGTCAAGAGCCGCCACATCCGTATAGCCTCCTGCCTGCCCCAACGCATGCAGAAGGGTCGCATCTCGTTCCATCACCTGTTTTCCCGCCGCCTTGACCTCGCCGAAAATGTAAAAATTTTTCGGTTTCTGTATGCGCTTTTGAGCCAGCCTGACTTGGACACGAGGATTTTTAATGACGGCGGACAATTCCTTGGAGACACGGGCTTCCGCTTCAACCTCTGTCAGTCCACGGACGTTAATGTCCTGGAAGGAGACGGTGATCACCCCGCTTGTTAGCACCGTCGCCGCATACTTCTCCTCGCCAGCGCCACGTCGCACAATGATTTCAAGCGTATCGCCTGGCTCGATAATCGTATCCGGGTCCTGCTTGGCTGCTATAGGGGGCAAAGTCCCGTCAGCGCCAAGACTTTCTGCTATCCCCTTCTCTGGCGGAGCCGGATTCGCACAACCAGCAGAAAGGCCCAGCAGCAACACGAGGACCAGTCGCCCAAACCAGGTGGGCGCAAGTAGCCGGATCGGTTCCTTCTCCGCCATCAAGAGCCTGCCAGTCGATTCCGTTCGTTGAGGCAAGTCACGCATCCCCATCGCCATCTAGAGTTTCTCCACAATCTCGAGGATGCTGATGAGTGGAGTCTTACAGAGGTCGATTTCCCTGGGCTCACGCAGGCGCAATCCAACCTGATCAATCACAACCTTCACGATGGGACGGAGCGGGAATCGTGGGTTCGACTGCATGACTGATCCGATGTCGCCCGATGACAGTTTGACCCAAGTGCCGGTCGGAAAGAGCGAAAATTGATTGAGGAGGCTTTTAAAAGCCCGTGTCGGAAAGCCCGCCCGCTCACGAGAAAGGAGGAGACGGACCGCTTCGTGGGGCAACAAAGCTTTCCGGCTCAGCCTGGTCCGCAACATCGCATCAAGCACATCTGCCATCCCGATGACCAATGCCATCTCGTGAATCTGGGGTCCCTTCAATCCCTTCGGATAGCCGGTGCCGTCCATCCGTTCATGCTCCTGCATCACAATCTCAGAGAGCCATAGCGCATCCGGCGCCGCCCGCCGCAACAATTCCGCCCCTTGCACCGGATGATTCCGCAGCAAGTCCGTTTGGTCTTTCGACCACCGGCCTGCCTCATCCAGCATTGGCTCCGGCAGAAGGAACATGCCTAAATCATGCACCAGCGATGCCAACGCCAGCCGCGAGAGCTCATCAGATCGATAGCCCATGCCCATACCGATCTTGATGGCAAAGATGGCGGTATGAACCAGATTACCGACAAGCGACGGACCGCTCTGGTGGGAAATGGCCCGCACGAGCAGTGTGTCATCCTGAGCAAGAGACACGGCCATGCCACTGGCAATCGCAGGAAGATCGCCGAGGGCAAACGGCTGCTGCGTACGGATGGACTTGGCCATCGCCAACAGCGCAGTCTCCGCTTTAAGATACCAGTCGGCCGCCGGCTGTATGGTAGAAGAAGCCTGAGCTGGCTCGTCCAACACAGTTGTGAACGACGGGGAACTAGGCAGCGCCGGAGGTGCGATGTTTATTGGAGCTGACGGCTGAGACGGGACCTCGGACTTCGGCGCCGCAGACTGTACCCGTTCAGTCAGGCTACGCAATTGAATAGGCGCCGGAGGCGCCTCTGAAGCCGGAGACGTCCCCTCCGGTTCTTTCGGAGGGACTTTCCCCCCTCTAATCAGATCAGAGAGTCTCACTACCCTGCCCCTCCTAGCGTAAAGTCCGCAATGACACGTGTCACAACCGCAGCATCGACCTGAGCTTTTCGTTCCAAAAATCCGCTCAAAAGAGACAAATCTGCCAGCGTATTGATCACTCGTGGAACCCCTTTGGAACGCTGAAACAGCAACTCGACCGCCTCGCGTGAGAAAATGGGACGCTGTTCCCCCCCGGCCAATTTCAGACGGAACTCTATATAGCGGGTGGTTTCCTCTACATCGAAGGCCGTCAGATGGAATCGGA
>CAYHQK010000232.1:2054-3475 GCA_964358535.1 uncultured Nitrospira sp. | reverse complement strand
TGGTGCGCAAGAAACAGGTAGTGGAGGAGGATCAAGCCGACACCGAAGAGGGCGGAGGGGAATCGTGCAGCGAACTCGTTGACGCCGAACAGGTGATAGGACCGATCCATTAACCAATAGAGAAAGACCGGTTTCGCCACGCGCAGCTCACCGTTGAAGGTCGGTGTCAGGCGATCCCCCGACTCGAACATTTCCCGCCCTGCTTCGGCGTTCCGGCCTTCGTCACGGTCGGTCAAACCCATGTCGCCGAGCCCCAGGAAGAACAGCAGCCCCGACAGGGCCAGGAGTGCGAGGAGCAGCAGGGCATGGTGAGAGCGGCTGGTCGTGGTCATAGGGTCGTTAGTCTCGGGCGGTCATGATTGTGGAGAGGACTGGCCAGCGGGAGGTTTCGCCTGGCTGGCACGAGCGATGAGGACCAGGTTGCGAATATAGACCACGGCTCCGACGCTCTGTCCTGCGATGAAGACCGGATCTTTTCGATAGATCGCATAGGCCAGGGTGATGAGTCCTCCGATCAAGCTCATATACCAAAAGGCGATCGGGACCTGGCTTTCCGCCTTTCGCTCCGACGCGATCCATTGGATGACCCAGCGGCCGAAGAAGAGCCCTTGGCCGAGGAATCCGATGGTAAGCCAGATATGTTCGATGCTCATGGGCGATCAGACCCCTTGCCTGTTGCGATGCGGTATTTCAGGACCCGGCCCTGCATCCAGCGCACGGCGATCAGGTCGTAGAGGCTTTTGAAGAGGCGGTTGCCGAGCCCGTATTTCGACTGGCCGTGCTTGCGAGCGTAATGGCGCACCGGCACTTCGGTGACCGTGAACCCATGCATCAGCGCCAGGGCCGGGAAAAAGCGATGCATGCCGTTGAAAAGCTGGAGCCTGTCCACGACGGAGCGGCGGAAGATTTTCAGCGAGCAGCCGGTGTCGTGGACCTGGTCGCCCGTGACCGCGCTACGCACCGCGTTGGCAATTTTTGATGACAGAGTTCTGACGAGGCTGTCATGCCGGTTGGTTCGCCATCCGCACACGAGGTCGAAGGTTTTTGTATAGGGCAGCAATGTGCCGATGTCGGCCGGGTCGTTCTGGAGGTCGCCGTCGATCGTGATAACCAGATCGCCGGTCGAACGTTTGAATCCCGCGTCGAAGGCTGAGGATTGGCCATAGTTGCGATCGAAATGAAAGACGCGTAATTGCGGATGGTCCGCGGCGAGCCGATCGAGGAGGTCCGAACTGCCGTCCGTGCTGCCGTCGTCGATGAAAAGGATTTCGAAGGGCGCTGAGCGTGATTCGTCGCAGGCCTCCAGGGCCTTGAGCAATTGCTCCGTCAAGGGAGCGAGATTGTCTCGCTCATCCTTGATGGGGACGATGACGGAAGCCCATGGATGGGATGGCACGGTCATGAGGGGTCGATATTCCTGA
>CAYHQK010000232.1:0-1954 GCA_964358535.1 uncultured Nitrospira sp. | reverse complement strand
TGCGGAGGGGAGAGGGTGAGGTAGCCGCTTTCGTCTTCCAGCGCGATGTGCATGGCATCTTGTCCGATCATCAAGGCTGGGTCGAGGCCTGCCACTGCTTCTGGGAAGAGCCGTCCGAACACCTGGAACCCCTGATAATGCTGGTGGAGATGAAAGACGATGAAGACGGTTGGAGTGTCGGGGCGGAACCGGTCAGTCGGTTTGACCGGCACGATTTCATGGGTACGGCGAAAGCCGAGCTCCTCGTCGAATCCTTCCGCCATTGTAATGGAGAGGAACAGACCCTGCGGGGGGGCATCGAAGTCGTAGGGAATGGCGTCTTGGGAGCGGTTCTGGAAATCAGGAATGGGAGGATTCTTGGTGATCGGCAGTTCCGCCGCCTGGGCGGCGGTTCCCGCTAGGACGCAGAAGACTATACAGAGCGCGATAAAAAATGCAGGCATGGTTGTTTTCGTACACCGGTCGATGGGAGCTGTCAAGGAGAAGGGGAGCCGTCAGCTATCAGTGATCAGCCGTCAGCCAGGAAAGATTTCCGAATGACCTTGCTCTGATTCGAAGCTGAGAGCTAAAGGCTGATAGCTTTCAGGGAGCGCCCGTTGCGGCTGTTTCCCGCCATCTGCTAGAATCCGCGCTTCTCGCGCTAGTCCATGGGCTCCAACCAGGATTGTATTATGTTGCAAGACGCAGACGCCTTACCGCAGCTCATCGGCGACTATAAGCCGGTCGATCAATGGCAAGTCCATATCAATACGCTCTTCTATCGCTTCCGGGGCGATCAGATCCGTAGTTTCTACCAAACCTTTGCCTCGGCCGACTATCGGCTGGCCCATGCCCTCGCGGCAGACTACTTCGAAAAAGTTGTGAAGCGCGAAAAAACGCGGGGTAAAGGGGTAACGGGACAAAGGGGTAGCACAGAGTCCGGTTCTATCAATACCCCGACTACCCCCCTATCCCCTGTATCCCCTTTGACCGTGATGGAGTGGGGCCCCGGCAACGGCAACCTTGCCGCCTGTTTTTTGAGCCATCTGAAAGTTCTCGATACAGACGGAACGATCTATCCCCGCGTCCGCTATGTGTTGGTCGATTGGGAGCAGTCGGTGCTCGATGCAGCATTGGCCCATCCATTGCTCGCGCCCCACCGGGGCCAGGTTTCGACCCATCGAGGGACCGTGGACCGGCTCGAAGGTGTGGCGGATGGGAGCGTGGATCGCATCATCTGCAACGAACTGTGGAACGATCTCCCGACGAAGCTCATGTCGCGCCAGGCGAACGAGATTGAAGAAGAGTTTCTGCGGCCGAATTTGAGCGAAGCCCTTCACGCGAAAATTTCCGATTGGGCGACCTTCGTCCGCGCCTTCGACTCCATGGATGTAGAGACACTCAAGGGGTTCCCTCCGTTCCTCGACGATCTGGTGTGGGAGCGGGAATATCGGACGGTCGAATGGAAAGAGGTCCCCTACCGGAAGACGATCACGGAGTTTCTCAAGCGTATCGATGAGCAAGTGGTGGTTCCCGTGAATATGGGGGCCTATGCCACGATCAAGGAAGCCAAGCGCCTGTTGGCTCGTGATGCGATCGGCTTCAGCAGTTTCGACGCGGGCACGGCGGACATGGACGTGCTGAACGATCCGGAGAAGCCCTGCTACGGCCAATTCGGCGGCCAGCAGAGTTTCATGGTCAACTTCGCGTTGGCGGAAGCGGTGGCCAAACAATTGGAAGCAGGCCCGATGACCATCGAAAGCCAGCGGGAGTTCGTGGGGCGCAGTTTAGGGACCAACGTCTTGACCCTCATGGATCTCATGGCCACTCATCCCTCTGCCGGCACGAGAATGGCGCCCTGGGAGCAGGACCGTCTGATGCTCAAGACGCTCCGCGCTTTGAACGAGACCTATCGCAGTCCCTATGCGCGCCGGCTGGACTTTCCGATTCCGATGGAGATGCCGCCGGAGGAACG
>CAYHQK010000231.1:0-3477 GCA_964358535.1 uncultured Nitrospira sp. | reverse complement strand
TTTGGCGCGTTCTTGGTCGGGAACGCAGCTTTCATGGTGAAGCTCCTCTTAGGTGAACAGTTCCAGGCGATCACGCCGATTCTCATTTGGCCTGCCTTGACGGAGACCTTTCGGGCCATCTCGTCCACACTGCACCAGCTAGGTTTGGCGAAGGTCGATATGACCGTTAATGTTTTGCCTGTCGTGGTGGGTGCGCTCGTCGCGCCCACACTCGTGTACGTTCTGGCCCCCTACGAGCCGCTGCTGGGGACGGCGTTGGCGCTTCTGACAGCCGGCGTGGCTGTGTTTGCCGTAGTCGTTCCCATCAGTCGTCGTGCCTTGCCAGTTGCTTGGCCTGTCAGACGGATAATGTATGCGGTAGCCTTAGGTCTTCCGCTCTGTCTCCTGGGACGGGTGATGGGTGTGGGGTTCGGCGTGTTATCCGAGAGTAAGGCCGTGGTCGCGTTGGTGATCTCAGGCCTGGTGATGGTGCTGCTCCAGTATGTCATGGCGAAAGAATGGCTTCTCGAGGTGCGCCCTGCGGCAAGGGGAAGCCTATGAAGACGCCGGGGCTTGTCACCATTATGGTGCCGGTTCTCAACGGTGAGATTTTCCTGCCGTTGGCGCTGGATTCCTTGCTGGCGCAGGACTATCAGAATTTCGAGATTGTGATTCTTGATAATCAGTCGACGGATCGAACTGCGGAGATTTGCCGTGAGTACGCACGCCGTGATGGGCGGGTGAGATACGTGCTGGATACGGTCAATCGCATTTCGCACGATGCCGCAAACCATCTCGCCACATTCATCGCCGGTGAGTTCTGCATGATTGCGTGTGATGATGATCTCTGGGCGCCGAATTTTCTCAGTACTCTAGTGAAGTATCTTCAGCGATATCCCGACGTGGGGCTGGCATTTCCTAATGCCTGTTATGTGGATGTAGAAGGGAATCGAGGAACTCAACGGTTGCTGTCCAAGCGGCACCTCTATGCGCGCGACGATTCACCCTTGGCGAATGTGTGGCGCTACCTCGGGCAGCGTCGGGTTGTTCCGACGATCTTTGGTCTGTACCGGAGCGAAGCGTACCTGGTAGCCTTGCCGTTCGACACCTTCGACGAAACGATCGCCGATGTGGATAATTTGTTCCTTATCAAATTGATGGTGCAGACCAAGGTCCACGCGATTGACGAGGTTCTTTTCTTCTACCGCAACAAGTATCGAGGCTATGACCCTTCGTTGACGAGTGGCAGCCCCAAGGGGAAATCGGTTTTTCACGCGTGGTGGTTTTTCGTCCAGCATCAATGGCGCTTCGTTCAAAAGATTGTTCAGGTTGTGCAGGGGTCTCAACTGAGCTGGCCCGTGAAATGCGCCTTGCAGGTGCGGGCCTACTATACGTTTTTGGTCACGATCACCGTTCTTCGTTTGCGAGCATTGATTGGCCCGGTCCTGGTTCTGCTCGGGCTGAGAGAGGGGCCTCCACGCAAGAAAGATATTCATTTTGAGAAACGATCCACCGCGCTCCGTGCTGCGGGGTATGATCCGGTCGGAAAAAACGATGCCGGCTAAGGAGCAGCCATAGTGCGAAGAACAGTTTTGTCGATGGATAGAGGTGAGCAAGGGCTTGCTGTGATCATCTCCTGTATCCCCGCGTTATGATGCACGGTAAGGTTGGTGAAGATTTGCGCGATGTCGCCCAGCCGATGATCTCGGTTGTGACGCCGTCGCTCAATCATGGCCGTTTTCTAAGGCAAACGATTGAAAGTGTGGCGGCGCAGAGGTTCCGAAGCTTCGAGCACATTGTCGTTGACGGGGGGTCGACGGATGGTACGGTGGAGATCCTCAAGGAGTTCCCTCATCTCCGGTGGGTATCTGAGCGGGACGATCATGTCGTGGAGGCCTATCAAAAGGCCTTGGCCATGGCAAGAGGACGGTACATTATTCAATGCTGTGTCTCGGATGGGTTTCTTGATCTGAATTGGTTCAAGAAGTGCGTCGATATTCTTGAGAAGGATGATGAGGTGTCGTTGGTATGGGGATTCGCCCAAACGATGTCCGAAGAGGGGGATCTGTTGAATGTCTCCTTCCAGGATTTTTTCGCTGACCCTCCTCCTCAAAAGCGTGATTTTCTGGCGTTCTGGCTCGCGAGCGGGTTCCCCTTGCCCGAGGGGAACTATTGTGTGAGGAGCGAAGTGATTAAGCCGTGGTTCCCCGATGGACAATCGAGTGATTGGTTCCGGGTCTGTCCTCATCTTGGGTTTATGTATAAGTTCTTTACGCAGGGGTATAGTTCCTATTTCGTTCCAGTGGTCGCCAATTTCGGCCGTACGCATCATGATCAGCGCAGTCAACGTTTAAGTAATGTTGAGAAGCCTGGACAGGCCGCCTACTTCAAGGCTGTGAAAGAGTATGGGAAGAATATTCTCAGCGGAAGGGCGGTCCATCAGTTCCGCAATGGCCGTTCGCAGGTGATAGGGCACATTACGCCGCACGAGCTCTCTTCACTGAGGAGGGATATCTGGCGGCATCGGTTGCTCCGCTCCCGTCTGCTCCGAGTCGATCCGTATACGCTCGCGTTGAAGATCAAAGAACGAATATTTAGTTAAGCGGGGCCTGGTTGATTTCTGGCGAGTGCGCTGTTCTGTTGTTGCCGTTGAATCGGCTGCCTGGCATGATGTGCGGAAAATTCGCAGGCAAGTTTTCCTGAAAAAATCAGAGGAGAGGTAAGGATATTGATCGCCACACCGCGCATGCCTTCCCGAAGGTTGGATGTTCTCTTCGTCAATGCCGATTCATCCTTGCAGGCCTATCAAGGATTGGCGAAGACCTATTCGGCCATTGAACCGCCTACGTGGGCCTTGTTGCTGGCACAGTCCTGCCGCGCGAAGGATTTCGGCGTGGCGATTCTGGATTGTGATGCGGAGAAGTTATCGCTGCCTGATGCGGTGAGCCGAATTCATAGCGCCAATCCTCGGCTGGTCGTCTTTGTGGTGTACGGACAAAATCCGAACTCCGGGACGACGGGAATGATCGGGGCGAGTGCCCTTGCGAATGAGCTCAAGCAGCAGCATCCGGAGTTCCCCGTCTGTTTCACGGGCTCGCATACCAGTGCCTTGCCTCTGGAGGTGTTGCAACTTCCTTTTGTGGATTTTGTCTTATTGAATGAAGGCGTGTACGCTCTCCAGAATCTTCTGCGAACCGATCTGCGCTCCGGGTTAGGGGCTGTGCGAGGGGTCGGGTATAAGTCAGTCGGCCAATCAGGGGAGCGGCATCCGATCTTGAACGAGCCGCAGTCGGTAGTGCCGCAAGATCGTATGGATATCGATATGCCAGGGTACGCATGGGATCTCCTCCCCTACCGGTCTCGTCCGCTCGATTTGTATCGGGCGCATTTTTGGCATGCGGAGTTCGATCATGACAAGCGTACTCCCTTCGCATCGATTTATACGTCGCTGGGGTGCACCTTCGCGTGCGATTTCTGCATGATCAACATCGTGAATCG
>CAYHQK010000230.1:0-3489 GCA_964358535.1 uncultured Nitrospira sp. | reverse complement strand
CATAGCTCCGGCCAGCCAACGAGTTCAATGACAGAGGCTGCCATTCCTGCAAACTGTCGAGCATGAATCGATTCGACAGGGAATCGATAATCTCCCCATACAATCTCCAGCCATAGGGATTCACCAACGTGACCAACGACGCAACTGCCACAGCCAACACAAGCTGCCCGATTGCGGGCCAGGAGGGAATCGCTTCATCGAGACGAGCAGCAAGCCCAGGCACCCGAACGACAACCGCTTTGACCATCACGGAACTGGCGGCCACGAGCCCCAACAGAAACAGCCCGGCAGTAAACCCTCCATGCAAATTGGCCCAGAGGAGAAAAAACGGAGGAATCAGCCAGAGCACGCGGCTTTGCTCATTCTTATTTCGTTCGAGCATCACCAGCAGAGCCGCAAGACCCAGCAACGTGACCATCTGGGTTCTCGCCCCCAGAAACGGCAGGGCCACCCACAAAGACACAGCACAGGCGAGAAGACGACAGGTCCTGTTGCAGCGAACCGAAAGACTCGCGACCAGCCAGGCTCCTGCCGTCACCGCAGCAAAAAAGAGGATGACCCCCAAGGCGCCGAACAATGAATAAAATGTTCCGATAATCAGGTCGGTCAACCAGGCATGCTCAACCCAGGGCCAATCGGGCATGGTGTGGGAATAGGGATCCAGGGCCGGCAAAACCCCGCCATGCCGGAGGAGATCGAGCCCGGTCCTCAGATGCCAGCCGAAATCCGGTTCTGTCAGAGGCTGGAGCGTGAAATTCAGGATAAGCAGCAGGAGCAAGGCATTGAGGGCAGAAAATACGTTGCCCCTATTCACCCCGCGCGTCACGCGTCACGCCTTACGGCTGCCGGTTGTCCGACTAGCAGATTGCCCAGCACCAGCCACTCGACCTCCGTACGGAGAAAACAATTGATGGCCTCGTCCGGAGTGCAAACAATAGGCTCGTTCACATTGAATGAGGTATTTAGCAGCACCGGTACGCCGGTCTGGCGACCGAACGTTTCAAGCAGCAAGCGATAACGCGGATTGGAGATCTTATCCACTGTTTGCACCCGCGCCGAACCATCCACATGGACCACGGCGGGAATCAGATCCTTAGCCGAAGGCAGGACCTGAACAGTCAGCAACATGAAGGGCGAGGGTGACGGAAGATCGAAATACTCCGACGCCCTCTCTTCAAGGACTGAGGGGGCGAAGGGGCGAAAGGGTTCCCGGAGCTTCACCTTGGCATTGATCAACTCCCTCATATCCTCGCGGCGCGGATCAGCCAACAGACTGCGATTGCCCAGCCCGCGCGGCCCCCATTCCATCCGGCCTTGAAACCAACAGACCAACCGGCCATTGGCCAACTCACGCGCCACCTTCTCGCAGAGTTGATCATCCGGAAGACGTGAGGCAGACAAGCCGGCCCTCTCAAGCGCAGCCAAACATTCCTGCTCGGTGAACTCCGGTCCCCAGGAAGCGGATCGCAGGACCATCCGTTCGGTCAAGGCTCCGCGCCGGTGAGTCAACCAGAGGGCCGCGCCCAGGGCAGCCCCTGAGTCCCCCGCTGCCGAAGGGATATAAACCTCGCGAAACCCAGCCTCCCGCCACAAACGGCTGTTGGCCACACAGTTATAGGCCACGCCTCCGGCAAGACAGAGCCGATCGAGACCGGTCAGCCTCTGCAGATGACGGGCGAGATGGAGCAGGGTCTCTTCCAGGACCAACTGTGCGCTGGCCGCCACATCCTTATGCCGCTGCGTCACTTCTTCATCCGGCTGCCGATTTTGGCCTAACAGTCTGAGGATGGCGGGAGAAAAAATCCGATGCCGGGCCAAGTGAAAATCGAAGATCTTCGTATTCAATTCGAACCCGCCATCGGGAAGGAGCCGGAGGACCTGTTCACGGAGAGCCGCTGCAAATCGTGGCTCCCCATAAGCCGCCAAGCCCATCACAATATATTCATCATGGTCCGGCTTGAATCCCAGATAGGCGGTGATGGCCGCGTAAAATTGCCCTGCCGAATGGGGAAGGGGAATCCGTTTCAGCACCTGAATGTCGGGACCGTCGGCCCTGGCCAACATCGTCGTATGGGCTTCCGACGCTCCGTCCACGATGAGCACGGCCGCCCGGTCGAACGGCGAGACCAGCACCGTACTGGCCGCATGACAGAGATGATGATCCAGGAACACTGGTTTCGGGCAGGCGGTTCCGTCGATCTGCCTGGTGAGATGGCTTTGGAGAAAGGCGAGCTCCTTCCATTCCTGAGCCATTCGCGCGGCGCTCCTTTTGCCCTTCACCCAACAGAGCTGTGGCGACCGCAGCATCGATCCGAGAGCCAAGGATCCCCGCCTGCCGATCTGCCAATATTTCCAGGGCACCGCGACTGCATCGACGTCGCAGAGCCGCAGACCTGCCTCACGGAGACAGTAGCGAATCGCTTGCACCGGCAGGGCCGTGACATGCTTGACCCGGACGAACCGTTCTTCTTCTGCCGCAGCAATGACTCGGCCGTTCTCGACCAGCGCCGCCGCGGCATCCCGCATGTTCGACAGACCCAGTATCCGCATCGGTCTAGAGCCCCTTCTCACAGTATGCCTTCTGTCTGGAGCGCAGGATAACTGAGGGCTCGCAAGCTCGCAAGACGTGACTGCGCCCTGTTGCATTCATCCTGACATTTCGGTACGGTGCGCCTTGAGTTTCAGCGACCCAGCCCATCACGACACACAGACTTTCCAGCCTATGGCCATCACACGACTCCCGGCACACTTTCCTCAACAACGCACCATGCGATGGGCCGCTCCCTTCTGCCTGCTCATCGCTGCAAGCGGATTATGGGGCTGCGAGAAAGTAGCCTCAGCGCTCCACAGAACTCCGTTGCCGGATATGGGTCCGCGTCTGGCCAACTCGGTCAAACTGACCTTCGACCCTGCCTTTAGCAAGCTCACCATGCCGTACGTCGATGGGTGCAATAGCCCGCACGAGCTCAATGTGGGAGAAGAGGCCGAATCGATCATGATTGATGCGGCCGCCCAAAACTTTACCGCCGTGACCGTCACCGGCGGAATTGCCGCGCCCGTTCAGCCGGATACAGAGATCGTGATCACACTCCAACGCTCAAGCCTCAAACTCTGGACAGATAATGTCTATGACCGGGTGCCGGCGGACATCACCCTCGACACACTCGTCACGTTTAAAGATGCGACGGGAAAAGAGCTGGGCCAGCAGACTATCGCCTTCACGCACAATCAACGACTGATTCTTGAACCGACCGGAAGACGCTGCGATTACGGCAATATTGGAGAGTTTGTGCATGACGCAGGAATCACTCTCTCGACGCATTTCATTCGAGCCGTCCGGACCCAGCTGGCTGCGCCGGGGAGCCCAAAGCCGGCAACCGTGGCAGCCTCGCCCCTGAAACCCTCTTCACCGACAACGACCCAGCAGGCCAAGGGCACGCCATCGGCTCTTTCGTTCAAAGCCACCGTGCTGGACGAGAACGGCAATTT
>CAYHQK010000229.1:0-3512 GCA_964358535.1 uncultured Nitrospira sp. | reverse complement strand
GAAGTGACCAACGGCCGCTATCTGGGGTTCGTCAAGGCCACAGGCCATCGGGTCCCGCAGAACCCGAAAAATCCGACGAGAAATCTCTGGCAGGGCGAGGCCATCACCGACACGATGACCGACCGGCCCGTCATCAATGTGGATTGGTTCGACGCGGAAGCCTACTGCAAGTGGGCGGGCAAACGCCTTCCGACGGAAGCCGAATGGGAAAAAGCCGCCAAGGGCACAGCCGACCGGCGCTTCCCTTGGGGCAATGTCGAGCCCACGAACAAACATCTGAACTTCAATCAGCAATGGACCGGCGAAAAAACGTTGATGCCGGTCGGAAGCTACGAATTGGGCAAGAGCCCCTTCGGCGCCTACGACATGGCCGGCAACGTCTGGGAATGGGTCAACGACTGGTACGATTCCCGCTACTACGAGAAGAGCCCGGCGAAGAATCCCCAAGGCCCGGACAGCGGAACCAAGAAAGTCATTCGCGGCGCGGGCTGGCAGAACGAGACCCCGACGGTCCGCATCTTCACCCGCGTAGACAGCGATCCGACGATCCGCAACGAGTCCACGGGCTTCCGCTGCGCGCTGGATGCCATAATGCAAAAGTAACAATGCAAAATGAAAAAGTAGGGGGCCGAGCGGACATCGTCAAACGCACGTTCTCGTTCGCCCTACAAATCGTCAAACTGTGCCGAGGCCTCGAGCGAACTTCTGGCGCATCAAGGAGTCTGTCGCTCCAACTCCTGCGATCCGGAACCTCGATCGGGGCTAACGTTGAAGAAGCTCAAGCCGGTCAGAGTAAAGCCGACTTCGTGAGTAAAATGGCCATCGCGCTCAAGGAAGCGCGCGAAACGGGCTACTGGCTTAGATTGATTCGCGAATCAGGCACTGCAACTACCGATTCATTGGAGCCTCTGGAGCAAGAAGCTTCGGAACTCGCCAAGATCCTTGGAGCGATCATCTCAAAAGTAAAGAAGACATCCAGAGCCTAGTTCTTTTCACTTTTTGCATTTTTAATTTTGCATTTCTAATTCGCAGCTATGACCAAAGAAACAGGCTTTGCTGGAATTAGCGTCGCATCATTCGAAAGCCGTATGGCCAAGGAGATGGCCCGGCTGATCGAACATTGTGGCGGACGGCCCCTCGTGGCTCCGGCCCTCCAAGAAGTGCCCATTCACGACAATCCCGCCGCCTTGCGCTTGGGCGACGAATTGATCGGCGGACAGATCAATCTCCTGATCCTCATGACGGGAGTCGGCGCCACCGCCCTCCTCGACATTCTCCAATCGCGCCATCCCCTGCCGTCGATCCTGGAGGGGCTCAAGCGGACGATAACCGTCGCTCGTGGCCCCAAGCCTGCTGCGGCACTCAAGGCCCATGGCATCACCCCGACGCTCACCGTGCCGGAACCGAATACCTGGGTGGAAGTGCTCGCTACGCTGGACTCCTACCGGCCCCTCAAAGGCCTCCGCGTCGCGGTGCAAGAATATGGCATATCCAACCCTGAGCTCGTGGAATCCCTGAAGCAGCGTGGAGCAGACGTCTTTCCCGTGCCCATTTACCGTTGGACGCTCCCGGAAGACAAGGCCCCGTTAAGGCAGGTGCTCGGCGAGATTCTTGCGGGACAGGTTCACGTGATGTTGATCACCAACGCCGCGCAGATCGATCATGTGATGCAGTTACTCGAACAGGACGGCGCCATCGCGCAATTCACAGAAGCCTGCAGAAGGATGGTCGTGGCGTCCATTGGCCCCACCGCCAGCGAACGCCTCCGCCATTACAATCTCCCCGTCGACTTCGAACCCTCCCACTCGAAAATGGGCATCCTGGTCAAAGAAGCCAGCGAGCAGACCCAGGCTCTTCTCCAACAGAAACAATCAGCCTAGGCCTGCGTCTTTAATTTGGTCTTCCGTATCCACCACTCCATAGGCTGTGCAGGGCTCGACGCGACCATTGCCGGAGAATCCGTCTTACTTCCCTCTCTCCAAGAAAGACGGCGAGCCTGCCCTTAACTGCGCGCGTCCAACGAGCACATTCTGATCGTGCGCGTTGCGCGAGCACGAAGGGCTGGCCGCCGCCCTTCTACCTTTGCCGCTTCGAAGGCATGGAAGCGTCAGCCCTGTGCAGCCGCTACTCCTTTACGTCTCGCGCGCAGCGAAAACCCATCCAGTTCATTTTGGTATTGGGTTCGGTTCCGTTCCGTTGCGCGCCCCGTACGCTGGGGGTGCTGTCGATCCAGCCGCCGCCACGGAAACTCTTCTGGGTGCCCTTCTCAGGCCCCTTGGGATTTCGATCCAACGCGGTCTTGTAATATTCCTTGTCGTACCAGTCCGCCACCCACTCGGCCACGTTCCCCGCCATCTGAAATGTGCCATAGGGACCGACGGCATTGTCGTATTTGTCCACGGAAATGATCGGCGGATAGAGCAGCAGCCGCTCAGGACGATCGCGCACCGGACCGGACAAACCGGTTCGACCGAAGTTCGCACGGGATAAGCCGGCAGGCTGATTGCCCCAAGGGTAAATGCGCCCGTCTTCGCCGCGCGCCGCCTTTTCCCATTCCGCTTCCGTCGGGAGGCGTTTGCCCGCCCATTTACAGTAGGTATCGGCATCGGCCCAGGACACATGCATCACAGGATGGCTGGCCATCGTCTCCTGGAAATTGCCACCGTCGTACTGCCAATCGATGAGCGGAGGCAGATCCTTGGCCAGGATGTACTTCAAATATTGCACCGTGGTCACTTCAAACTTGTCGATCTCGTATGCGTCGAGATGGATTGTCCGCTGAGGGAGCTCCGCCGAGTAGGCATTGCGGTCCACCTTCCTGTCGCTCCCCATCAGAAAGGGCCCGGCGGGAATCCGGACCATCTCGTCATGAGCCGGCAACTTCGCCCGCTCGATCGCGAGCTTCTTGCCCTCGGGAGTCCATTCCCGAACGACATCGGACACATCCAACGCATGGGCCGATCCGCTGATTCCGATTACTCCTGCAATCACAACACTGACGATGATTCCTAATGCTCGCACAATCCAGCCTCCTTGCTACGTTACATGCCGGGCCCGACAGGCTCCGGCGTTTCTTGCTTCTTAAAATCTTCCAACGGATAAAAATTGAGCGGAAGGTTGAAAAGATAGTCCGACACGGACCGCAGCTTCACATGCTGATACTCCACGATCCAGCTCCCGTCTTTCCTTGCCAGCTTCATCGGGAAATGAATGTCCGTGGCCACCCACTGATAGTACACCTCGACCAACTCCCCCTGCTTCGTCGTCACTTCATACAGAATCGTCGGATGCCCCTCGCGCACTTCCGTGCCGATCTCCTGCCGCGAGACTTCTCCCTCTAGCTGCTCACTGACTCTGAGGTCCTGCTCAGGACTATAGGGCAGCGTCTTGAAATGTTTCATCCGCGAGAGCAGCAGCCACACGACCTGCTTGTCCTTCCGCACGATACTGACGTTGACCGGCCCCATCGTATGGTGCTCGATCCGCCACATCTGATCGCGGTAATAGATGAT
>CAYHQK010000228.1:1214-3519 GCA_964358535.1 uncultured Nitrospira sp. | reverse complement strand
CTGGTCATCATGACCGAGCGGATCCACAAGACGATTGTGGCATTGTTCGGGGCGGCGGTGATGATCGGGCTGGGTGTGGTGTCGCAAGACGAGGCCTTCTACTCTCATGAGTTCGGCATCGACTACGGCGTCGTGTTCCTGCTGATCGGGATGATGGTGATCGTGAACATTGTCCGGGAGACCGGTCTCTTCGAGGTCTTGGCCATCTGGGCGGCGCAGCGGGCCGACGCGAAGCCGTTCCGTCTGCTGGTGCTGCTGGCCCTGCTGACGGCCGGCCTCTCGGCCATGCTCGATAACGTCACCACCGTGCTGCTCATGGCGCCGGTTACGCTGGCCATTACCAAGCGGTTGGAACTCAATCCCATTGCCTTTCTGATTACCGAGGCGCTGGCGTCGAACATCGGCGGGACCGCGACGCTGGTCGGCGATCCGCCCAACATTATGATCGCCAGCAAGGCGGAGTTGGGCTATCTCGACTTTCTGGCGGTCTTGGGTCCCATCGCGTTGTTGATCCTGGCTGTGTTTGTAGCGGCGCTGTGGGTTATTTTCGGGCGAAAGATGACCGTGTTGCCGCATCTCCGAACGGCGGTGCTGGCCTTGAACTCGCGAGAGGCCATTGTCGATCGGCCCTTCCTGCACCGGTGTCTCTGGCTGTTGGGGATCGTGAACGTGGGGTTCTGCGTCCATTCGCTCATTCATCTTGAGCCGGCCACGATTGCCTTGCTTGGCGCGAGCCTGTTCATGCTGCTCGGTCACGCGAGGCGGAAGCCGGAGGATGGCGAGGAACTGTCCTATCTCACCGATGTCGAATGGAAAACTATCTTCTTTTTTATCGGGTTGTTCGTGCTGGTCGGCGGCTTGGTCAAGGTCGGCGTGATTCGCTACTTGGCGGATCAATTGGTGGCGGTGACGCAAGGGAACCTTGCGGGATCGACGATGGCAGTGCTCTGGGGATCGGCCATCCTTTCGGCCCTGGTGGATAACATCCCCTATGTCGCGGCGATGAATCCGTTGATCGTGGACCTCGCCCGCTCGCTGCATCCCGAGATTACAGATTATGCCACCCTGGTGCATCAGCCGGACATCCTGCCCCTCTGGTGGGCCCTGGCGCTCGGAGCCTGTCTGGGGGGAAACGGCACGATCATCGGCGCGAGCGCGAACGTCGTGATCGTGGATATGGCGCGCAAAGCCGGCTATCCCATCTCTTTCTGGCAGTTCTTCAAGCTCGGGTTTCCCGTCATGATCGGGTCGGTCCTTATCAGTTCGGTCTACCTCTGGGTCCTCTTTCTCCGCTGACCTTGCCTCCTAAGCGGGTCCGGCCCGCGAAACCACATCAGTTGGGCCGTGAGGGGCTGGTGACCTTCACGCGAGTGGCCAGGTTGAGTGGGGGCGACTTCGCCTGATGGAAGGTTGGCATGCTCTGCACCGAGTCGTCCGACTTTGTCCTCTGTCCCGGCGCAACCTCAAGGGCACACTCCGCTGCATCGGTACGTCTGGTGCTTCTCCTGCCGGTCGCTTGCCCTTGCTGATCGAGCGGAGGTAAGATTTGCCATTCTCAGCCATTATCATTAGGAGGTGCCATGGACACGACGCGCACCACTCCCAAGAAACTACGGGTCTCTCTGGATCGGAGCATCGAGCAGCTGCGAAAGCAGCTCGCCGGGTTCGCTCCGTTCCTGGGCAAGGGCACGCCCACGCGCAGCCTGGATGAGTTCGACCTGGAAACAGAGCGCATGATTGCCGATCTTCTCGGGGAGACCTCCGAGTTGTTGGAGGCCTATGAATATGCAGAGGTGGGCGAGGCCGCTGGATTGGTGAATATGCCGGACGAGGCGCCGGAGGGCACGGGTATGGATAGCCTGCGCCAAAGCCTCTTGCAGCGCAGCCGGGTATTGGAAACCTGTATCTCGGAACTGGAGGCGCGCCGATCCGCCGAACCCAAGAAGCACAAGACCAGTCGGCAGGTCCTCACCGGCCCCCAGGTCGCCGAACACATGTCCTTCGACATTCGGAATGTGTCTCAGGATGCCAGCCTGCGAGAAGCGGGGCAGTTGATGCAGCAATGGAAGCTGGGTTCGCTCCTCGTGACGGACCGCCAGTCCTACGTGGGCTTTGTCACAGATTCTATCCTGGCCCGCGAGGTGGTGGCCAAGGGGCTGGAGCCCAATACGACCCTTGTCAAAACCTGCATGCGGACGCCGGTGGTGGCGATAGAAGGTGATCGGCCGATTATCGACGCCGTGCGCATGATGAAGGAGCAGGCCACCCGCCATCTGGCCGTGACGCAAGATGGGGCGATCATCGG
>CAYHQK010000228.1:0-1114 GCA_964358535.1 uncultured Nitrospira sp. | reverse complement strand
ATGGGTCCAACCAAGGTGATCGTGAAAGAGAACCGGCTCTACGAGGTGGTGGGGGGAAAGCTGATTAAGGACGGGTTCGCCAGCCGGCAGGAGCTTGAAGACTACGTGAACCATCATTATTTGACCTTGCCGGTGGTCGACAACGCGGGGAACGCGTGGCTGCTTGATGGGAAGCCGGTGTATTGTCTCCGTGGCACGCAATACGAAACCGTGGACCATCAGAGGGTCCACCTCGCTCGGTGTCTCGATTGTGGGGGCATGGGGATCCGGGCGGACGAGTTGACGGTCGAGTCGGATTGCATCCGTTGCACGGCCTGCGGGCATGAATTCGATGCGCGATTGGAAATGATGGAAACGTAAGAGGGGCGCTGCCAGGTCACTGTCCTCTGCTCGCAGCTCGGTGCAGCGCCTGTCCGGCAGCCCGAAGGCTCGCACCCGTGGCCAACATGCGGCTGAACTCTTCACACTCCAGAGGCCTCACTCGTCGATAGCAGGCAGGTGCAACTTCTTGGTCCCTAGATCGGCCAGGGACCGGTGCCACACGAGAATCGTGAGTCCGGAAAATGTCTCGAACGTTGTTCTCGCTTCTCTGCAAGGCACAACGTTGAGTCGGCGCCTTCCAAGATCGAAAGAATGGCAGCGGATGTTCCGTTCGCCAAGATGCCTGCTAGGTCGAGCGACCACACGAACGTAGGTCCTTCTTCTCCTCCAAATGTTTTCGCACTGCTGTTTACCGGCTGCGCAGCACAACAGGAATCAGCCCTGATCTTTCCCTCCCTCTGGAGCACCGTCACTTGATAATGCATGTATTCCCACTTAGGGAATATTGACTCTATTTTGCCCGAGTCGTAGCCTGGGGCCGGTGATGTCGCGTGCAATACTTCCCAATCTTGAGGAGGGCTGCATATGAGACAGATACGTCGCCCATCAATGTTCGCAGTCATGACGGGGCTGTGCCTGCTCAGCGGATGCGATGTTGTGGATTCCGGGATCGCCTGCCTTAAAGTGCTGGCACATGGCGACATTCAGCGAGTCGCAAAAACCAGGGAGGAGCGGTTTCTTGGAAAGGTTCCCGAGGAGCGGGCTCGTTGTCTCGGAGGAGACCGTGCCGTGG
>CAYHQK010000227.1:0-3538 GCA_964358535.1 uncultured Nitrospira sp. | reverse complement strand
CCTCGATTGTCTTCCCTTCCAGAATCGCCTTCGTGAAAATGAAGAGGGCCATATCGGGCCTGCCCCAAGGCCCATAGACCGTAAAGAACCGCAGACCTGTGCAGGGAATCCGATAGAGATGCGCGTAGCAATGGGCCATGAGTTCGTTGGCCTTCTTGCTGGCCGCATAGAGTGAAACCGGATGATCGACGTTGTCATGAATGGAAAAGGGCATCTGGGTATTGCCGCCGTAGACGGAACTCGACGAGGCATAGACAAGGTGCTGCACCTTCGCGTGACGGCAGCCTTCCAGAACATTCAAAAACCCTTCGATGTTGCTGTCCGTATAGGCATGCGGATTCACCAACGAATAACGCACGCCGGCCTGCGCCGCCAGATGGACCACCTTCGCAATCGGCTGTTCGGCAAAGAGGTTCCGCATCTTCACCCGGTTCGCCAGATCCGTCTTGGTAAAGGTGAACTGCTTGAAAGGCTTCAGCTTCGCCAGCCGCGCCTTCTTCAGTCTCACGTCGTAGTAGTCATTGACGTTGTCGAGTCCGATCACCTTCTCGCCTCGCTCCAGCAATCTGATCGCCGTATGAAAGCCGATGAATCCTGCGACGCCGGTCACGAGGATCGGGGCTTGCGGTGTCTTGCGCGTGGCCATAATCAATCCTTATCAATCTAACGAGATGGTGCGGAGTGGCTGCCGGCTTTCATAAAGGGAGGGTCGCCGTGGTCAAGCCGGTAGAGCGACAGGGGCGTCAAGGCGTCTCCGGTCTTCATCGGCAGCACCAGGCCCTCTGCCGTACCACGAAACAGATCCAACGCTTGCCCCTGGTGATACCCGCATCCCTTGGGAGCGAGAAGATCCTTGAGGGCTTCCGGCCTCTCCCAATGGGCCGTCAACAAGGCCGTGCGGGCGGGATTCCGTTTGCTGAACATGAACGAGAGATGATCCGGATACCAGTCTGCGCCGCCTGTGGCATAGGACACGAAGAGTGTGGCCTTCGCCGCAGCACAGACCTCGGCCAGGTACGAGTTTGTGAGATAGCCGTTTTCTCCCACGTCGAGCCATTTACCCGGATGGGACAAGGGTGCGTGAGCCGCATGACCACGGACTTCGAGCAGTTGCTGCTGCGAGGCAAGCACCAGAGAAATCGGCCCATGTTTCTGCACGAGCGCCTGGATCACTCCGTCCTTGAGCGCGGACTTGCCGCTATTCGTCGGGCCGCTGTCCGCATGCACGAGCACGTTGTAGCCCCGGTCGGCGATGAGATAACAGTTGCGCGGCATTTCCAGGTCGCAGGGATCTTCGCCGTAGAAGGGCACGGAGTAGACGGCTCCTCCCTCGAAGGCCCAACTCTCCCCATGCGCCAGCTCAATCACGTTGCCGAATCCCAGCTCTCGCAGCAGCGACAGATAGTCATAGGACAGGATGCGGCGATTCCTTCGGCTCGGCACGATAATCGGCGTGTCCTTGGGCAGGTGTAAGAGCGTGCGAGGGTCCACATGATCATCGTGATCATGGGTCAAAAATACGGCGGCTGGTTTGGGCAACAGCGATCCCCACAGCGACGGGATGGAGGATTCCGCAAACCAGGGAAGCAGCCAGGGGTCGAACAACAGGGCTTGGTCCCGTTGCCGATACAGCAATGCGGCATGGCCGAGGTGGAGCAGATCTTTATCTTGCAGCGTCTCGAACCAGCGGGAGCGGACAGAGGAGGTATTCGCACTCACCAAACACTCATGCTGGTGCAGCGCTTCCATCAGTCGCGTGAGGACTCGCTCTCCATCCCGCCCCGAGGTCGCCACCACTGTTCTGATTTCGTCGGGCTGATGGGTACCGTCCAGTAACCCCAAGACCTTTCCCACCAGGGGCCCCAACTGTCGCTGATCGAATCCGATCGGAAGGGCCTGCCGCTTGACGGAATGGAAAATCCTGAGTCCGCCGTTGGTGACCGTGGCGGATTTGGTGGGGTCGGTCGGAAACTCCCATTGGAACGTGCCATCTGGCTTCCGCCCGCAACGAATGTGTTGCTGTAGATAAGGCCGAGTGCTGATCACTTCCGCATAGGCATCTTCCAATCGTCTCTGGCGATCCGGATCGTCCACCGGAGCCCGCTTGGAAAAAACATCGCTGATGGCCGTATCGATCGAGCTGGAGAGGAGGCTATGGGCTTCCTGGAGACTGGCGACAACTTCCGGCGCCACCCCTGCAACAAAGGGAAAGGGCCCGGGGGCCTCGGCGCTCTCCAATTGCACCCAGGACCAGGGCGCCAGGCTGAGATACTGATGTTTCGGCAGACTGTCCCAGATCTTCATGGTCGTGAGATGTGAAACGTGAGACGTGAAACGTGCGAGGCTAACTGACCGTTCACGCTTTACCCTTCAACCATTCCAACTTGCTGATGGTTGGTTCGTACAGGGCCTGGATAACGTTCCCGTCCGGGTCGGAAAAATAAAACGAATAGCTGCCGTCGCGATGCTGCTTCGGCTGTTTCACGACCAGTCCGCCCAGCTGAGGCAGGCGCGGCTCGATCTCCCGGTACATCCGATCGACTGCCTCGGGGTTTTCAAGAATGACGCCGACATGATCCAGCAATTGCCCCTTCAGCGGTTGATAGGCATCCAGCTCGGACGGTGGAATCTGGTGCAAGGCGAAATTGTCCGAGCCGGAGCTGAAATACACATTGTCCGGGTCCGGCTCCCACACCACCTGCATCCCTAACAACTCTTCATAGAACGTGCGGGAACGAGCAAGATTCGTGACGCGCAGCGCCACATGTCGCAATCCTCGATGAAGCGGAACAGCCATGGCCAACCTCTATTGTAATCGTGCCCGTATAGTAGGGAGCCACCTCGGCTCCGTCAATTAAAAACCCAAGGGGGACGAGGAGGACCATTGGACTCTCTGCTCCGTCTAGCAGGCTGCGGAAGAACTCGGTGTGCGCGGGGAATATAGCGAAAATATTTCGCGCAGTGCTGGAACCGCAATCGCCACAGGATGCTCAAAAAGGCCGTCCAGCAAGGCCGCAGCGAGCGACTAGAGATGATTCCTCCGCGCTTGCGAGTTTACCTCTCTGATGGCCCGGATGAGTCCCCCACTGCGCGCGTCCAACGAGGGTCTTCTGAGACCGCGCGTTGCGCGAGCACAGGGGACTCACCGGGCCATCCCACTTTTTCAGCATCCTGCTAGGCTACTGCGCTTCCGCTTCCCGCTATGGTACGATGAGGCCGCTTTCGATCTTGAACAAGGAGTTCACCGCCATGTCTTTTCGATTGATTCTTGTTGCGACCCTGCTCTGCCTCTCGATGAACCAATCCCCGCTCCTCGCCGCCGACCAACCGACCAAGACCCCGATTGGCAAAGACGGCGCGCCAACGGTCGAGGTCCAGGCCGGCTCCTTCCCCATGGGGGTCCCGCACGGGGACCGGGATGGCGGGCGCGATGAGTATCCGCGCCATGACGTGTTTGTGGACACCTTCTTTATCGATAAATTCGAAGTGACCAACGGCCGCTATCTGGGGTTCGTCAAGGCCACAGGCCATCGGGTCC
>CAYHQK010000226.1:0-3544 GCA_964358535.1 uncultured Nitrospira sp. | reverse complement strand
TGGTGATTTTCATCATCCGCACCCGGGGCAATCCCCTGAAAAGCCGCGCCCATCCTCTGCTGACGGCAACGTCGCTGGCGATCGTAGCCACCGCCGTGCTGCTGCCGCTTACGCCGGTGGGAATGCATTTCGGATTCGTCCCGCCGCCAGCCAGGTTCTATTTGATCCTCGGCGCCATGGTGCTCGTCTATCTATTCGCGGTCGAGCTCGCGAAGCAGGGCTTCTACCGGTGGTCGGCGGCGCGCGGCCGGCGAAAGACCAAAGGCGGCGGCAATGACCGAGGCTGATCGCATCGAATAGCCAGAGCCGCCGCTGACAACCGGTGTGTCGGGTCCGCGAGTACCAAAGGAAAGGCCCAGAACAACCATCCGCTGGGCCTGCGCGTTCAGAGGGGAGATCGAGAGATGAAGTACTCTGAACGCGTTCAGATTCTGCCCCCGGCAGAAATGCCCCGTATTGACATAAGTCAGTAACAATCGAGATGCCCCTCCAGTCTTTCCCTGCACAGCAGTCGGCGCCACGGCGAACGTCGCGATGCCCTCCCTAATCATCGGGCTCCCTGTTGGGCCGCAGTTGTGGTCCTACATGTTGGCATGCAACTTGCTCGCGTTCTCAAGCTTGTGTAGCGCTGTCAATCAAAAAGGGATGTCACATGCGATCTCCGATTCTGACTTACCTGGAAGACCTCCACTGTAGTCTTGCCGGTCTGAACGGTGGGCAAGTGGCCAGTTACATTCCTGAGCTCACGAAAGCCAATCCGGAGTGGTTCGGCATCTGCGTGGTGACGATGGACGGCGCAACTTATTCGGTCGGCGAGGCGGATCAGCAGTTCACGATTCAGTCGATTTCCAAACCCTTTGTCTACGCCACTGCGCTGGCGGATCGGGGGTGGGAGTCCCTGGCTGGAAAGGTTGGCGTGGAGCCGAGCGGCGACGCGTTCAACTCCATCAGTCTCAATCCCCAAACTGGTGCACCGCTGAATCCGATGATCAATGCTGGTGCAATCGCCACGACGAGCCTGGTCTCCGGCGGAACGCCGGAAGCTCAATGGCGGCGAATCGAAAACTCCCTGGCTGGGTTCATGGGCCGAGGCATCAGCGTCGACGAGGAGGTGTACCACTCGGAGAGCGAAACCGGCTACCGCAATCGCGCCATTGCCTGGATGCTGAAGAACTTCGGCATCATCGACGGCGAGCCGATGGCCACCGTGGAGAACTACTTCCGCCAATGCTCGGTCCTAGTCAGCGGCCGCGATCTGGCCTACATGGCCGCCACCCTGGCCAACGGTGGCGTGCATCCCGTCACCGGCCGGCGGGCGCTGGCGGCGGAACATGTAGAGCGCGTCTTAAGCGTCATGGCAACCTGCGGGATGTACAACTACGCCGGCAGCTGGATGTACGAGATCGGGATGCCGGCCAAAAGCGGAGTCGGAGGCGGAATCATCGCGGTTGTTCCGGGGCAGTTCGGGATCGGAATCTTCTCCCCCCCGCTGGATGCGAAAGGCAACAGCGTCCGCGGCATCGAGGTCTGCAAGCGCCTGTCGCAGGATTTCAGCTTGCACGTGTTCGCCGGCGCGGGTGACCCCAGCAGGGCTCTGGGACGGATTTACACGGGCGCCGACGCGCCTTCGCGGCGACAGCCCTCCGCGGAAATGCGCGCGTACCTGGATCAGCACGCGCACCGGATCAAGTACCTGTGCCTGCACGGCGTTCTCGCGGTGGATGGCGTCGAGTACGTGATACGCCGCATGCAGGAGCTGGCGCCCGTCACGCATAGTTTCATCCTCGACATGCACCAGGTGGCGGGAATTTCGGAAAGCGCAGCGCTTCTTCTGAACCAAGCCCGGCTGGGGTACGTCGACGACGGCATTGGCGTCGTGTGTTCGCGCATTAATGACCGCGCGAGCATTCTGGAGCCGATGAGGAGGTCGGCCCGCAAAGGAGACCGCGGATTTCTCAGCTTCGAAGACAACGATCTGGCCGTGGAGTGGTGCGAGAACCGCCTGTTCGGCGAAACCACGCGGAAGCCAGCCACGGTCGCGTCGCTCACCGATTCCCCGCTGTTCAAGGAGGTGCCCGACGAACTGATCCGGCAGGTCGAGGCCGCGACCGGGTTCCAGGTATTCGCCTCCGGCGAGCGGATCCTGGAGACCGGCCAGGAAGGCGACGGCCGCTTCTTCTTCATCGAGTCGGGCCGCGTCAGCATCCTGGTTCTGCTTCAGAATGGCGGTCACCTGCGTATAGCGTCCCTTGGGCCGGGCATGAACTTCGGCGAGATGGTCCTCCTCGGACAGACGACGCGCAGCGCGTCCGTGCACGCGGAAACGGAGGTCCGGTGCCGCGTCCTGGAGGTCGGGGAGTTCAACCGGATCTCCGACCAGCATCCGCTTCTGAAGATCACGCTCCTGGAAAATCTCGCAAGAGACATGGCCAACCGCCTGCGGAGCGCTAATCAGTGGATCGCCGCACTGGCGTGAAATGCCGCGCTGGCTTCTCCAATCGTCCAGATCAATTCTCGGCGCCCGACGCGGCTTCCAGCGAGACGGCGACACAGAGCGTCACCCCCAAACGACGGCTTTCCCAAATCGCCGGCGGCGGCACGCAACCTTATGCGGTCGGCGGCGTCCCCCAAGAACAACCGTTCAAGCGTAGACTGACCTGCGATGGGGTAACAATATCCTGAACTCGCAGGAGGACGGTCATGGCCCGAGTTCCGGACCAGCCCTACCAGGTGAAGAAGATTTCAGTGATCGCCAAAGGCAGCGATGTACTGGTTCGGGAATACGTGCTCGGCCCGGGAGAATCCATCCCATGGCACCATCACACTCAGGTTACCGATCACTATTACAGCCTGGACGGCAAAGTGCTGATCGAAACAGGTACGCCGGTGGTGCGCCGCGAATTGAATCCCGGAGAGTCCACCACCGTGACACCTCCAACGGCGCACCATGTATCCAATTCGTCCGGCAAACCATGCCGCTTCCTGCTGATACAGGGTGTTGGCCAATACGACTTCGTCAAAGAGGAATGACCGCCATGCCCAAAACAAATCCGGCGCCTCACGGCGCCCCGAGTGCCAGCTACAGCATCACCCTGCGTGTCCAGTTGAAAAACCGCGTCGGCATGCTGGGCAAGCTCGCATCAACCATCGGTTCCGTCGGCGGCGACATCGGCGCCGTCGATCTGGTTTCCGCGACCAGGGACCAGATGGTGCGCGACATTACCGTCAATGTGGGAGACACCCAGCACGGTCAGGAGGTGATCGAGGCCGTCAAGAAGCTCGAAGGCGTGCGGGTCGTCAACGTGTCTGACCGCACCTTCCTGATGCACCTCGGGGGGAAAATCGAGATCGCCGGCAAGCTACCGCTTCGCACCCGCGACGACCTGTCGATGGCCTATACGCCGGGCGTGGCCAGGGTCTGCATGGCCATCGCCGAGGACAAGGCGAGAGCACAAATCCTGACCATCAAGAAAAACTGCATTGCAGTGATCTCCGACGGCACGGCGGTACTGGGGCTGGGGGACATCGGCCCGGAAGCGGCGAT
>CAYHQK010000225.1:0-3551 GCA_964358535.1 uncultured Nitrospira sp. | reverse complement strand
CCCATTACGCCGGAGGTGTAGCGGGGCTTCGGCTGTTTGACCTTCTTGAGTCTGGCGTTGATCTCTTTCTGCGAGAGCTCGACGGTCAATGTTCGTTTGGCGATATCGAAGACGATCATGTCGCCGTTCTTCACAGCGCCGATCGGACCTCCCTTGATGGCTTCCGGTGCGACATGGCCTGCCATCAGTCCATGGGTCGCGCCGGAGAAGCGGCCGTCTGTGAGGAGCGCGACTGAGTCGCCCAGACCGGCCCCGACGATGGCAGCCGTGACGCCCAGCATCTCTCTCATGCCGGGGCCGCCGGAGGGACCTTCATACCGAATCACCACGACATCGCCCGCTTTGATTTTACGGGACTGGACTGCGGCAAAGGCATCCTCTTCCCGGTTGTAGACCTTTGCAGGGCCGCGGAAGGTCATGATCGAGTGGCCTGCCACCTTCACGACGCAGCCTTCGGGCGCCAGGTTTCCCTTTAAGATGACGAGTCCGCCGGTTTTCTTGATCGGATTCGACAGGGGTCGGAGAACCTGTTGCCCCGGAGTTTCCTTGGCCTCCTTGGCCTCTTCGCCGATGGTCCTGCCTGTCACGGTTGGTTGATTGGCATGCAGGATGCCAGCATCAAGCAGCCGTTTGGCGACCAAGGTGGTGCCTCCCGCCGCATAGAGGTCCGACGCGGTAAATCTTCCGCCAGGCTTGAGGTCGGCGAGCAACGGCACCTTCCGGTTGATCTTGTCGAAGTCGTCGATGCTCAGTTTGATGTTGGCTTCGCGCGCGATGGCGAGCAGATGCAGCACCGCATTCGTCGAGCCGCCGGTGGTGGCGACCGCGGCGATGGCGTTCTCCAGGGATTTCCGCGTGATGATCTGCTTGGGGCGCAGGTCTCGTTTCAGCAGATCCATGACCATCACGCCGCATTCGAAGGCCACGTCGTCTTTCTTCTGATCCATGGCGGGCACGCCGTTCCGTCCCATCATCGAGATGCCGAGGAACTCGAACGCAATCGCCATGGTGTTGGCCGTGAACTGACCGCCGCAGGCGCCGGGGCCAGGGCAGGCATGGTCTTCGAGATCCTTGAGCTCGGCATCGTTCATGGTGCCGGCTGCATGTTTCCCGACCGCTTCGAAGACGTCTTGAATGGTCACGTCATGGCCTTGGAACCGACCTGGCATAATCGAGCCTCCGTAGAGCATGACCGACGGCAGGTTCAGGCGGGCAAGGGCCATCACGGTGCCGGGAATGGTCTTGTCGCAGCCTGAGAGGGCCACGACGCCGTCGAACAGGTGCCCGCGAGCCACGAGTTCGATGGAATCGGCAATCACTTCCCGGCTGATCAGCGAGGCCTTCATCCCCTCGGTGCCCATCGAAATGCCATCCGAGACCGCGATGGTATTGTATTCGATGGGGGTGCCGCCCGCGGCTCTGATGCCGGCTTTCACCCGTTCCGACAAGCGGCGCAGGTGGAAGTTGCAGGGCATGACTTCGATCCAGGTATTGGCGACGCCGATGATCGGACGAGACAGATCCTCGTCCGTGAATCCAACGGCTTTCAACATCGCGCGGGCCGGCGCCCGATCGGGACCGGCCAGCAACTCGCGGCTTAGGAGTTTCAACTCTTTCGACATAACGTCCCCTTACAGGCTGCTGAAAATGTTCCCCAGCTTCGTTCTCAGTCGCTCGAACCCCTCAACGTACCCTCTCGGGTATGCCTTGGGGCTCTCTCTCCTTGCGGCCTTGCTGGACGACATGTTGATCAGCCTGGGGAGGTATCGACGTATGCGTGAGACAATCTGACGCTAAGAACTACTTTCCTTTTTTGTCTTCTTTTTTCTTCTCGTCCTTCTTCGCTTCCGTGTCGATTACAGAGCCGGTGGTGGCGTCGATGTGGACTTCCGTAACGTTTCCGTCCGCGCCGAGAACCTCGACTTCCCAGACTGTCTTGCCATGTTTCTTTTCGAGTTCCGCTTCGACGACCGTTCCAGGCACTTTCTCGGACGCGGTCTTGATCGCCTGATCGATGGTGACTTTGGCGTCTTTGGCGAGGTCCGTGATCTTGCTTTCCTTATCGTCGGCCCAGGCGCTGGAACCCAGTGCGATGAGTAATCCGACGGCTCCTGCTGTGATGATTCCCACTGCTTTCATGGTGCACCTCCTGGCTGGATGGTTGGCCCGGTTGTCTGTCTGGCGGCTGTTGAAAAAGTCCGCCAGCTTCGTTCTCGCCTCGAAAGCATCCTCAACGTAGCCTAGAGGCTACGCCTCCGGTGCTTTCATCGGCTGCGGCCTCGCTGGACGGCCTTTTTGAACAGCCTGTACATCTTTGCTCTTCCTGGCTTGAACTCCTGTATGTTCGCTGTCTTATTTATGCGGGTTGCTCTTCATGGCGCCGCCATGGGGGCTGCTGTGACCCTTGCCGGCATCCTTGTGCTGCTGCATCATCTTCTCATGCTCGGCTTTTTCCTTGGCGCGCTGTTCTGGAGTCAAGAGAGCCAGGACTTCACGGCGGGCCTTGACGGAGGCGAGGCGCAAGCCGACTTGCAGGTCTCCGCTTTGCTTTAACTTGGCTTCAATCGCTCCCAGGTCGGACTTCTCATCGTCATTTAAGGCCTTGAACTCGCGCTCTGCGACCTGGATATCGGCTTCGCTCTTGATGCGGAGCTTGTCCATGTTGAGTTGTGCGTCCTTGAGTTTCGTTACTTGCTCCGCCGTGAGCCCGATTTCCTTTTCGTGCTTGAGCAGATGCCGGATGAGGTGGCCGGTGCTGTTATGCATCATGCCAGCGCCATGTCCGCCCATCGAACCATGCCCGCTGTCTCCGTGCCCTTCCTTGCCGTAGCCAGGCTCATTAGCCCAGACTCCGGAAATTCCAATGCTCAGCGCAAATACGGCTGCGACGCCCAGCGTCACGATGGTCTGTGTTCCCTGCTTCATGAAGACCTCCCTAGGTTGGACCGAGATGAAAACACGTACAATTCACAATGCTTATGGCCCCAGTAATCCATGCTCGCCCTTCAGCCCATTGAGCAGGAATTGCACGGCGAGCGCGGCCAGCAAGAGCCCCATCAACCGGGTGATGATTTTTTCCGCAATCGGGCTTATCCATTTGGCGCCGGAGGCTCCGAGTGCCAAGGTGATATAGCTTGCCAGACCGACCAACGCAACGCAAGCCAGCAACACCCCTCGCTGCGCCCAGGAGATGGCCTGGGCTTCCAAGAGAATCACCGTGGAAATGGCTGCGGGGCCTGCCAGCATCGGGATGGCCAGGGGCGTGATGGCGATGTCGTCTTTGGTAGTCCCCTCGGCTGTTTCCGCCGCAGTCTCGTGGACCGGAGACCGTTGCGCCCGCAACATATCGAGAGCGACTAATAAGAGCACGAGCGCCCCGGCGACCTGGATGGCAGGAAGCGTGATGCCCAAGAGGGTAAAGAGCCATTGGCCGATGAGGGCAAAGACCGTCAAGATTCCAGCTGCGACCAGGCAGGCGGTGCGAGCCATCCGTAGTCGTTGGCCGATCGAATCGCGGGCCGTCATGGCCAGGAAGGCCGGCACTGTGGCGA
>CAYHQK010000224.1:0-3593 GCA_964358535.1 uncultured Nitrospira sp. | reverse complement strand
CCGGCGTCGGCATGATCGGCGCGCCGGTCATCTCGATCAGCTTCTTATAGCCAGGCGCCTGCTGCATGACATGTTCGAGAAAGAGGTCGTGAATCTTGTTTCGCGCTGGCGTGAGGTTCTCCCGCTCCAGCACAGGACGGATGTTGTCGGTCAGCACCAGGGCCGCTTTCTCGCCCAGGATCTTCTTCACTTGCGGCTGCGCGTCTTTGTTGCCCGCGTAAATCAACGGAAGCTTGTAAGTCGCCCCGAAGCGGGGGCGTGGCTCTGCCGCCGAAATGTACTCCGCCATCTCCACCACATGGGTGACCGCGCCTCCGTCCGTTCCGCCTGACATCAAGATCATGTCCGGTCTCATCGTCCGGATACGCTCGATCTTTTCATGAGGCAGGCGGCCATCGTTCGAGGCGAGCACATCGATGACGATCGCGCCGGCACCCAGCGCGGCCCGTTGCGCGCTTTCCCCAGTCATGTTCTGCACCACGCCCGTCACCATCATCTGCAACCCGCCGCCCGCGCTGCTGGTGGAGATGTAGATATCGACGCCGGTCTTCGCATCGCGACAGGGCGTGATGATCTTGTCTCCGTCCAGGATTTTCCGGCCGGAAAGTTCTTCGATTTCCGCAATCGCGTTCAGCACCCCGCGCGTCACATCTTCAAAGGGCGCTTCCACCGTCGTGGGGGCTTCCCCACGATAGGTCTGCCGATACTCGTTGCCAATCTTCTCAATCAGGATGGCTTTGGTCGTGGTGCTGCCGCAGTCGGTCGCCACGATGACATTGAGGGGCTGGGCGATCTTGCCTAATTCGTGAATAGTCATGCTGCAGGTTCTTGAGCTAATATGTGTAATTGGTCGCACGTCGTTCGTATCTCGTCTCTCGTCGTTCGCAGGCGGAGAACGTCCGGGCTTGCGAGATACGCTTCACGCTTCACGGTGGACGTTTCACAGCAGTCGATCATTTCGTGGAGGCTCCTTGGGGAGCATGGGGAGCAGACTTCGTCTCAATTAGAGTAATGAGACGGGAGATCGTATCTCGCCGTTCGAGCAAGCGGGCCACCTGCTCGACTTCCTTCATGTTGAACGCCCATTCGATGATTGGCGTCAGGAAATACAGGGCCTGGCTGCCGAGAAAATTCATGGGACCGAGCGATTCGAGAAAGACCGTGGCGGGAGCCGCCATCCCGCGCTGCACCACCGCCTCGGCGATCCGTTCGAGCAACGCGAGGTCTTCAATGGTGAATGCCTCGGCTTCTGCCTTGGCTGAAAAGGCGTGCAGGAATCCCCCACGAACCTTGTTCCTGGCCTGAGAGAGAAATGTCCTGCCAAAAGACGCCATAAGTATCTGGAAAGGCTGTCAAAATCAATTCTGAGAAGTCATTATATGAATGGGTCGGAGGAGAGTCAATTAAGCGACAATCAATAGGCAGCCAGGATATCCTGCTCAAGCTCCGCTCCACCCGCGCTTCTCATTCCAGAAAAGAAAAGGTACAATTTCCAGGTTTTCCGACTCAACAAGCCTGAGGCGGCAAGGCCACGCTGGGGGTCAATGCCCCCGTAATTGATGACGTACTTTATATTGATCCATTTCCATTCACACTAACACCCGGTTTATGGAGCGGAAAATGAAAACAATCGCAAAAGGCGTATTGATGATTCTCCTTTTGAGTCTTGTAGGCTGCGCAACGGCTCCTACCCAGGAAGAATTGGCGAAAGCCGATTATGGCACCCCAATTTCGCAAGCGGAGGCTGAAGTGAAGGCAAGAGCCGTGTTGCAGCAGGTCTTGCATCGTCCCGACTCCGCTCAAATCGCGTTTCAGCCAATCTATACAGGGTATGTACGGGAGCATTTGTTTCAAGGCGGCAAAGTGCGCTTTGGCTACATCCTCCCTGCGGAAGTTAACACAAAGAATTTTCTCGGCTTCGACACAGGATACTTGCCTTATATGTTTCTATTCTTCAACGGGGAGATTGTTAGTGCATATGGCCAGGTGAGTCCCAGAGACAGCACCCAGCTTAGGCTGTACGAGCGTTAGCCTGCTCCAAGCTATACCGTTTATATCTGGCGTGTGAAGGAGAGAAGAAGCTGGCCTATCACGAACTAACTTGCGAACGGGGGAATGAGGATAAAGCATGCGCAAGATTCTTTTCTGTTTCTGTCTCTGTCTGCTGATTAGCGGATGCGCGGTTTCAGGGACTCTGATAACCGGGACTAATAATCACATCCACATGCCCTCGTATTCTTTTGTGGCACCTCCTGATGAAGAATGGTACGTGGACCAGCCCAGTGATCCATACGAGACAGTCGCCGTTCGAAAGCAGATGGGTCGGATTATTTTCATGATGCAGTTCAAGCGAAACACCGCCTTTAACCCAGTTGCTGTGCGAGGACTTTCCGCGCGAGATCTCGCCACCGATTACCGAAACGCTGAGAAGAACGAAATGATCGAGCAAGGTGTCAAGAAGGGCATGTACGTTTTGAGCGATCTGAAGATGGGAGAGGAAGAAGTGGGAGGCAAGACCTTCTATACTATGGACTACGTGGTTACGCGTCTGACTGGTATCCAGCGAGTGAGTTTGTACCTCTATTCCCCCCCGTCGTCCAATAACGAATCTTTCATTCTCGCCCATTATTCTGAAACCAACGCATCTCCGACGCTGTCCTTTAAGAAAGACTTCCTCAGCGTCCTTGCTACCCTATCGCCGAGATGACATGTGGGGCATGGTGGTAATCATTGCCTAACCTTGCATTTCATGTTTGCAGGGTGCAGCCAGGCTGTCGTTAATTGCACCGTCCGGCAGACTACTTCTCTTCCCCCTTCCCCAGGAGGGCAGCGCGGCTCGATCTTACTCTCCGTCCAGTTCCACAGCCGCTCGATATACCCTCTTATGCTTCATCACAATGAAGCCGCTCACCACGACAGAGAAGAGCACGAAGGCCATACTGAGATGAATAAGTACGGCAACGAGAGGAAAGAGCACTCAGGCAGTGAGTGCACCGCCTAAGGAATAGCGCCAGAGGGCAACGGCCGCGAGCCAAACGTTTCACGGCAGTCGATCATCTCGCGGAGGCTCCTTGAGGAGCCTGGGGAGCAGACTTCGTTTCAATGAGGGCAAGGAGACGGGAGATCGTATCGCGTCGTTCGAGCAACCGGGCCACCTGCTCGACTTCCCTGGCGTTGAACGCCCATTCGACGATCGGAGTCAGGAAGTACAGGGCCTGGCTGCCGAGAAAGTTCATGGGCCCGAGCGATTCGAGAAAGACCGTGGCGGGAGCGGCCATCCCCCGCTGCACCACCCCATCGGCGATCCGTTCGAGCAACGCGAGGTCTTCAATGGTGAATACCTCGGCCTTGGATCTGGTCGAAAAGGCATGGGAGAGTTCCGCACGGACCTTGCCCCATGTTTCCGCCAGCGATGTCTTGGAGAAAGAAGTCATAACTGTCTGGAAAGGCAGTCAAAATCGACTATCGAGCGGCATTATATGGAGGGGTCTGAGGAGAGTCAATGAACGGCGGGACTAGCCTGGTCGATCCTCGATTGCGCGCATCGAACGAGCACATTTCTATCGTGCGCGTTCCGCGAGCAGGAGGACGAC
>CAYHQK010000223.1:0-3599 GCA_964358535.1 uncultured Nitrospira sp. | reverse complement strand
GCAGCCAGCGAGTTCAAGGTCTTCAAGGAGGCGGCGACCAAGGGCGGGATCGTGAAGGCGCTGATCGTCAAGGGCGGAGCAGCCACGCCGCGCAGCAGGATCGATGCGCTCGGTGAGATGGCCAAGAGTTTTGGCGCGAAGGGGCTGGCCTGGCTGAAGATTACCCCGGAGGGGCAGCTGGAGTCCGTGATCGCCAAGTTTCTGGATGCCAAGGCCTTCGCTGCGGCCCTGCCTGACGCCAAGCCTGGCGACTTAGTCCTCTTCGGCGCCGACAAGGCAGCCATTGTCCACGATGTGCTGGGCCGCATCAGGCTTTCGCTGGGCGAAGAGTTGAAACTGATCGACACCAAGGCCTGGAAGCCGCTCTGGGTCGTGGAGTTTCCCTTGCTGGACTATTCGCCGGAAGAGAAACGGTATATTTTCATGCACAATCCTTTCGCCGCGCCGATGGACGAGGATGTGGCCTTCCTGGATTCTGAGCCGCTCAAAGTCCGGGCGAAGGCCTATGACATGGTGCTCAACGGCAGCGAAATCGGCGGCGGAAGCATCCGGAACCATCGGAGTGATATCCAGCTGCGCATTCTCGACTTGCTCGGCATCAACAAGGAGCAGGCGCAGGCGAAGTTCGGGTTCTTGCTCGACGCGCTGGACTATGGCGCGCCTCCGCACGGCGGGATTGCCTTCGGGCTCGATCGGCTCATCATGTTGTTGGGGGCGGTCGATTCGATCCGCGACGTGATCGCATTCCCCAAGACGCAACGAGCACAATGTCCGCTGACCGATGCCCCATCTTCTGTCAGTGCCGATCAGTTGAAGGAGTTGCGGATCAAGCTCGATCTCGTCGAGTAGGGAGGAGTTATCCGTCCCATGGCAGGCAATTCGTTCGGTCGCATCTTTACCGTCACGTCATTCGGCGAGAGCCACGGGCCTGCGATTGGCTGTGTCGTGGATGGCTGTCCGCCAGGTCTGGCCCTCTCGGTCGAGGACATCCAGCAAGACCTTGATCGGCGCAAGCCCGGCACCTCCCGCCACGTCACGCAACGGCAAGAATCCGATACCGTCGAAATTCTCTCCGGTGTCTTTGAAGGCAAGACGACCGGCACCCCCATCGCATTGCTTATCCGGAACGAAGATGCCCGCAGCAAAGACTACGGCAATCTGATCGATACCTTCCGCCCCGGTCACGCGGACTACACCTATTGGCAGAAGTATGGGATTCGCGACCATCGTGGCGGCGGACGATCCTCTGCTCGTGAAACAGCTGTCCGGGTGGCAGCAGCGGCGATTGCGAAGAAATGGCTCAGGGAGAGGCATGGAGTCGTGATTCGTGGCTACCTGAGCCAGCTGGGGCCCCTGGAAGCGCCCTTTGCGAGTTGGGCTGAGGTCAGCAAGAATCCCTTCTTCTCCGCCAATGCCGACGTGGTGCCGAAGCTGGAATCCTTCATGGATGAGCTGCGGAAGGCCGGCGATTCGGTCGGGGCGAAGATCACGACGGTGGCTGAGTCGATGCCGGTCGGGTGGGGCGCTCCTGTCTATGCCAAGCTGGATGCGGACCTTGCCTCAGCCATGATGAGCATCAATGCCGTCAAAGGCGTGGAGATCGGCGCAGGGTTCGCCTCTGTTACCCAGCGAGGCTCTGAGCATGGGGACGAGATGACCCCGGAAGGATTTCTCACCAATCACGCGGGGGGTATCCTGGGGGGTATTTCCACCGGGCAGGATCTCGTGGTGACGATTGCCATTAAGCCCACGTCGAGCATTCGTATCCCGCGCCGTTCTATCGACAAGCAGGGGAATCCCGTCACGGTCGAGACGAATGGCCGCCATGATCCCTGCGTGGGCATCAGAGCGACGCCGATCGCCGAAGCCATGATGGCGCTGGTGCTCATGGACCATGCCTTGCTCCACCGTGCGCAGAACGCCGATGTGAAGGTTGCCACGCCGACTATTTCCGCTTCGGTCAAGAAAGCTTCTCGTCCTTCCAAGTCCGGTCCCGCCAAGGTCAATCCCGATCCGGATGAAGCCTAGCCCACTGATTGAGATCGAACGGGCGACGGTCTATCGAGGCGATACCTGTGTGTTCACCGACTTCTCGTTGTCCCTTTACGAGGGGGAACATGTTGCCATCCTCGGCCCTAATGGCGCCGGAAAATCGACCTTCCTGAAATTGCTGGCCGGTGAAGTCCATCCGTTGCCGAACGATGCGACCCATATTCGCTTGTTCGGGGAAGAACGGTGGAACGTCTGGGACGTGCGGAAGCGATTGGGGATGGTGTCGCACGATCTCCAGCACCAGTACATAGAAAATGTCATCGGGTTGAAGGTCGTGCTGTCAGGCTATTACGCGAGCATCGGGACCTATAAACACCAAGACTTCAGCTATGCCCAGATAGCTCGCGCCCATGCCGTAATGGAAGAGCTCGGTATCGGTTTCTTGACCGAGCGGAAATTCTCTGAGATGTCGACCGGCGAGCAGCGGCGCTGCCTGCTGGGCCGCGCCTTGGTGCATGATCCGACAGCGTTGGTGCTCGATGAGCCGACGAGTGGACTCGACCTGACCGCCACGTTTCATTACCTGGATCTGGTGCGGGCCCACATGAAGAAGGGGAAGACGGTGCTGCTGGTCACGCACCATATCCATGAGATTCCGCCTGAAATCACGCGCGTGGTCTTCTTGAAGGGCGGCAGGATTATTCAGGACGGAGAGAAACAATCCATGCTAACCGACGCCAATCTCAGCAGGCTCTTCGACTGCCCCGTGGCCATTGCGCAAGCCAACGGCTGGTATCAAACGCTGCCCGGCCACAGTCCCGCGCACTGACTGTTCATCCCCCGCCCAACACGACATGAAACGTGAGGTCTGCATCGAGGCGGCGTACTTTGACGCTGACGCGCTGGCCTGGCGCCGTCCGCTCGATGAGATAATTTTTTAAGTGGGCCGCATCGAGAATCTCCGTCTCTTCGATCGCCAGCAAGATGTCCTGCTTTTGAATGCCCGCCGCTTTCGCCGGGTCTGCCACATCCTTCACGGCGATGCGCCACTTGGTGCCGTCTTTCACCGGTGTCATGTGAATGCCCAATTTGGAGAAGACCAAGGGCTTTCCCTCCAGTGCAGCGTTGACGATTCGCTGCGCGAGAGAGCCTGGTACGGCAAAGGCCATGCGGCTGCAATGGGCTTGCGTCTCGTCTTTTTCCGTTTGAATGATGGCATGCATCACGCCGACGACTTCCCCCTGGTGATTGAACAGGCCGCCTCCGGAATTGCCGCTGCAGGCGGAGAGGTCTGCTTGCAGGAGGCGCGTATCGACCGTTTGGAGAAAGGTATTGGCGTTCCCAATATGGCCAAAGGCCATCGTGGGACCCCAGCCCAAGGGGTAGCCCACGGTAAACACTTCGGCGCCTTGTTCTACGTCGCCTGGGGCAAAGGGGGTTGAGGCTGAGAGGAGTCCACGGTATTTCTCCACGACACGATAGACCACGATATCGAGGTAGGCGCTGTCGCCGACCAGTTGCGCGGGGAGTTCATGGAGGTCGGTTGTGAGGACGAGGATCTGCTTCGGGATGACGTGCCCCGAGGGACTGTGTTTTTCGACGGCATG
>CAYHQK010000222.1:0-3632 GCA_964358535.1 uncultured Nitrospira sp. | reverse complement strand
GGTCCAGCCAGACGCGATGTTGCGGCAGCTCCGTATTGTCGAACTGGGTCCAGTTTCCATAGGGATCGTCATCCACTCGTTTGCTGCCGAGCAGGAACGGACCGGCTGGGACGGTGACGATTGGCGAGGCCTGAGCCAGCGTTGCGATCCCGGCCAAATGGCGGGCCAGTTCCGGCGACGATTTGGCCCCGGCCGTCACGTCTTGGGGGCTCCCTATGATGACGAGAAGAGAGAGCGCGGTTGCGAGCCATGTGCGAGAGTGCCGCATCACGTCTTGCCTGGAGAGGCCAGGGCCTTGTTGATTTCCCGGATGAGGCTCCGTTCAATTTCCGCAATCTCCTCCGCGCTCACGCTGAGGATGCGGCCGCCCTGGGCCAGTTTTTCGAAGTCGGCGGTGACGCTGAGCCTGGTCATATTCGAGGGGAGCGCGTGAAGCGACAGCATGTATTGATTCCGTGAGCCGGCGACTTCAAGCGAGAGAGGGGGGGAGACTTTTCGCTCCGTCACGTAGACTGCTTTCTGATCGGTCTTGCTACTCACTTTGACGTGGTATCCATTGTGGCTGAGGGCTTCCTCCACAATCCTGGCGACGGTGCTCAAGGGGCGGGGGATGTTTTCAGTTTGGGCCCCTTTCTCCTCGAAGTAGATATTCTGCGCCGCGTGAGCCGCTGCGGTTTTCTGGACATCGGTACTCAGTTTTTTTGCCTGGGCTAATTGTATGGCCAGATTGTCGGCGGCGGTTTTGGCTTCGGCCTTGGCGCTCTCGGTTGCTTTCTTCGCGTCGCGCAATTCCTGGTTCAGCAGATCGATTTGCTGATGCATGACCTTGTTTCCGTCCTGCATCGAGGTGAGCACCGACTCTTGCTTGGCTAGTTGCTTACGGAGCGAATCATTCTCCGCTTTGAACGGAGAGTCGTCAGGCTTGCAACCGCTGGCCAAGACACAGAGCGCGATCGCTCCAATCCATAAGGGCCACTGGTTCGACCGAGTTTTGTCGCGCACGTCACGTTCCTCCATACTCTGATGTGCTGGATTATCCACGCTTCGCTCCAACTTGTCCACGCCAGAACTCATGAATTGACCGTTCTTCCTGCCGGAAGCTATGCTCGCTCCATGATGACTCGCCTGGCGGTTCTGGTCATGGTTCTGTTGCTCACGAACATGCTGCTCTGTTTGTCGGCAGCGATGGCTGGGTCTGGTCAGCGCGCCGGCGTCATTCCCGCTGAAGACTATGCGCTCTACGACCAGGTGGTCATGAGCAAGTTTCTTACGTCGGCGACTCGGCTCGTTGTCATCGAACGAATGACGAGGCTCCGTCTTTCTCCCGATCAGGAGGAACCGACGACGGTCGAATATTTTGAGGAGGGGGGCTATTTCGATGGCGAACTGCCATTGGAGATGGTCCGGGAATTCATCTTACTCAATCGGCAACCGAGCAGGCTCGAAGGGCGATTTCATTTCGGCGTCGGCTACCGGTTCGCCACGGGGGATACGATTGAAGAGCCGGAAGTGTTCCTGGCTCGTCCGGTCACGGTAAATCTTGCAAAGCCGACTCAAGCGCCGTCGGTCCTGGAGCGCCTGGCCTTTTCTCGCGTGGCGCGAAGTCTTCGTAACGATCAGGCCCTGTTGTACGTCGAAGTCCTCCGGCCTGATGGGACTGGCGCGGGGTTTCTTTTCTGGTTTGTTCGCCGAGGACGAGACTGGACGATCCTTGATACGGAAGTTGTTTGGGCCATCCAAGTTCCGGAAGAAGAGAAGGAGCTTGAGGGACCGGAAGACGCCCCGCTCCTTGCGCCTTGAGGGGCCTGGACGGTAGCATGTGCGCATGCTGCCGAGGATGATCCGAAAAACATTTTCCGTCCCGCCCCTCGGCTGCAATTGCTCGATCATCGGCGACCCGGTGACGAAGCAGGCGATCGTGGTCGATCCGGGCGGCGCACACGAGAGGATTTTGCGCGAGGTGCAGCAGCTCGGTCTGACGGTCACGCATATCCTCCACACCCACGCCCACCTCGACCATTTTCTGGCATCCGGTGAAATGAAGAAGGCGACCGGGGCGACCTTGTGTCTGCACCACGATGACTTAGACCTCTGGAAGATGCTGGAGGTGCAATGCGACCTTTTCGGCGTGGCCTATGTGCCGGTGCCGCTGCCGGACTATTGGTTGAAGGATGAGGAGAAGCTGCTGATCGGGCAAGTCTCTGTGGTCGCGCTCCACACGCCCGGTCACACACGAGGGTCGATGAGCTTTCACTTTCCTGGCGACAAATTGGTTTTGGCCGGCGATACGCTTTTTCGCGGCAGCATCGGGCGCACCGATCTCTGGGGCGGAGACTTCGATACCATCGAACAATCGATTCGCGAGCGGCTCTATACCCTGGATGATGCCACGATCGTCGTGACCGGGCATGGGCCGGAGACCGAAATCGGAATAGAGAAAGAGACGAATCAGTTCGTCCGTCTCTGAATAGAACGCTGAAAAAGTCTGCCAGCTTCGTTCTCGGCTCATCGAAATCCTCAACGTACCCTAAGGGTACGCCTCCTGTTTCGACTTGCCTGCGGCCTCGCTGGACAGTCTTTTTGAGCGTTCTGCTGGAGAGCTTTCCTTGTTGGGCTGCACTTGCGGCTAGCTGAAGGCGAGAGGCTTATGGGGCGTTACTCTTTTTCCATCCGGGAGCGGAGCCGTTCGAGGCGTTTCTGGGTGGACTGTTTGATGAAGGTCATGTTCTCGGCGAGATGTTGCTCCGCGTTGATTTTGCCTTCTTCTCGCCGTTTCAGTTGGGCCAGCCCGAACTGTGAGATCGAGGGGCCGTCTTCCTGGTTCAGTTCTTTCCAGACCGCGGCGCATTTGGTCTGTTTGGCCGGGGGATATTTGTCGCACGGGGGATCGGCCGCCCAGGCTGTGCCCCAACTCACTCCCAGTAGAATCAATGCCAACGCCAGTGCGGTCATCGTCTATTCCTTTGCAGCATAAATGGCTCCTCACAGCGCTCCTCACGATAGCACAACTCAACTGGTCTTGCAGACGATCGGCGCCTATGAACGGTCCGCCGAAGACTGTCTCGCCCGCTGGGGCAAGAGGCGGCATCGTCGACCGCCATTGTTGGTTGATTGGCTGAGGCGCTTGCCCTCCAATGCGAGGCTGTTGGATCTCGGTTGCGGCGGGGGCCAGGATGCGGCAGATCTCCAGCAACGGGGCTATCGTGTCGTGGGGTTGGATCGAACGAGATCGTTACTCTCAGCCGGACGAGGTCTCTATCCTTCGTTGCCGCTGGTCCTGGCAGACCTTCGCCAGTTGCCCTTTCAGGTTGCTGCGTTCGACGGCCTGTGGGCTGCCGCTTCGCTGATGCACCTTCCCAAGCCGGCGGCCCGTCTCGTCCTGGCCGATCTGTATCGACTCATCCGTCCCGGCGGCCTATTGGCCGCGACTGTGACCTATGGCAGAACAAGCCGTCTGGTGACGGATGGCTGGGTTCCGGGACGTTATTTTGCTCGTTGGCAAAAGGATGAACTGGCCAGGGCGGTTCGTCGCGCCGGTTGGCTGATTCTGGAGCTGAAAGTGGTAACCAACCGCGAACGGAAGGGCCGGTGGCTGAACTTGCTGGCGCAAAAACCGTGAAGCGTATCTCGCA
>CAYHQK010000221.1:0-3637 GCA_964358535.1 uncultured Nitrospira sp. | reverse complement strand
TGAGTGAAGGGCACCCTCATGTCAAGCTATCCCATTGTTCTTACAGATGAATTCGTGACAGCCTCTCCTTGGCGCCAGCAACCTCAGCCACGTTCGATTCGGCAGCAGCTCCTGGGCCTATGAAGACTGGCGGGGATTGGTCTACCAACGGACCGACCCGAAGAGCCGATTCAGCCAAGACACGTTGGCAGAGTATGCCGGCTGCGCGGTGGATGGCAGCCCGCTCTTTCGCACCGTCGGGATTGATCATTCCTTCTATCGCCCGGCCAGCATAATCGTAGCCCGCGCACTATGCCGAGCAAGTCCCAGAAGATTTCCGCTTCTGTTCCCAGGTCTGGGAAGAGATCACCATCCCGTCCTATGCGAATCTTCCCCGCTACGGAGCCAAAGCCGGAAAACCCAACCCACGATTTCTTGATGCCGGCGCGTTTCGTGACGTGGTCTTGGCACCGGCACAAGAGGAATTAGGATCCAAACTTGGTCCCTTTATTTTTGAGTTTCAGCGCTGGGGCATGGAGCCCGCCGCCTTTCTTGACGCGTTGGATCGATTTCTCGGCACATTGCCACCAAGGCCACAGTACGCAACAGAAGTCCGCAATCCCGCGATTCTTGGATCGCGCTACCTGAACATCCTGCGCACACACAACGTCTCTAACGTCTACAACCATTGGACGGCCATGCCACCCCTCTCCGAGCAACATCGCCTGCTCGATCAAACGTTTACCGCACCGTTCGTTGTCTTCCGCCTGCTCACGCCGCTCGGACTCGCCTATGAAAAAGCTGTCGAGCGTTACAAGCCGTACGACCGAATCGTGCAAGCGCAGCCGCGCATGAGACATGAGATAGGACACGATCTCGCTGTTCAGCAATCAGCGGCCCAAGGCAAATCTGCCTACATCCTGGTCAACAATCGCTCCGAAGGATACAGCCCACTTACCATCCCAGGCTCTCGCGGGTCTTTTGGCTCAGAACGCTGCAGACAAGGGGCAAGGCCGCCAGTCCGAGACGGAAGCGGTCTCGGCCGGTGGAGGTGTGCCGAGTTGCGACCGCTGCCTTGCCGTAGTAGCATGACGCATGTGCACAACGACATAATTCTGAAATACAGCGGTGGCGATAGAGGAGGAGCTCACCCGATTCGGCGGCAAACGAAGGGAGAGGAACCATGTCACCCGGGACAAAGGTATTCGCAGGTGCTGGAATCGTGTTGGGACTGGCCAGTGTCGTCGGTTGCGTGAGCCAGAACAGCTATGAATTGGCCCGCATGGACGCTGAGAATGCAACGCTGCGTTACCAGCAGGAAGCCCAACGAACTCAGGTGCTGGCGGAACAGGTCAAACAGATGAAGGTTCAGATCGAGGATCTGGAGACCAAGCGGCGAACTGCCAGCGAAACCGCCGATCGAGCCACACGCGAATACAAACAGGTACGGGACGAGTTGCTGGCAATGAAAATCCGCCAGGAACAGGAACAACACCGCATCAAAACCCGCCTCAAGCAGAATCTGAAGCAGCTCGACCAGGAGAGAACCCTCCTAGAAGCCGAACAGGACCTAAGCACAAAATATGAAGGTGCCGCCCCTGAGACCAAGGAGCGGGTGAAGGAACTTCTCCAGCAAATCGACGGACTGCTTCACCAGACTGCTCCCCGCTGAATCGTCCCCTTGCGGGAGCGCGGTGGAGCACTTCTCTGATCAGATTGCGTCCGATCACTTGGCTTCCGAGCAGAGCCCAAGACGCACACCCACCGGCGACGACGTCATGAATCCCGGTGCGACGGCCGTTCTCAAAGTCACGAAGCCGGCAGCAGCCAAGACCTACCGGGTTTGGCTGTGAAATAAGAACAAGCAAGACGGAGTAGCAATGGAATTGCCGCTCCGTCTCGCGGTTCTGGGTCCTACTGGCCTCCTGCGAGCGGCGGGATATTGATCCCGACTCGCTCGAGGCCCATGATGACAGTGAGGGCGGCGGGTGAGTGTTGGACGATTTCTTTCTGCACTTCGATTCGGCGTAAGTCTACGAACTCCGGTGCGGTCAATCCCAGCGATTCGCGGTAGGCCCGGTCGGCAATGCCGCGCTGTTTCTCTGCTTTCTCCCGAGACTCCTCCGCTTTCTGGAACTCCACCATCGTGATCTTGCGCTGCTCTTGAATAATCGTCTGCGTCGTCTGCTCCACGACGCCCTTGGGCGGCAGAATGCTCCCGACGACGACGCGATTGAGCCGCACCGGGATCCCCTGTTTCTCGATCAATCGGGTTTGCACTTCTTTGGCAATGGCGTCCTGCAACTTCGCTCTGGTGGTCGGATCGGTCGTTAACTGAAAGAGGGGGTACCTCTGGACTTCCTCGCGAACGAACGTGCGGAACGCTTCTTTCGCGTTATTGGCATACCAGTTCGGGCCATACTTACTGATGAGTTCAGGCGAGCGCCCCTCGATGACGTTGGCAATCAGGAAGGCATCGAAAGAAACTGGCGCGTTCTCTGCGGAGATGATATCGAAATGTTCTGAGTACTGAGTCGGACGAACGTCGACATCGATCACCTCAGTGGTCGGAGCGACTGCCACTCGGCCGGTCTTGACTGGGACTGGATCCACCCCGCCATGACCAAAGAAAAATGGCTTTTCGACCAGCACCCCTTCGTGCCCTGCATCAACCGCGACCAAAACACAGCCCGAGGACATCAGGAACAGAGTGACCACGCCCAGCACACCAACGCCCCCTTTAGCTGAACACATCATAACCCCCTCCTTTGGTATAAGCAGTCCACCCATAGACTGCCCCCCTGAGATGGTACTTACCCCTCAAGCGCAAAGCCACACACTAACCTACGTACTACCTTACGAACCAGATATTTGGAATGTCAAACGAGGAAAAATGGAGGAGATGGAGGAACTATTGGATACCCGCCTGGCGTTGGAGCCACCGGACATACTTCACGATCTGATCGACATCCTCAGGAGTCACGCCTTCGATCTTCGGCATGTTGCCGAATTCCCAATGGTGCGCCTTGACTCCGTTGGCCGCAGCCCGTTGGAACGCGGGATCGCCATGGTGGTTCGGCTCGTAGATCTTATGCACCAACGGAGGTCCGTGGTCGGTTCCCGCCGCCTGGTTTCCGTGACAAGCAGCACAGTTGGCGCTGAATTTCGTTTCACCTGCTTGGAGCTCGGCTGGCGCAGGCCCACCTCCAGCCGCTTGTTTCGGCTGAGAGGAATCGCAAGCCACGAAGAGGCCCAACACTAACAACCATATGCCGATCTGAGATCGTGAGGTCATGATGCTTACCATGGAATCACGGCCGCTGGTCCGGCCCCTTCTGCTGTCCAAACTGGTCACGCAACATCTGTTGCGTACGTCGGAGCGTGGTCCGGCGATAGAGACGGGCGCCGATCGGCACCAGCACGATCAGGCCGATCGTGAGATACATGAAGAATTCTTCCGGCGACATGAGACAATCCCCTTGCTAACAGTGAACGTGTTACGTCTCACGACTCACGGGTTATAGCGCATACGAGACAGGATCCACAACCCCGACCTTTGCAAACCCCTCTCGCCGGATCACGCAACTATCGCAACGCCCGCAAGCCTGCTCCCCCACAGGATCGTAACAACTATGGGTCAGATGAAACGGTACATGGA
>CAYHQK010000220.1:0-3696 GCA_964358535.1 uncultured Nitrospira sp. | reverse complement strand
AACCCATGCTCCGCCTGAAACTCCGACATACGGCGGCCGGAGAGCTGATGCACCTCCAGCGCGCGGATCACTTTCGATTCGTCTCGCGGGTGCAGCCGTGCCGCAGCCACAGGATCGACCGTCACGAGCCGCGCATAGAGCGCATCATGCCCCAGCTCCTTCATCTCCTGCCGCAGGGCTTCCCGCATCGCCGGATCGGCAGGCGGCGCGTCACACAGCCCATTGAGGAGCGTTCGCACATAGAGCCCTGTGCCGCCCACCACCAACGGGAGGCGGCTATCTCGATAGAGACGCTCGATCTCCTCGACCGCCTGACGGCGATACAGGCCCGCATTAAACGATTCATCAGGATTGGCAAGATCGATCAGCCGATGGAGTATCCCCTGGCGCTCTTCCATGGACGGCTTATCTGTCCCGATATCCATCCCACGATAGACCTGCCGGGAATCTGCCGTAAGCACCTCTGTCTCGAACGCTTTCGCCACCTCGACCGCGACGCGACTCTTGCCCACAGCGGTCGGTCCGACCACGACCACGACAGGCTTGCAGCGAACCTGTGCTTGGGAAAGACGGCGGGCCGCCTTCGCTGGGATAGCCATCATGTCCATCCAACCCGGCCGAACAGCTTGGCGAGTTCATCCGTGGAAAGACGAAACGCGGTGCGGCGCCCATGCGGGCAGGTCATGATCAACCCTTCCTCGACCCAATCCTGCGTCAGTTGCTGAATCTCCGGCAGCGCCAAGGCCCGCCCGGCGCGCACCGCTCCATGGCAGGCCAGCGAGGCCAGAACAGGCTGAACCTTCATTTCCAACGATGACACGCTATCCCACTCAGTCAAATCGTCGAGCAGATCTTGCACCAAGCCTGCCACATCTACCTTGCCGAGCCCGACCGGCACGCCGCGAACGGCAACAGCCGTCGCGCCAAACGGTTCGATCAGGAGACCGAGCTTTTCCAGATCATCAAGGCGTTTGAGCAACAATGCACTCTGCACGACTGACAGCTCGATCGGCTCAGGAATCAAGAGCGGCTGCGACGGAATCGCCCGGCTTTGCCACCCTCGCCAAAGCCGCTGGAAGAGGACCCGCTCGTGCGCCGTATGTTGATCGATCACTTGCAGCTCTTCGCCCACCTGCACCACGAGATAGGTCCGGAGGATTTGCCCGAGCGGCACAATGTCCGGTTTCCCTGCCAACTGATAGGCCGCGCCAGCCTCCTGGGCGAAGGCCAACTGGCTCCCCTCGCCGATGCCGGACAGAGACGCCGCGTCGGGCACATTGCTCCGGGAGTCCTGCCGGAAACCTGAGATCGATCCTGCCGGATGAGAGTCCCGTGACGGCGCAGACTGCGGCTCCGTCGTAGGAGCGAACTCCGGCGCCGACTGCGACGGTCCCGTTGGGGCAAGCCCCAGCACGGCCGTTCGCTCGGACCCACCGAGCGAATGACGGACGGATTGGCGCACTAACTGATGCAGCGCTTCTGTCTCCGCAAAGCGGACTTCTTTCTTCGTGGGATGGACGTTGACATCGAGCCGGTCCGGATCGCTTTCCAGAAACAGCACGAAGGTCGGATGAGCCCCCTTGGGAAGAAACGATCCATACCCCTCCATGACCGCGTGAAACACAGTCGCATTGCGAACGGGACGCCGGTTCACAAACAGTTCCTGTGGCATCTTCGAGGAGCGCGCATGGACCGGATCGACCATCACCCCGCGGAGCGACAGACCGGCGGCTCGGCCCTGCACCTCTACGGTCCGATCAAGAAAAGCCGGACGGTATACCTGGAGGATCCGGTCACGATCCGACGAGACGGCCGGATAGTTGAGGATCTCCTGGCCGTTATGGGTCAGACGGAAATGCACCGACGGCCAGGCGAGGCCTGCGAGCTGCACGACATGACTGATGTGGGAAAACTCGGTCGTGGTCGTCTTGAGAAATTTCTTCCTGGCAGGCTGATTGAAAAACAGATTGGAGACTTCGATCTTAGTGCCAGGCACGGCGGCTGTGTCCGCAATGGCGCCTCCGGCTCCCCCCACCAACGTGAGCTGCGCGCCCACCTGATCCTGCCTGGTCGCGGTCGTCACCAGCACATGGGACACGGACGCGATGCTCGGCAGGGCCTCGCCGCGAAATCCCATTGTCGTCACCGAGGTCAGGTCACGGTCGGATCGAAGCTTACTGGTAGCATGCCGTTGGAAGGCCGTGGGGAGATCGGTGCGGCTGATCCCCTCTCCATCATCCGTCACGCGAATGAGGGTCAGACCGCCATCTTTCACATCGACCGTAATGTGGAGGCCGCCGGCATCGAGACTGTTTTCCAGCAGTTCTTTGACGACAGCAGCAGGACGCTCGACGACCTCGCCGGCCGCGATACGGCTGACCACATCGTCAGGAAGGACATGGATCTTAGCGGAGCAACTGGCGGCGGGCATGACGCGACACTCCAGAGGATAACCATAACGAGAACGCCGCCTCGAGCGATCTCGCGGGACATCTGACTATCGAATTTCGCCCAGCTTATTTTTGGCCAGCTTCGCCTCATCCGACATGGGGAACTCGTCGATGACCCGTTTGAGATACTTCTTCGATTTGGGCAGGTCTCCAGTTTCCCCAGCCGCGAGGCTCAATTTAAACAGCGCCGCCGGCATCTTTTCATTCCCCGGATACTCCGTCGACAGATATTCGAACGACTGCATCGCGCGCGCATAGTCCTTCTGCTGATAATAGGACTCGCCCAGCCAGTAATGGGCATTGGGCGTGAGCGACGTGCCGGAAAAATCTTTCACAAACCGCTGGAACCCCGCCACGGCGAGATCGTATTTCCCGTTGAGATAATCGTTATAGGCCAGATTAAACGCCGATGTCGGCGTGAGCGACGGCACACCAGGCATCATCGGCGACACATCCGACGATGACGCCGGCTTCTGGGGCTTGGCCGGACGAGCCGGCTCTCCCGGAGCTAGCTCCACCTTGGGCGCAGCGGGAACGACCGGTGCCTCGTCAAGCTTCGCCAACCGGCCCTCTATTTTTTGAATCCGCGCAGCCAATTCATCGAGCCTCGGATCGAGCTTCGGCTTCGCGGTTTCGCTGTCCTTCGTCCGCTCCAGCGACTCCAAGCGCCGTTGCAGCGCATCCAGCCGTTTCTGGTCTTGATCTTGGAACTTCGACACCGCCACTGTCTGGTCACGCAGCTCCACAAAGTCCGCGTGCGTGGCACATCCGGCAAGCAGCAGCACGGTCCCGGCCGTAAACACGACCAATCCTGTGGCACCTGTTTTTTTGTGCATCACCGTTCTCGTCACTCCTTCAACTGGGATAATTTGTCGGATGCTTTTCCTGCCTCGGGACTTCGCGGATACGAGGTCACCACCCGCTTGAACGCGGAAGCGGCGCGCGCGCGATCCTTCATCGCCAAATAGGCATAGCCCTTCTTCAACAGGGCCGCCGGCACTTTCTCGCTCTTCGGGAAATCCAATTCAACACGGTCATATGAATCGATCGCCTGCCGATAGTCTTTCTTCCCGTAATACGACTCACCCAGCCAGTAACGGGCGTTGGGAGACAGCTCGGAGTTCGGATGGTTTCGCAAAAACGCGGCGAACCCCTCTTTAGCTCCATCCAGATCCCCGCGGCGAAACAGGGTCAGCAGTCGTTCATACTCTGGCTTCTCTGAGCGTGCCCCGCCCTGACCGACGTG
>CAYHQK010000219.1:0-3702 GCA_964358535.1 uncultured Nitrospira sp. | reverse complement strand
CTCATCTGGACGCAGTTCTCACTGGTTGAGAACCTCGTGCTGCAGGAGGTCAGCAGCCTCGACGATCTTGCCCGATTTTCTGGGGAGTTCGGTGATGAGCGAGTGAGTATCTCCAGTGCGATACGGCAGTACATCTATGCCGCAACGGCAGAGTGGCCAAACCTCGCTCAACAGTCAATATCGATCAAAGCAGAGGAGATGTTCTCTGACGTGACACGGAAGACGTTCGCTGTCACGCCCAAGAACCCGAAGCAGGAGATGTTCTATGCACGGCTGCTCGAAGTCGTGGACAGGGCGAACACCTTCCGCGACGAACGGGTGGCTGTGAGCATCAAGAGGATGCCACCGACGCTCCTGACGGTCCTGGACCTGCTCGCCCTGGCAGCCCTGCTGTGCATGTTCGTGCTGCCTATCCAACACTGGCTTGTTGGAGTTCTACTCCTCGGTATTCTGGCGTGCCTCTTCGCACTGGCGCGCTACGTGATGACTGACATGGACAATCCCTTCGCTGGGAGCTGGAACGTCAGCCCCCAGCCATTCAAGGACCTTGTCCGGAAGTTGTGAAAGGAGCCATGTATGGGGTCCGTGTTCATCTTCCTAGGGCTGGTCGGGTTCATTTTCCTGGTCGTGTCGTCTTTTCTCGGCGGAGATCACGACGGGATTCTGGACGGTGCTCTCGATGCCCTCCACATCGACCATGCTGAGCATGGCGAGAGTGCAGGACCGAGTATCTTCAGCGCGTTCGCCATGTCCTTCTTCCTGATGGGCTTCGGCGGCGTGGGCTGGATGATGCAGAACAACGGCTACGGGCCGTACGCGAGTGTGGGCGCAGCTGTGGTTGCCGGAGCGTCGCTCTGGGGCCTCGCATTCGCCTTCATGACGTTCATGTACGGGCAGCAGTCGAACTCGTTGGTCACGACGCAGAATCTTCTCGGACAAGTCTGCAGCGTGGTCATCCCGATCAACCCCGGCGGCGTCGGGAAGATTCAGTGTTCCACGCAGTCCGGAACCACAGAATTGTTGGCGATCAGCGACGAAAGGGAGGTGATTCCTTCAGGAACCAGCGTCAGAATCGTGTCGTTCGGAGGGGACCGCTACGTGGTCGAGCGTTTCCAGAAGGAGGTGAAAAGCTAATCACGGTAACAGTATTCAATGTCACAGCAGTCAGCCAACAGGGAACACTAACAGAGAGGACGACGCAAATGGAACTCGTTAAGAGCGTTTGGGACACACTCGGCAACCTCTTCACAGCAGGGGGACTGTCGGTGTCGGCGATTCTGTTCGTCATTGCGATCCTCGCGGCGCTGAAGTTCGCCGCGAACCGCTACAAGAAAATCCCGCCAAACAAGGTGGGTGTGATCTACGGCACGAAGCACAAGGTGGAGGTGCCGCAACCTGATGGCAGCGTGAAGGCGGAAACGGTCGGCTTCAGGCTGGTGACCGGAGGCGGTGCCATCATCTGGCCCATCTTCCAGTCGTACGCCGAGCTGGGTCTGGAAGCGCGCATCATTCCACTTGAAGTGAGGAACGTGCCGAACACGGACGGCGTCCTCGTGAGCGTGGAAGGCGTCGCGACCGTCAGCATTGGCACTGAGCAGGCCATGCTGATCGCCGCCGCGCGGAACTTCCAAGGGAAGAGCGATGACACGATCAGCGACACGATCAGGCAGAACATGGAAGGCCAGCTCCGCGCGATCGTTGGAACGATGAGCATCGAGCAGCTCATCAAGGACCGGGCAGTGCTCAACGAAAAGGTGCTCGAGGGTGCGGAGATGGAGCTCGTCAAGCTGGGCGTCAAAATCCAGATACTGACGATCCAGAACATCAGCGACGAGCACGAATACATCCAGTCGCTCGGCAAGGGCAAGACAGCCGAGGTCAAGCGCGAACAGGCGATTCGTGCAGCCAACGCTGACAGGGACACGAAGGTCGCAACCAGCAACGCCGAGCGCGAAGCGGCCACAGTGGCAGCTGAAAACGCCGTGAAGGTCGCGGACGCCCAGAAGACACGCGATGTCCAGGTTGCCAACTTCAAGAAGGAGACAACCTCAAGGCAGGCGGAAGCAGACCTCGCCGGCGCGCTGGCGACTGCACAGACAGACAGGCTGGTCCGTCAGGCCAAGGTTCAGGCTGAGGAGGCTGAGACCGAGGCCAGAACGCTGCTCGCTCAGAAGGAGGCGGCGCGGAAGGAGCAGGAGCTCATCGCGACAACGATCAGACCTGCCGAGGCGGCGCGAGAGGCAACCGTCATCAACGCCGGAGCGGCACGACAGAAGCTCGAGATCGAGGCTGAAGCATCGAAGCGGAAGACCATCATCGATGCTGAAGCAGGGTTCGAGGCGGCGGCGAAGAAGGCTGATGCCATCCGAATCCAGGCGCAGGCGGATTCTGATGCGGCTGCGCTAAGGGGCGCGGGCGAAGCCAAGGCCATCCAGGCGGTGAAGACCGCAGAGGCCGAAGGCGAGAAGGCGAAGTTGCTTGCGGTTGCGGAAGGCGCGAAGCAGCACCTGCTCGCGGAAGCGGAAGGCAAGCGGCAGTCGTTGCTGGCTCAGGCCGAGGGCGAGGCCAAGATGGCCGAAGCCTTGCTCAAGAAGGCCGAAGCACTCAAGGCCCTGAACGAGGTCGGGCAGCAGCTGATGGTGCTCGACAAGCTGCCTGGCATCATCGAAGCCCTCGGCAAGGCCGGCACTTCGGCTCTCGGTCCAGAAGGACTCGGCGGCTCGCTCGCAGCCATGGCGGCGCCGATGGGCCAGATCGACTCGGTGCACCTCGTCAACGTTGGCGGGAACAACAACGACTCCCCACTCGACAAGTGGGCATCGACGCTGCCGAACCTGCTCTTCAGGCTCATCAGCCAGGGTCAGGCACTCGGCTTCGACAAGCTGCTTGAGAAGGCGGGGCTCAGCTCCGAACTGCTCGAGCGGACGGGTTTGACGAGCGTTCTCACGGCGCTCGCCGAGACGTTGCAGAAGCCGCGCACGACCGCTGTTGAGCCCGCGCCGACAGGCAAGGGCAGCAAGGCGAGCGCGTAACCTGAACGGATAACAGCGGAGGGATGACGAGCATTTGGTCATTCCTCCGCGTGGAGGCAATGTGAGCACATACCCGCTCGTAACGGGACCGCCGGACGCTTTCGTGATCCACTGCAGCTCGCCGAGATTCTCGCAGGCATTTGACAATTTCCTGAAAGACCTCGGCGTCACGCACCCGATCAGGATCGTCGTTCCGGGCAGCGTCTCGTCCATCGGCAGCGGAATCGAGATGGTCCTGTCCAAGCAGTTCAAGACCCTCAGGGACCAGATCGAGATCCTTGTCGAGGAACACCCGCACATGACACCGCGCTTCATCCTCATCAACCACGAGGACTGCCGCGGCTATGCCCACCTCGAAACGAAGTACGGCCCCATGCTTCGCCGCCTGGCGAAGTACACGAACGTCCTCGAGAAGCAGGAGATTGACCTGCAGCTCGCGGCGAAAGTTGTCGATGCGATCGCGAAACGCTACGTGCATGGAGCGACTGTCGAGCTCTACATGGCGCGTATTATCGAAGGCCAGGCACGGTTCGACACACTCGTCGACACGAGAAACGCGGCGGCGTAGCAACAACAACGTCGCCAAGCAGGCAACAGAGGGATGCCCGGCAGGGATTTATGACAAACGCTGAATGCTGGTGTGTGTTGCACCAGATTCCCTGCCGGGCTC
>CAYHQK010000218.1:0-3733 GCA_964358535.1 uncultured Nitrospira sp. | reverse complement strand
CGAGGTGGCGAACCCCGCGCGATAGACCCCGTCGTTCACATTCTCGTAGATGAAGTTTTTGAGATAGTAGATCTCTTTACTGATTCCCACTTGATAGAGGTCGAGCGTGCTTTCGGTAAAGCGGTTGAATTCGCCGTTGAACATGCGCATGAGGTCGTCGTCGGAATTCGTGACGATGCGTTTCGTGACCGTGTCCCACAAGACAGGAACGGTAAACCGTCCCCGATAGTCAGGATCGGTGGCCTCGTAGGCCTGGCTGAGGAATTGAAATCCGTTGATGGGATCGAGGGAATGGCCCGGCCCGTCGCGAAAGGCCCAGCCCCGTTCATCGCGGATCGGGTCCACGACCGTCATGCCGATCACGTCTTCGAGCTGTTTGAGTTTCCTCACGATAATCGTGCGATGGGCCCAGGGGCAAGCCAGCGAAACGTAGAGATGATAGCGGCCGCTTGCCGCCTGGTAGTCGGAACTCCCACTCGCCGTCACCCAGTTCTTGAAGGCATCCGGCTGCCTGGTGAAGGCACCCTCGGCGCTCTGTTCGTCCGGAAATTGTGCCTTGATGGTCATTGTCAGGCTCCTGCTTCTTTCTAACCTACCATATTAATGAGGGAGTGGTAGGGAAGGGGATGGAGCCTGATGATCTTCTGTGCTCGCGCAACGCGCGGCCTCAGAAGGTGAGGCGTACGGGCGTGAGGAGCTTTCTTTGCTCCCGGAGCGCGCGCCCTCAGAAGGATGGGAGGGAGTGGCCGGGTGCCCTTCTTGCTCGCAGAACGCGCACGATAAAACTGTGCTCGTCCGATGCGCGCAGTAAAGGGCATCCGCAGCTACTCCCTTTAGTAGATAGATGTTTGGGGCGGGGGAGTTCGGCTAGACGGCTGCAGTCGAAAGCTCCTCACACCCGTACTTGGTTGGCTGATGAACTGGGAGAAGGGAAGCGTTGACGCGTGCATTCGAGGATCGACCAGGTTACCTGCGAAGGGATAGGCAAGCGAGCTTGGAGGGATCATGTGGATGGACTGGGACAATTCGAAAAAGTAGAGTAGTTCCACTATTCTCCACCGCGATTGGAATCCAGACAAGAAGATCTCCCGTGGGTAGTAGGTGCAGTATTCATTCAGCTGGTTCAAACTTCAAACAAGGAGGCCGTTATGCATGTGATGGGACGTATCGGGTTCATGGGATTAGGGGTCGCGTTAGTGGGCTGTCTCAGCGGAACACCAGTTTTCGCCGCGGATCAGCCGATCAAGGACGGGTCGAAGATTGTGATTACGTCTCCCAAGGATGGGGACAAGGTTAGCGACAGCTTTGAGCTGAAGTACGAGTTGACCAAGGGCTCCGAAGCTGCGCATGCCCACGTGTACTTGGACAATCAGTATCAGAAGGGTTTCCCTGGGTCGTTCAAGGGCCTGACCAAAGGCAAGCACCAGGTCACCGTGACCGGCGCCACGAATGACCACAAACTCGTCTCGGCCACCCAGACCATCACCGTTGAAGTGCAGTAGCGCTGTAACCAGCCATCTTCATGGCCACCAGGGCCTCTTGTGAAAGAGGCCCTGGTGCGCCAGGTTTCACAAACCGTTTCGACCTCCTCGCAAATAAACACCCCGCTCCAAGAAGGAAATGTTCTTCCCTCACGGAGTGGGATGACACCCGTGCTGATCCCTTGCTCCCGCGGCAGGGGAGGGGATGGGGCCTGATGATCTTCTGTGCTCGCGCAATGCGCGGCATCCTGCCCTGAAAATTCAGCATTCCGTCTACCAGCTGATTGACAGGGTCCCCTCTGAATCGTAGCCTGTTCCAATCTTATTCATCACGAAGCTTTGCGCTATCGTGAATTAGGTTATTGGTTTGGGTCAAATTATAATGATTTGGGAATCACATTTCTGGAAAGAGGACCTCGTTCGGTTAGCGCGACAACTCCAAAAGAGGAGAAAACAGCGAAGATGGCCGGAAAGATCGCTGGCCAAGCTGGAGAAAGAAGTGTTCATCGGCTTCTATGGAATTCGGAAGTTGCTTGAGGCAAGGAAGCTTTCTGATAGGTTGAGCAAGAAACGCATAGCAGCAGAAGCGTTTAGGTTTACGGGAGCTAGGCAAATTACAATTTATAACTGGAACGGCAAATTCGCCGCTGCGTACGACTTTGAAAATCCTGCGAAGATAAGCATGCCCCTGGAATTTCTTTGCAACCAAGTTGTACATAGTTATGTCTTTAAAGAGGTGTTCGACGAAGATGGGGCACTGTCTGGAATCTTCATATGCTCAGATCGGGAAAGAAATGAGAAGCTCTATTACGTATCACTAGCCGAATTGATCAAAGTGTTTTCAAGTGTTGGCAGCGACTATCCGACTCATCAAAGAGCTATTTTTGACCCCAAACGCGGCGACTATCTTATTAAGAACTGGTAGTTGAGGTGAGTAAAGTGCCAGGCCCTGTTTCGCGGCGGCCGGCGTTCTACCACTTGTTTCCCGTTAGTGCTAGCGGGGTGATGTCTGGCCAGGCCGTCGGTGAAGTCTCATCCGTTGCGCCTCCCTTTCATCCCCTGTAAGCTCGACTCCAATGATTCCTTCGAAACGGCAAGGAGCTTTCTTCGGGCTTGCGGCTGCCCTGTTGTTCGGCATCAGCCCTCCTTTCGCCAAGCTGTTGCTGCCGGAGAGCGGCCCGCTACTGATCGCGGGCTTGCTCTATCTTGGTGCGGGCCTGGGATTGCTCCTCTTCGAAATGACCGGGCGCCCGCTTCAGCATGGGGTACAAGAGGCCCCGGTTCGTCGGGCCGATGTCGGATGGCTGGCAGGGGTGATTCTGACCGGGGGGATGCTCGGTCCCTTTCTGATGTTGTGGGGACTGGAGCGCCTGTCAGGCGTCCTGACCTCATTGCTCTTGAATCTGGAAGCGCTCTTCACCGTGCTGGTTGCCGTGCTTGTCTTTCGCGAACATTTGGTCCGACTCGAACTGGCCGGCGTCCTTGCGATCGTTGCTGCTGCAGGGATACTCACCTATCAGCCAGGCGCGATCCGTGGCGACCTTGTCGGCATCCTTGCCGTGTTGGGCGCCTGTCTCTGCTGGGCGGTCGATAACAATCTGAGTCAACGTCTCTCGCTTCGCGATCCGCTGGTGGTCACGCGCATCAAGACCCTCGGCGCCGGTATGGGGATGCTCGGCCTGGCGGTTCTCACCAGCCAACCGTGGCCCTCGGTCAGGATGACGCTGGCGGCGTTGCTGCTGGGACTCGTCAGTTATGGGGTGAGTTTGGTGCTCGACATGCGTGCCCTTCGGCTGCTCGGTGCGGCGCGTGAGGCGGGGTTCTTTGCCACCGCTCCCTTCATCGGAGCGTTGGTTGCCGTGCCGGTTTTGGGCGAGCGATGGACCATGCAAGACGCGATCGCCACTGCGCTCATGCTGCTTGGCATCACATTGCTCCTCCGGGCGCATCATGCGCATGCGCACAGGCATGATGCGTTAGAGCATGACCATGTTCATCAGCACGAAGATCATCATGACCACCGGCATGACGGAGAGGCTTTTCTTCAAGAACCGCATGCTCATCTGCATCTGCACCTGCCCCTCACCCATGATCACCCTCACCTGTCGGAACTGCATCACCGGCATGACCACTAGGAATCGGAAAGAAACGGCGTAGTCACCCTTTTCGCGGCGCGCGACGTCCCAACGCTTGAAGGACATGCAGTTCCTGAAGTTCTTGTCAGCGCAATTTTTCGAAGCGGATAGATTGCT
>CAYHQK010000217.1:0-3736 GCA_964358535.1 uncultured Nitrospira sp. | reverse complement strand
GCACCGAGAATGGCGACCAGGCCCCAGATGAAGACTAAAAGGTGTTTCACGCGCGGCATACTAACAACCCGCTGGATGCTTGTAAATCAAGCCGAGTCTGGCTATCCTGATAGGCAATGGCACCCTCCCAAACACCTCTCATCGCCTCGTCACCGGATGTACTCGGCGGTACGCCCGTCTTCTCTGGCACCCGGGTGCCAGTCCAGACCCTTATCGAGTATCTGGAGGGCGGCGAAACAATCGACGATTTCCTTCAAGGGTTCCCGACCGTGACGCGCGACCAAGTGATCGCCTTCCTTGAAGAAGCGAAGACCCGCATGCTCGCCAAGGCTTCGTGAAAATTCTTCTCGACGAGTGTGTCGACCGACGATTCGCAAGAGAGATTGAGGGTCATGAGGTGGTAACCGTCCCTCAGGCCGGGTGGGCAGGAATCAAGAACGGTGAGTTACTGACACGAGCCCAAACGCAATTCGACGCCTTCGTCACCGTTGACCGTAATCTAGCCTTCCAACAGAACACCCCGCAGTTCACCATTGCTGTCGTTGTTCTGCAGGCTCCAACCAATCGTTTGAAAGACCTTCGCCCGCTCCTGCCAAAACTCCAGCAGATTCTTCCCATTGCTCCCAAAGGTGAAGTCAGCCGAGTGAGCCTGTAACAGGCACCTTCGAAGCACCAGCGTTCACGGCGACATGCTCAGCAAATCCCAGCAGGCTGCGGAAAAACTCGGGGTATGGTATGCGAAAAAATCGGCCAAAATGCTCCGAGTGGCACCGCGGCCTGAACAACCACAGGATGCTCAAAAAGGCCGTCCAGCAAGGCCGCAGCGAGCGAAGAGGCGAGGCGTACGGGTTGGTACGTTGAGCCTCTTCGTGAAGCGAGAACGCCGCTGGCGGACTTTTTCAGCATCCTGCTAGACGCCCCGCAAAGAGAGGTGACCATGCCTTCCGCCAAAGAACAGATCGCGAAGATTCTCCAGGACCAACCGGACGACAGTTCGTACGATGAGATTCTGCGGGAGCTGGCCTTCGCCAGGATGGTTGAGAGAGGGCTTGCGGACTCCGATGCAGAGAGGACGATCAGCCACGAAGAGATGGGCCGCCGCATCAAGACGTGGCGGAACTGAATAGCTCTGTCAGAAAACAGAGATCCTCCGAAAATTCCCCGAATCAGGCTACCGTTACTGGCAACGACCGGACCGGCACATCCGCATCCTTCTCCACGGTCACTACCGAATCGCCTACGTGATAAAGAGCTCTGGCGCGATCGATATCCTCGGAGTCTTCCACGGAGCCCTGAGCATCACCGGTACTTGTTGTAAAAGACGGGGGGGGCAGCCTGGTCAATCTCTTGTGCTCGCGGAACGCGCGGACTCAGAAGGATGGGAAGGGAGCCGCCTGCTACTGTGTGCTTTGATGATTAGTTCGGCCAAGGGCGATCGGGTTTGTCGCCAATGCCACAAAATCGATCAGGCAGAAGCACGAGATTGCCGAGGCTACGGGCATATCCATCGATCCCAGGAAAGAGCGTGGCGGGAGTTAAATTACGATCATAGAGATATTTCACGCACTCCTCGATTATTTTCTCACGACAAGGAATGACGAATTTAATCAGGTGACGCGAGATCATTTGCTGATCCTTTGAACAAAGGCGCAGATTTTCCATGAAGGATTTCGTTACATCGAGAGGGACCACAAATAGAGCTTGTTGAGTAACAACTCTCTCATTCAAACGGTAGGCATTTAATGGCCAGATGCCAGATGGGGTGCGGTGCTTCCCCTGGCTCTTCAGGATGAATTCGATTTCCTGCGGAAGATTAGAGCCCTCTCTTAACATCGTCTTCAGTTCAGGGACATTCTTTGCCGTGCACTCATCACGCCACCAATCGATTTCAAGAGCCCAAACCGCACAAGACTTCCTTCCGTCAATGTTCGCCTTTTCTATTGCGAACAAAACAGCGGTCCAAAAAGAGTAGGTCCAGTCATGCAGTCTCGTTGGTGCACCGTAATGCTGCATGAGGGCAAGCCATTCCATAAAATCTTTATCACTCGGCGGATCAGAGAGGAACCCTCGTGCCTTGCGCATGAACTCTCGGCTAAGGCGTCGCTCCCATGTCCAAGCATCCGATAGGCCGCGACTAAACCGTTCACGTAGTGTTCGTTCAAGCGTCGTAGAGAGAGGCCATCGCGTGCTCTCGTGTCCCTTGAAGATCCAACGATTCCATTTCTTAGGGCCCGGCCTACCAAGACCTCGACCTTCAGAGTAGCGCTGTAGTTGCTCCCAAGAATTGACGTTAACTCTGTTGTAGAGATGCCTGTAGCGATCAACCATGCGGATCTCCTAATCCATTGACCTATGTCTGCACGATGGTATACCGATGCTGGGAGACCTGACAACGCCTTATCATGGACTCCAACTCACTTGACACCTCTGCTACCACGCTGGTACCGGAGCAGGACAACTCATCACAAGGATGGTTCTTCCGATTCGTCAGTTTTTCCTTGGGTTAGCTCGCCGTGGGTCGGGTCAGATTGGGCTGAGTCGAGGTTGTAAGCCGCAGGTCGATCGAGGAATCAGTTTGCTACGCGCAGCTTTTCCCCCACCCACTAGCACGCAGAGACGTGCCGGTGGCCCAAGCGAGGGCCTTCTGAGGCCGCGCGTTGCGCGAGCACAGAAAATCATCAGCTTCCATCCCCTCCTCTGTTCTGCAAGCGGGAGGATGACCAGGCCGCCCCTTGGGGAGGGAAGACGAGGATCTGCTCAGGACTCTGACGCATCTGAGTCTGTGATTGAACCTGCGCAACTCATGGCATATCCCGTCACAGCATACGACCCTATGCCTGCCAGCTCGACCTGCCATTGATGAAACTGCCGAGTGACGGCCGATATGTTTACCCCTGTTCGCGAGCGATCACTTCTGTAGAAAGGGGAGCAGGTCCGTGTGATGCCCGATCATTTTCCACTTGCCCTGCTCTTTACGGAAGAGATTGGTGGCACGGATTTCAACTTTCTGAGGTTGGCCATCGGGCCCGACATTTTCCCCGACCTCGTAGTTGCTGACGATGGCCAGATCGCGCCCCACAGTCATATGCATGTCCTTGGGTTCGACTTTGCCACCGAGCTTCAAGCCCGCCTGCGCCTTCCATTCTGCCTGGATCTGGCTCCACCCGAGACGAAGGCCGCCTGAAGGTCCCATATAGGTGATATTGGCCGCATGAGACCACACGTCCTCCATGGGCGCGGAACTCCCAGTAAAGAGGACGTTCAAAGCAGAATAGAACTGTTGCGTGGCCTTGGAGACTGCTTCCGTATCCGGCTTTGCGGCCTGTGCGGAAACATTGCAGAGTCCGAGAACCGCACCAATCGTGATGGCAATACCGACAACCAGCTTCTTCATATTTTTCTCTCCTCTTTGTTGACGTCCAAGAATGATTGCGAATTACCTTACTGCGCGAGTCCACCAAGGGGCTTGAGCGACGAGCGCTGAAGACCCTCTAACCTGCCCTCCCATCCCCTGAGTCGTGCGTACGATCTTCTTGAATTGCCGCTTTCCGCCCGCCCACAAATGTCAGGCAGAGCAGGCCCAGTCCGATCCAGACCAGTTCGCGGAACCGCCTCAGCAATGCGAAGGTGATGCCGGTGACTTCGCTATAGCCGAAAGCTGTGAGCAGTAACAAATTGCCGCCGTCCTGGGCGCCGAGGCTGCCGGGGATGAAGAAGGTGCCGCCCTTGATGAAGA
>CAYHQK010000216.1:0-3751 GCA_964358535.1 uncultured Nitrospira sp. | reverse complement strand
GCCCCGACAAAATCACAGAACCACGAAGCGAAGGGGGATTGTCTTACATCAGAGGGTCAAAACGCAAGCCATGGGCATCGGCCACCCCACGACAGGTAATTTTGCCGCCAGCCAGATTCACCCCTTTCGCCAGCCCCGCGTCTGCGCGAACAGCCGGCTCCACCCCCTGCGAGGCCAGGAGCAGAAGATAGGGCAGCGTCGCATTGGTCAAGGCAACTGTCGAGGTGCGGGGAACAATCCCCGGCATGTTGGCCACACAATAATGCAGCACCCCGTCCACCAGATAGACCGGGTCCGAATGGGTCGTGGGCTTCGTCGTCTCGAAACAGCCCCCTTGATCGACCGCCACGTCCACCACCACGGATCCTGGCTTCATCCGCGCCACCAGTCCACGCGAGACCAGCTTGGGCGCGCGGGCTCCTGGGACGAGCACCGCCCCGATGACAAGATCCGCGGCGATCACCGACTCCTCGATCGCAGCCTGCGTGGAGGCGCGGGTGACGATCCGTCCGCGATACAAATCGTCGAGCGACCGGAGCCGTTCAAGGTCAAGATTGACCACTGTTACCTGAGCCCCCATGCCGACGGCAATTCTCGTCGCTGCGCTCCCCACGACCCCGGCCCCCAACACCACGACCCTCCCCGGCTCGACGCCCGGCACACCGGCCAGGAGCAACCCGCGTCCCCCTTGCGTCTTTTCCAAATAACGCGCGCCAACCTGCACCGACATCCGTCCTGCAATTTCGCTCATCGGCTTGAGCATCGGCAAGGTGCCGTCTTTCGCCTCGATCGTCTCATAGGCGATCGCCGTGATCTTGGTCTCCATGAGGGCCTTCGTGAGCTCCGGTAAGGACGCCAAATGCAGATAGGTAAAGAGGGTCTGGTCTGGACGGAAGAGGTGGCACTCGGAGAGCAGCGGCTCCTTCACCTTTACAATGAGCGTCGACTGCTGAAATACCTGCTCTTTTGATTGCGCGATGCTGGCGCCGGCGCCCCGATAGTCCTCATCTGAGTACCCGCTGCCCACCCCGGCCGATGGTTCGACCCAGACCTCATGGCCTGCTTGACGCAACGACCGCACCCCATCGGGGGTGACACTGACACGATACTCATGGTCCTTGATCTCTTTCGGCACCCCGACGACCATGATTCTGCCTCCTTGCGCGATCAATCTAAAAACTCTTCGCCCATTATATACAACAGGGGTGAAAATGCACGGCGGGACCAGCGGCAACGGCCCTCTCAAGTAGACAGTGCGCGCAGGCCTGGTGTAAGATTCGCACGCTCTTTAGCGCACGATCGACAGAGGGAGGCTCTATGGGTTCCGTATCTGGATCCTGCAATGCCTGCGGCGCCACCGGCACCGCGCTCATGAAGTTATCGCTCGGGAAGGACTTTTTCGGCCGAACCTACGATCGGCTGTCCCCCTCGACCGATCAAAGCCCGAAATGGTACTGCGAAGGCTGCTCGATGCAAAAAAATCTCCAACGGGATTTTCGCGATATCCTGGGTGAGTTCGACAAACTCGCAGCTGGCCAAGGCTCCACCCTGTCCAGCCAGGAAGAATTTCAACGGGCCTCATTACGGCTTCGGGAGATTGCCGCGATTCTCGCAGGAGTGGCGGGCCAGTCTTCATTCCTGACCGCAGCCGACGTCACACAACTCATGGGCCGTATGCAGACTGCCACAGTACGGACCTAACGAAGGAATTACTCGTGTCCACCTTCACTCGTCATATTTTCGTCTGTACCAACCAGCGGAGTCCTGATGATCCACGCGGGAGCTGCTCGAAGCTCGGATCTGAAGCGCTCCACGCCTGCTTCAAGCAAGAGGCGAAGCGACTGGACTTGAAAAACGTCGTCCGCGCCAATAAAGCCGGGTGTCTCGACCATTGCGCCGAAGGGCCGAGCGTCGTCATCTATCCCGAAGGCGTGTGGTATCAGGTCAAAACCGACGCCGACGTGACGGAAATCATGGAGCGCCATGTCGTCAAGGGCGAAGTCGTAACCCGTCTCGTCTTGCCAGGCCATCCAGCTCCCACGACCGTCCCTCCGCTTAAATCGTAGCACCGCACCACAAGGATCCATATGGCCGTCGAAGAAAAATGGAAAGCCAACCTGGAAAAGGTGGCCTTCATGAAACAGTTTCCCGGATTACTCGGAGACTGGACAGCCTTGGCGGGGAAGACCATCACCGACGTCATCCCCCTCAAAGGAAAACAGGGAGCCGCCGTGCTGGTCTGCGCCGATGGCACCTTTACCATCCTGCCCCCCATGGCGACGGAGCCCTACGAGCTCGGCGAAGCCTTAACGGTGGCGCGGTCGCTTCTCGAACCGGCGCACCAGCAGGCCTATGCGGAATATGATCGGCTGGCCCAAAAAGACAAAGACGCCCTCATGGCCGCCAGAGCCGATAAGATTCTTGGAGCGATTCAGAATAATCTGGAACAGATTCCGGAACTGAAAGATCGCTTAAAAGAACTCGTGAAGGAGTGGAAGTGAGCGACAGTCTCCCAAACAGAAACATGTTCGACATCTTTTCCCAAGGTCTCTTTGAAGGAGTCAAGCCTATGATGATCATTCGCGACCACCTCGTCCGCCATCCGGACCGTTGCACCCACCAAGGCATTTGCATGCCCATCTGCCCGACCGGCGCCTGGCTCTCGACTCCTCCCTACAAGTTCGATTCGTCCCGCTGCCTGGAAAGCTGCCGTCTCTGCCTGGATGCCTGCCCCTCGCAGGCAATCTATGGGGTGTTCAAGAAGGGCGAGAAGATGCTGGAGCCGCAGAAAAAGTAACGGGGTACCCAGGCAGATCCCCTGTGCTCGCGCAACGCGCGGCCTCAGAAGGCCCTCGTTGGACGTGCGCAATGGGGGATCAGCCAGGCCACCCCTATAAGGAACGAAGAGAAAAACAGAACTTCTGTCCTTCCCCCCCTCCAGGGCAAACGACGAACTACCTCAACAACTGCTAAATGATCTGCTTCCGGAGTCGTCCCCAATAGGCAGTGCCCACGTAGCCGCAGGCGCCGGTAAAGGTCGTGAGGGCCATGATCTGGTAGACCTTGCTGCGGGGAATCTTCACTTTCACGGCAGGACTCAAGAGATCGGGCGAATTCATGACCAGCTTGAGCGATTCTCCTGCCGACAGAATCGGCCACATGCAGGATAGTCGCAGTCTCATTTCGTGGCGCGGGAGCGACATCGTATAGAGCCAGCCTTGATCGAGATGTTCCACCGCCATACGGACCAGTTTGCGCAAAACCGACTGAAACCTGGCGCGGTTCCGCTGGTCCAGTAAGTCCTGTGAGGTCAGCCCTGCTTCGGCCAGCATAGACGCCGGCACATAACAGCGACCGTTCTGAAGATCTTGCGCGATGTCTTTCACAATGTTCGTGAGTTGGAGCCCCTTCCCGAATCTCACGCCGACCTCCGACATCTCCCGCACCTTCCAGTGAGCCAAGGCCTTCCGATGCGCACACATCAAATCGGTCCAAAACTCTCCCACACAACCGGCCACATAATAGGTATAGCGGTCCAGCTCCTCCAGCGTCTTCAGTCCCGTGAGCTCTGCAACTGAATTGCCGGGGAACACGGCCAGATCCATCTCCATGCCCTGCGTGAGCGTCGTCATGAGCCGCTGGATGCGGCGGCGATCGTCCGGCGACAAGGTCTGCAAGAGCCTGAAGCAATCCTCCAGCCGTTCAAGCAGTATCCGCTCGGAGGGATTCTGTTGGACCGGCCCCACCGCCT
>CAYHQK010000215.1:0-3783 GCA_964358535.1 uncultured Nitrospira sp. | reverse complement strand
GCTTCGATGCCCACAAAGACGATCCGCTTGCGAGCATGGGGTTGACGGAAGAGGGCTATGAGGACCTCACCGGCATCGTGGCCGGCATCGCCAAGCGCCATGCGAACGGGCGCATCCTTTCGTCGCTCGAAGGCGGGTATCATCTGACATCCTTGGCTGCGTCGGTGGATCGTCACATCCAGGCTCTCTTGGCCGCATGAAAACCCCTCTTAAGATTTTGCTCGGTTCTGCTCTAGTCGGTCTGCTCGTCTATGTGTATTACACCGAAATCAAACCGGTCGTGATTTTCGGGTTGCGGTCGGATTACGCCCATGCGATTCCGTTTCAAAAGATCCCGGAGGGTCTGACGAGCTTGAAGGCCGAGTCCTGCGGCCAATGCCATCGTGAGATTTACGACGAGTGGAAGACGAGTATCCATGCCCATGCCTATGAGGATCCGTTTTTTCAGGCCTATTGGAAGAAGGATAAGAACATTTGGGTCTGTTTGAACTGCCACACCCCGCTGGAAAACCAGCAGCCGACGTTGGTGAAAGAAATTCCGCGAGGGCGCGTCGAGAAGGCGGTGCAAGAGCCCAATCCCCATTACGACCCCGAGTATCAGAAGGAATCTGTGACCTGCGCGGCCTGCCATGTGCGGGATGGAGTCATCTATGGGCCGTTCGAAGATTCCGCCGCGCCGCACCCGACCAAGTTCGATCCGAACTTTCGCACCGCGCAGGTCTGTCAGCGTTGTCATAACGTGGTGTCCGGTCCGGCCCAGTTCTATAATGTGGGGCCCTGCGGGACCTACGCGGAGTATGAAGGCAAGTTCTTCATGCAGGAGCGGGGCTTCATTTGCCAGAGTTGCCATATGCCTGAAATCGACCGGCCGGTGGCGACGAATAGTCCGATCCGGCGGGGACGGCAGCATCTCTGGCGCGGCGGGCACGACCCGGATATGGTGAAACGGGCGGTGGGGGTGCAAGTAAAGGCTGATACTGTCTCGCCCAAGCCTGGCGATCGAGTGAGTTTTACCCTCACGGTCATCAATGCAGGAGCCGGCCATAAGATTCCGACGGGCGATCCGGACCGGTTTTTCACGGTGGAGTTTTCTGTAGAGGACCGGGACGGACATGTGCTCGATCAGCAGACCTCCACGATGGGCCGCTGGATCATGTGGCAGCCGGCTATCGTCGAGTTGTATGATAACCGTCTCTTGCCCCTGGCCAGCCGGGAATACCAGTTTACGTACCAGCTTCCGGCTCAGGCAGAGGGCTTGAAAGTCAAGGCGCGGGTGCAGTACCACATCCTGACCGACAAGCAACATGAGATGTTGCAGACCCAGTATGGGCTGACGGGAAACGATCCCTACCGATTCGTCGTGTACGAGCGGGAGTTCCCGCTGTCCGGCGATCTTGCGGCGGCGCTGAGTGAGAGCGAGCGGTCAGCGGCCCTGAGCCGCCAGCCCGAGGGGACAAGTTGCAAGGCCGGAGCTGCGGGCTGATCGCTGACAGCTCAAACCACAAAGGAACGACATGACACATCCGTTGCTGATCGATACCGAAACTCTCCAGCAGAGCTTGGGCCAGCCTGGGCTGGTGATTCTCGACGTGCGGGGGCGGGCCGCCTATGAGTTCGGCGGCCATATTCCCGGCGCGGTGCATTCGACCTGGCACGAGTACAGCGACCCCAAGGCCGTGCCGAAGGGTCTGCTCGATCCCGATCGCGCCAGGCTGGAACAGAAGATCCGCGCCTTGGGTATCAGCCAGGACAGCGATGTGGTGATCTATTCCAATCCCTTCGACAACTGGGGCGACGAAGGCCGCATGTTCTGGATGTTGGAATATTTCGGTCACACGAAGCTGCGGATTCTCGACGGAGGATGGGTCAAGTGGGTGCAGGAAAAACGGCCGTTCGAGCATGGGTGTGTGACGCCCAAGACTGGGACCTTCACCGTCAAGCCGGTGGCTGCCGTGATTGCCAACAAAGACGAGTTGAAACAGCTCGTGAAGCAGCCGCATCCCGGCACCGTGATTTTGGATGCGCGCAGCCTCGAAGAATATCTGGGGAAAGAGGTCTCGGGCATTCCGAGGCCGGGCCACATTCCCTCCGCGATTCATCTGGCGTGGACGGGGTTTCTTCAGCCGAACGCCACGCTGAAAGATCTGGAGACGATTACGGAGAGTCTTGCCGATAAAGGTCTCACGCAGGATCAAGAGGTCATCTGTTATTGCACCGGCGGCGTCAGGTCGGCCTGGCTCTATTTCGTCCTCAAGCTGGCCGGCTACCGGAAGGTCCGCAACTATCCTGGATCCTGGTGGGAGTGGAGCCGGGACTTCGCCTGTCCGGTGGAAAAAGACGCCAAGGGATTGCAGCATATCCTGAATGTGGATCCGCAAGTGCGGCCTTCTTGACAGTCAAAAATGGGCTGTGTAAGGTGAGCGAGTCGACGATTGTGCAATGGTTTGTGTCGGTCGAATGAAGTTTAACCCCTGAGGAGGAACCCATGAAAATGAGAATCTATCGCGGAGCACTGGTTGTGGCGGCGGTTGCCGCACTTGTTGGTTTCCCGCTGTTCACTGGGCTCGCTCTTGCGGATAACAAGCATGTGAGCGAAGCCGTGGAACATGCCAAGGAAGCTGTGGCGCATGGCAAGCAGGGGCATGCCGATGCCCTGGTGCAGCATGCTGAGGGAGCCCTCAAGCATGCCGAGGCGGCCGGTGTGAAGAATCCGCATCTGGATGAAGGCATCAAGCATCTCAAGGAAGCTGTGTCCCATGGCAAGGCCGGTCACGTCGATGTGGCCACCCAACATGCCGAAGGCGCAGTCACCCATTTGTCCGAAGTGAAGTAAGTCGTTTCGTCAGAGATTTTCCTGAAACGGGCAGGGGCGACCCTGCCCGTTCTGCTTTAGGAACAGGATGGTCATGCGAGTCGGGTATTTTCAATTCGCTCCACAGTTCGGCGAGGTGTCGCACAATCTCGACAGAGTTGTGGAAACACTCGACCAAGCAGATGCCGACTTGATCGTCTTGCCTGAGCTATGTGCCTCCGGATATCAGTTCACGTCGCAGCAAGAAGTGTTCACATTGTCGGAATCTGTGCCGGATGGCCCAACCACGCAACGGCTGATCGACCTCGCGAAGCGTCGCAAGATGGTGATTGTTGCCGGTCTTCCGGAACGGGCCGGGGCTCTCTGCTATAACTCCGCCGTGGTCGTCGGTCCGTCCGGGTTCATCGGCTGCTATCGCAAGACCCATCTATTCTTTGAGGAAACGCTGTTCTTCACCCCTGGCGACACGGGGTTTCGGGTTTGGGATATCGGATCGGCCAAGATCGGCGTGATGATCTGTTTCGATTGGTATTATCCGGAAGCGGCTCGCACCCTGGCCCTCAAGGGGGCGGAGATCATCTGTCATCCCTCGAACTTGGTGCTGCCGGATTGCCCCGACTCTATGCCGGTTCGGTGCCGTGAGAATCGCGTCTTCGCGATTACGAGTAACCGGACTGGCAGCGAAGCGCGAGGCGGCAAAGATCGGCTGACCTTTATCGGGAACAGCGAAGTCGTCGCTCCGAAGGGGGCGATTCTGCATCGTGCGCCGCACGAGCAGGACGAACTGTACATGGTTGAGATTGATCCTGCCGACGCGCGGAACAAAGCCCTCACGCCTTACAATGATCTGCTTCGTGATCGTCGCGAATCCCTCTACCTCTAACAGGATGCTGAAACAGGCCGCCAGCTTCGTTCTCGGCTCATCGAAATCCTCAACGTACCCGAGAGGGTACGCCTCCGGTTTCGACTCG
>CAYHQK010000214.1:0-3806 GCA_964358535.1 uncultured Nitrospira sp. | reverse complement strand
CCGACGCGGTCAGCAGCCCGCCTGGATTGTTGCGGAGGTCCAGAATCGTCGCCTGGAGCTTTAGGTCCTTGAACTGTTTGAGGACCTTGCCCAGATCCCGTCCGGTCGATTCCTGAAACTGCGTCAGCCGGACGTAGCCGATATTGTCCAGCACCTTCGACTTCACACTCTCGATCTTAATGGTGTCGCGAACCAGCGTAAATTGAAGCGGATCAGGCGTCCCCTCCCGCTGAATCGTCAAGTTGACCTTTGAGCCCTTGGGACCGCGCATCTTCTGCACCGCATCCATCAACGTCAGGTCTTTGGTCGTTTCGTCGTTCACCTTGGTAATGAAATCGCCCGCCTTGATCCCGGCTCGATAGGCAGGCGTACCCTCGATGGGCGCGATCACCGCCAGGCGGTTTTCCTTCACGCCGATCTGGATGCCGACGCCTCCGAACTCCCCCTTCGTCTCCACCTGCATTTCCTTATACATATCCGGCGTCATGTAGGCCGAATGGGGATCGAGGGTGGAGAGCATCCCTCGGATGGCCCCCTGGACGAGGTCCTTCACCTTCGTTTCATCGACATAGTTCTTTTGAACCTGGGTCAGCACCTCGGAAAATGTTTTCAGCTCTTCATAGGTTTCCGTGGCATGCCCGGTCCGCTCCCAGCCCTTGCCGAGCATCACGCCCAAGACCAACGCCACCACCACTGTCGGACCAACCATCCAGAATCGTTTCCGGGGATACTGTTCCATAATAATAACGTCCTTTCCTCTTCCGTTCCCTATCGCCTTGCCAACCATTGGAGAGGATCCAGCGGCTCCGCCCCCTCGCGCAACTCAAAGTATAAAGTATTTTCACCCGTCATGCCCGTATCGCCCGTTTCGCCGATCGACTGCCCGGCGCCCACCTGCGCCCCCACCGCCGCAAGGATTTTCGAGGCATGGGCATAAAGCGAAAAGAACCCGTTCGCATGATCAAGGATTATAACGAGTCCGTAGCCCTTCAACCAGTCCGCATAGACGACAGACCCCGGCATCACCGCATGAATGGCGCTCCCCTCGACCGCCTTGATTTCAATGCCTCGACGCTGCACATAGGTATTGAAGGTCGGATGTTTCTGGCGCCCGAAGAAGGAAATGACTTTCCCGTCGGCTGGCCAGGGCAAGCCCCCCTTCACGCCCCGCGGGGCAATCCCCCCGACTGGAGGACGGACCGCGGTCGCGCGGCGGCGAGTCTCCAACTCTTGCAACAGATTATCGATACGAGAGGCGGACCGTTCCAATTCCTGGAGCGCATGCTCGTAGGATTCTTTTTGCTGGGTGATCTTGGTCAGGTAGACGTGCTTTTCCTTCTTAACCGACTTGATTTCCCCCAGATGTTTTTCAGTGCTTTGCTTGTACGAGAGCATCCCGATCCGCGCTTCTTCCCGCTGCCGCTCCACCTGCTCCATCCTGCTCATGTCGGCCTTGAACATGCCCATGAGGGCATAGTCTCGCTCTGAGACGGCCGAAAGATACTGAAGCCTCCGTTGAAAATCTCCATACGAGTCAGAGGCGAGCAGGGTCTTCCAATAGCCGAAGCGCCCTTCCATATATTGGACCCGCAACCGCGCCAGAATCGCATCCTGCCGCTCCCGCACGCTGATGCCCAACCCGGCGAGCTGCGCATTGATGGATTCGATTTCCTGATCCTTCTTACGCAGCTTCCGGCTGATCTCCTGGTGCGCCTGCTTATACTGGAGCAACCGTTCATCGAGCGTCTGGATTCCCTGCAACAGCGACTCGCGCTTCTTGCCTGCTTCATCAGCCTGCTTGCGCTTCTCTTCGATCTTATTTTTAAGTTGTTCGAGCGCCTTCCGCTCTTTTTCGATCTTGTCGGTGATCGGATCGGCCCCCGTATCCATCGGCCAGGAGAGAGCCAGGAGCCCACAGACCATCACTCCGACCCTGAACCAGGCCCGACAGGTCATGTCCTGGCCTCGCCGAAACGCCTGATCGACACGAAGCTGCCGGCGAACCCGAGCCCCATCCCCACCGCAATCAAAGCCAGACAGGCTGACGGGGGAAAGAAGGCGATGAGGTTCTCAAGCCCGGCAAATCGCCCAGTCGTGCGCATTTCCTGCCGAAACAATTCGTACATGAACTTGAGCATGCCCAGCGAGAGCGCGCTGCCCAACGCGCCAAGCACCGCGCCCTCCACCAGATAGGGGATGCGAATGAAACTCGTCGTGGCCCCGATAAGCCGCAGAATGGCAATCTCATCCCGCCTGGCAAACAGAGTGAGGCGAATGGTATTGGCGATAATGGTCACAGCCGCGGCCGAGAGGATAACGCCGATACCGACGGCAACCAACTCAATCGACCGAATCACCGTGGCCAGCGCGTCGATCCAGTCCTGGTTATAGTCGACCTTGGAGACGCCGGTGATCCGGCTCACCCGTTCCGCCCATCGTTTAACCAAATCCGAGGAACGGAACGATGGGCTAAGCGCGACCACAAAGGAGGCCGGTAAGGGATTCTGACCCAGCCCCTCAAGCAAATGAGATTCCGAAGGAAACTGCGCCTTGAACTCTCCCAGCGCCTGCTCTTTCGAGATGAACAACAGGGAGGCCACTGCATGATCGCTCCGCAACTGCTGCTCCACCTTCGCAATCGAATCGGCGGCGAGCCGATCGTCCAGATACACCATGATCTTGATATCGTCCTGGAGCCATCCGGCCGCCGCCCGCAAATTGACATAGAGGAGTAAGAAAATACCGACGCAGGCCAGCGTAAAGGCGGTGGTCAGGATCGCAACCACCGTCGTCATCCGGTTGGTCCGCATATTGACCCAGGATTCTCTCAGGAGATAGGACAGCATCTTCATGCCGACACCCTCTGTTCCGGCAACAACCGGCCCTGTGACAGGGTGAGCACCCGCCGATTCGCCTGCGCCATGACGAGAGGATCGTGCGTCGCCACGACAACCGTCGTGCCGCGCGCATTAATGGTTTTGAACAGCTCAATGATCTCAACGGTCAGGGCTGGGTCTAAATTGCCGGTCGGCTCATCGGCCAGCAAGAGGACCGGTCCATTCACGATCGCGCGCGCGATGCAGACCCGTTGCTGCTCCCCCGTCGAAAGGCCGGCCGGAAGCTGGTCCCGCTTATGCTCGATTCCGACCGCCCGCAAGGCCTCCGTGACTTTCCGGCTGATGTCGTCGGAGGAAACGCCTTGCACCAGCAAGGGCAGCGCCACATTGTCGAAAACGGACTTCTTCGGCAAGAGCCGAAAGTCTTGGAACACCGTTCCCACCTTGCGGCGCAAATAAGGAATATCGGACTGCTTCAGTGTCGTCACATTTTTCTGATGGACGAAGACCTGCCCCTCATCGGGCCGCTCGGCGCCGATGAGCAGCCGCAATAAGGTCGACTTGCCTGCTCCGCTGGGCCCCATGAGCAGAACGAATTCCCCTTTGCCGATCTCGAGGGTGACGTCGGAGAGCGCCGACCGCTGATCATACCGTTTCGACACATGGATTAATTGAATCATCGTCCCCTTACCAGCGGAGGTCGTCCCCGGCTACTTCGAACGCGTTCTGAATATGCTCGATCTGGGAAGCGTCGGCATCCGCACCCTGCAGCAGGACAACATCGAATCGGCAGGGCCGATCCTTGAGGTGGTGCCGGGCCAGATACTGCGCCGCCAACTGGATCAACTTCTCCTGCTTCCGCTGGTGGATGGCATGGATGGCCCCGCCGAACGCATCGCTGCGCCGCGCCTTCACCTCGACAAAAACCAGCACCGGCCCGTCCTCCGCCACCAAGTCCAACTCCCCCAC
>CAYHQK010000213.1:0-3806 GCA_964358535.1 uncultured Nitrospira sp. | reverse complement strand
GGGGGATTGGAGGCGTGAGACGTAAAAGGTAAAACGTGAAAAGTGAAAGGCTTCTGACTTCAGCGAGCGCCGAACGACGAAAACCGAGCGCGGAGGCAGCTACGCCTTAGACTCCTGTACTTTGCTTGCCTCTCGGAAGTAAATAGGAGACAATACACTCGATTTTAAAGAGGGAGAAACTCCATGGGGCACGCATTAGCCGCGAACGTCGTGAAGAAAACGAAAGACAGCCTGCAGATCAAAATCACGAAAGAGAACTTCGAAACGTTCTGTGATTCAATCGGCTTGTATCGGAAGGAATTTCTCGACGCCCTTGACGCCTCAGCGCAGGACCATCGCGCAGGCCGAGTAACAAAGCGGAAGTCACTGCGAGAATTAGTCGACTAATCGGTCATGATCGACATCTCGACAACCGCCACGTTCGACCGCCTCTTCGACAAGCTCCCCAAAACCATCCAGCGCAAAGCCGCAACCAAGACCGACCTGTTCCAAACCAATCCTTTCCACCCGTCACTCCATGTGGAAAAATTGCATCCAAAACATCACGAAGTCTGGAGCTTCAGGATTGACCGGGCCTATCGCGTCATCTTCAAGTTTGTGCGCCCCGATCATGCTGAACTCCGCTACATCGGCCATCACCACTCCATCTATGACTACGACATGTTCCGATAAGGAAGCGATCTAGCATGCGCTACGCCATTGTGATCGAGAAGGCCCCGTCAAACTACGCGGCGTACGTTCCGGATTTGCCAGGCAGCATCGCCACCGGCTCCACTGTGGCCGAAACCGAATCGCTCATTCGCGAAGCCATCGAATTTCATCTGGAAGGGCTCAAGGAAGACGGCCTTCCAATCCCTCTCCCCAGCAGCCAAGTCGAATACATCGACATCCCCGCCTAAGATCCCGGCAATCCAGAAAGATCTCTCGTGAAACGTAAAACGTGAGACGTGAAACGCGCGCAAAAGACCGGCGCTCGTGAAGCGTATCTCGTTGGGGAGGAGAGCGTTGGCGGAAGAGAAGAGCTTATGGCCGATAGCTGATGGCAGGAAACAGGAGTTGCAGGTCTACGGCCCTGGCTTACAAAAAACAGGAGGTTCTTTGTTCCTGCTATCAGCCATACGCCATCGGCTCTTCGTTTTCTGGACGCGCTGGGCGGCTGGCGGAGCTGGGCTTCCCGGAAAAGACTCCCGTTGCTGCCCTCGCTTGGGTCAAGAACGATACGATTTGACTATTCCTGAATCCAGCCGGTGCCTAATCATATAGCGTCCGGAGAATGTTTCCTCGGGAGCCAGCCGTTTCAAGCCCCATTCAGGGTGATTCAAGGCATCAGTCGCGCAGGTCATCGGCTCAATGGCGAACGCCCGTCGCGGGGCATCGGCAATGGCGTCTCCGGTGTAGACCACGACAGCGGAGAACGAGCGATCCATTACAATGTCGATGATACGACCGCTCCCTATATGGCGCAGTGACGCTATGGCCATCCCTTCCGCATCACGTTCGAGTTGCACATAGCAGTGATTGAACCGCTGACCGCCGATCTTGCGATAGTGACGATAATCCCAGTCCGTGCCAGCGGTGGCGACGATGGTGCCGGTCGGCGCGAGCCGTTCATTGAACTCCAAGTACCCTGCGCCAGGGATCTTGGCTTCGGCCTCATCGACAAGAGAGGTGCCCACGGTGAAATAGGGATGAAACCCGACCCCGACAGGCGCCGCCTGACCACCCACGTTCTGCACGGCAAAGGCACAAGACAAACCGTCACGATCCAAGGTGTAGGTGACGCGAAGACTGAGTGAAAATGGATAGCCCCGGCGCCCGTACGACTCAGCATTGAGGCGGACTTCGAACGATGCGCAGTTCGAGTCGACACGATGCGTCTTCCACGGCAACGTCCGGACAAACCCATGGATCGCGTTCGGACCTTCTTTGTCGTTCCGTTCAAGTTGCAACGCCTGTCCCTCGAAGGAATAGCGGCCCTCCGCAACGCGTCCAGGAAATGGGAATAACACGTCTCCCTGGCCGCCCTTCTTGTGACTGCCCCCAGAATAGCCCCACACAATGTCGGTTTCGCCGCCGTCGGCTTCCACCAGGAAGTACCGCCGTAACGAAGCGCCCCAGGGCGACACGACTGCTCGCTGGTTGTCGAAGGACAGGGAAATCTCAGTGTCCGGCGTGGGATCGATCATCATGGCAACCTGCTGCGCAACCTATTCAGTGACTGTCCCGTGAACCGAGTATAACATCCCGCCAAGACGGGATCGCACGGCAGTCCAAGTTTTGGGTAGATACAAACGACGCTTCGTTCATCTCGTGAAATGTATCTCGTTGGGGAGAAGAGCGTATGGCTGATGGCCTGTTGTAGAAAAAAACAGAACGTTCTTTGTTCGTGCTATCAGCCATACGCCATCGGCTCTTCGTTTTCTGGACGCGGATGGCAGGGTCAGCTAGTCAAACAGTCGGGCAAGCAGCTGCTCGCGGCTTATCTCGAAATGCATAGCAACATCGGCAAGGATTGCCGAGAGCGTGCCGATACGGAGCGGGGTAGGTTGAGGAATCGTAAGGTGATGTTCGCCATGCTCGTGGGTAGTCAGGCGAAGGTGGCTGCCGGTTTGACGGGTGATGGAGTAGCCGAGCTTACGAAGAGACTGAGCGAGATCACTTCCCGACAAATCTCGGGGAAGCCTCATACGGCAATAACTTCCTCGCGGACGTGGTGAAGGCGAACGACTTTGGGAGCCTTCCCCTCCTCGAAGTGACAACGCACCGCATCGCGGACCTTATCCGGTAATTCGGCGAGTGTATCCGCTTCGGTAAAGATTGATGTCCCGAGCGCACGCGCGGCAAATCCACCCTCCGGAGCCTCTTCAACCACAAAGATCAATTCCTTCATCGCCATCCCTCAACAACGGAGCAGAAACAGTTTCAGCACATGGTATTCCCGTCAGTAACCAATGTCCAGCCCGCAGCGGCTTATCGCCGATGACTCGAAAGACCGTCGTTCGTGAAGCGTGAAACGTATCTCGTTTCCCGATAGAAGCTGACGACTGATCGCTCAAGTCGCGAACGACGAGAGGCAAGCGATTACGCCAAATGAGGCAGATCCTCAACCCATAAGACTCGCCTGCCATATGAGCCCCGTGCAAGCGACAAATAGAATTTACGATCCGCTGTGATCATGATGCCATCGACCGCTTCGGCCACGGCAAGATAGAGACAGTCGTACACGCTGCGTTGCGTATCCAAAGCCAATTGATAGGCTGCTGGAAAGAGCCGCTCATCGGCATGCCGCTGGAGCGGAAGCTGTTTCAGCTCCTTCAGGACCACATCGCCTTCGGCCCGCGTGAGCTCCCCGCGCCGAATCTTTTTGGCAAGGACGTTGCCGAGCTCCAACGTCATCAATGCAGGCACATGAAGCCGAAAGCGTGAATTGCGCAAGCGGAGTGCCGCCTCGGAATGGATTTCAGGAATAAACCACTTGATCGCCACGCTGGCATCGACCACATAGCGACTCACCGCTCGCGATCCTCACGGATCAGCGCAGCGCTGTCGCTGAACTTCCGACCAGACTTCCCCAATCGCTTGCGCAATCCTTCAATCCGCTTCCAGGCCCCCTCGTAGTCTGGCACCGCCTCTTCCAGAATCGTCTTCACTTCAGATTGCAGAGACCGCCCATGCTCCTTCGCCCGCTTCTTTAAACGATCGACGATCTTGCTATTAAGCTGCCGAACAAGAACCTGCGCCATACGCACCTCCTGTCAATTGATAGCATAATGATAGCAGGCGACTGTTTCACGGTCAACATTCTC
>CAYHQK010000212.1:0-3825 GCA_964358535.1 uncultured Nitrospira sp. | reverse complement strand
TATGTCTATGCCGTCATCAAGGCCGATCGCACGGTCTACACGACGGAGATCGTCAATCGGCTTCAAGAAAAAGGCGTCACCACGGCCTCTGAACATTGGGAGCAGGAGAATACCCTCATGTTGCCGGCGCAGTTTCTCCATCATTCGAGCAAGCTGGCGGCCGAGAGCGGAAGCGGGATCCGGTATCGCCTGATCAGCCTCTGGCCTATTTACCGCCGCAACGCTCCGGCAACCGACCTGGAGCGCAGCGCGCTGGAGTCTCTCAGGAAAAATCCCGACCTGCCAGTCACGGGGATCGTGACCAGTGGGCGCAAACAATATTTTCAGGCCATCTATCCAGACCTCGCGATCTCACCGGCCTGTATCAGCTGTCACAACGGCCATCGGCTCAGCTCGAAACGGGACTTCAAACTCAATGATGTGATGGGTGGAATCGCCATCACGATTCCGTTGGAATAGGGCTGCCGAGAATACGCGGCAGTCCTCGTCGCTCGTGCAGCGTGAAACGTCCGAACCCCGAGACGAACAACGCTTCACCAGATACGTTTACCATCGGTGCGATAGCAGACCGTTTCAGGCTGTCCAGAAAGGCTGTTGAGCAAGGCCGTAGGCGGCCTTACTCAACAGTCTGCTAGGAGGGTAAAACCGGATCAGCCGGTGGAGCGGTTTCAGCCTGCTGATACTCCTCACGATAGATGGAAATCACCGTCATCAGGATGCTCATGAGGATCGGCCCTACGAAGAGACCGATCAGACCATAGAGGGCCAGCCCGCCGAGAATGCTGAACACGAGAAAGAGCGCAGGCATTTGGATGTCCTGTCCGATGAGCCACGGACGGAGGATCTGATCGACGGTCGAAACCACGCCAACCCCCCACGCCAACATCATCAGAGCCTTGCCCGTCGATCCGACCGTCAACAAATACAGGACGACCGGCCCCCATATGAGCGCCGTGCCGCCGACCGGAAGCGCTGCGAAGAGGATCGTGAGCGCGGTGAGCACCACCACAAAAGGCACTCCCAACACCGCATAGGCTGCGCCGGCCAGCAAGCCCTGGACGATGGCGGTCAGGAGGACGCCCTTCACCACAGCGCGGACCGTGATATCCAGCCGCGCGAAAATCTTCTGCTTCTGCGCGTCGTTGAGCGGAACGAGCTCGTAGAGAAACCAGAGCCAGCGGCGACCATCCTTGTACAGAAACCAGAGGGTAAAGAGAATGATGAAAAAGTCGCTGACCAGAACAAAGGCGTTCTTCAGCAGGCTGCTCAATTGGTAGACGAAAAACCCCGAGACGACTTGCGCGCTCGACCGGACCAATTCTTCCAGCGCGTTAGGATTCAGGAGATAGCGCCCGATCACATCCTGCAACAGGCCTCCGACCACCGGCACCGTCGAGAGCTGCGCCGGCAGACGTGAAATACCGCCGGCATCGATCCAGGCCCGCACCGCCAGCTCTGCGCCAACAGCTTCTTGCACCAGCAGCACCGCCATCAGCAGCACCGGCGCGACCACCATCACCAAGACCCCCACGGTCAGGCACGAGGCGGAGAGGGCGTCGCGCCCCCCCAAGCGGGCGGTCAATCGCACGTGAACCGGATAGGTCATGTGCGCGAGGATCACCGCCCACAACATCGGGAAGAGAAACGGCTGGAATATCAGCGCGATCTGGTAGAGGAGCAGCAGAAGGAGAGCGAAAAATACGGCGGTAAAAAGCTGTGGCTGTGTCATGAGTTAGGCAGGAACAGCAAAAAGTCGACGGGTCTATCGGTACCCTTCGCCACGGGAATCTTTATTGTCCAGCACCACGACCTGCTTGGCCCTATGCGCGGACAGATCACGGACGCTGCCCGGCAACTTCGGCAGCTCCTCAGACCAGGAGGTCACCCCCATGTCCGTCATACCTTGGAGCTTGGCGCCTATTTCCATCATGAGCGCCGGCGTATGGACTTCCCCGATCAATGTCGCCGTCTTCATCAGCTGCACGGACTCCGTCGCCATCACCTTCGCCTTGATGCGCCCGCTGCTGATCAGCGTACCAGCCGTAATCGTGCCCTGCACCAGTCCATCCTCGCCGACAATGACCTGTCCCTTGGTCTCAATATCGCCGTCGAGCCGGCCATCGATCCGCACCGTTCCCTCGACATGGATCTCGCCTTTTAAGATGACCCCTTTAGCCAACAGGGTAATGTTGTCATCTCCTGAAAAGTCGCTCTTCTTCATGCGGCACTCCCCTTCACACCTGAATTATTACCGCCAAGCTTACACCATTCGGCTTAGCGAGGCCTAGGAGAATCCGAAAGTATGCCGAAGCCGCTCCCATAGTCCCCCTCCATGCACCTCGCAATAGATGGTGGGTTCCGTTCCCTCGATAAAGACCTCCGACACCTGTTCAGGACAGCGAAACGTCGCCAGCTGCCCGGTCGTGGGGTCGATGTTGCGAGTCACCACACCGGGCGGCATCGCGAACGAAGGGACGTTGGGCGGGATCACCCGCCGCGCGAGATCCATCCAGATCGGCAAGGCCGCCTGCGATCCCGTCATCCGCAGCGGCCGCTCATCGTCGTACCCGACCCAGACCCCGATCACCAGGTCGGACGTATACCCGACGAACCAGGCGTCCCGATAGCCGTCGGTGGTGCCGGTTTTCCCTGCCACCGCGCCCTGTAGTCCCAGCACGTTGGCCTTGCTAGCAGTCCCCCGCTGGATCACCCCTTCGAGCAGGGAGGTCAAGACGTAGGCCCCTTGAGGCGAAGTCGCCAACAATCGATCCGGCGCAGGATTCCAGACGAGGGCTCCCTGCCGATCTCTCGTCGAACGCACCAGGGTCGGCTTCACCGCAATCCCTCCGTTGGCGATCGTGCCATAGGCGGACGTGATCTCCAGCAACGACACAGACGAACTCCCCAAGGCCACCGACGAAAGATCCTGGCCGATGGGACTCGTCACACCAAGACGATGCAGCAGCTGCACGATCGGCTTGGTCCCTACCGCCTTGGCCACCCACACGGCCGGCACATTGAACGACTGTTCCAGCGCGGTCCGCACCGTGACCTGCCCGTGAAATTGTTTATCGTAGTTTTGCGGCGACCAGGAACCGGCCTCGGACTTAAAGGTCATCGGTTCGTCCGCCAACAAACTCGAAACGGTCAGATGGCCGGCCTGTCCTTCACGCGCCGCTTCCAACGCCGCAAGGTAGACGAAGGGTTTAAAGAGAGAACCCGGTTGCCGCCGCGCCTGCACGGCACGATTGAATTGACTCAGCCGGTAGTTCCTCCCCCCGACCAACGCCAGCACGGACCCGGCCTTGGGGTCGAGCACCACCAGCGCCCCTTGCACCGGCTCCGTCGAACTCTTGAGATGGGGATGCGTGGACTCCAACGCAGCCAGCCCCTTCTCCAGCGCTTCGGTGGCAGCCTGCTGGATCATCGGATCGAGCGTGCTCTCGATCCGCAAACCCTCCGGCAAGGGCACCACGCCGACCTCTTCCACCTCCCGAAGCAAGGTATCGACGAAATAGGGCGCATCGGTCAGGACCTCTTCCGACGGAGTCACGCCCAGCGGTGCATGGACGGCATGAGCCCAGGCCTCCTCCGTCAGGAGACCGGTCTCTCTCAATCGCCGCAACACGACATCGCGCCGCTGCTTCGCCAACTCAGGATGTTTCGTCGGCGCGTAGCTATTGGGACCCTTGATCAGGCCTGCGATCATTGCGATCTCTTCGACCGTCAATTCCTGCAGGGTCTTGCCGAAATACCGATGGGCCGCCTCACGCACCCCATAGAGCGACACGAATCCCGCCTGCCCCAGATAGATTTCGTTCAGAT
>CAYHQK010000211.1:0-3829 GCA_964358535.1 uncultured Nitrospira sp. | reverse complement strand
GGCTGATAACGTGTCTCCATACCATTTATCGTGGACAACTCGCGTCCAGATTTGGACTTCACGCGTCCAGATCTGGACGCAACAAATCCGCCACATGTCGCCTATTGCCAAATGGTCAAAATTTGCATCAGATTGGACCAAAGATCACTGGCACGGGGTAAAGCAATGCCAACAGACAAAGACTTGGAACGTTTCGGTCTCGTGCGTATTCACCGCGCGGCAGCCGAGTTGAAGTGTTCTGAGATATCCATTTTGGGTGCCGTGGCAACCGCAGAGGATAAAATTCCTGTCTATTTTTGGCCGGATAAAAATGCTTACCTGGATCAAATGCCTCACGGGAGAAAGTCGTATAAGTTCCCATCACTCAACCACGTCAACACTCCGATCACTGAGCATATAGTGGAACCGATCGTCCAAAACCGCGGCGTTTCGATCGCGGAGAGCGCGATCGTTTTCCTGTGAGAGCAGGTCTTCGCGCTGCCGCATGATCAAGGGATTGGAATCATCAGCCTGAAGCCGAAAGTGGTATGCGAAAGGGTTGCGTGCTACTCGTTCTCGACCTCCCTATCCGACCTTCTGGACTTGCCTTCGATCTTGATGAGGATGCCCTTGTGTACGAGCCTGTCGGCGATGGCCGAGGCAGCGGCGCTGTTATGGAAGAGCTGTCCCCAGTTCTTGAAGGCGAGGTTGGTTGTCACAATGGTCGAGGCTCGCTGATAGCGCTTGTTGAAGACCTGGTAGAGCAGATCCGCGCCCCTGGAATCGAAGCTGAGGTAGCCGAGCTCGTCGACGAGCAGGAGGTCTGGTCTTGTCCACGCGGCGAGCCTGCGGTGCAAGGTATTGCGGGCCTGGCCCGAGACGAGGTCGTTGACGAGGTCGGCAGCGACGACGAAGCGGACGCGGTAGCCGCGCAAGCAGGCGAGCTGTCCGATGGCGTTGGCGAGGTGGGTTTTGCCCACTCCGGAAGGCCCGACGAGGACGCAATTGGCCTTGTCTTGGATGAAGTCCAAGGAGGCAGCGCGAAGCACCTGGTCTTTGTCGATGAGTTTGGGGTAATCGAAGTCGAAGGCATCGATCGAGGTAAGCGGGAAGATCGCCGAGCGCTTGAGAGCGGCCTTTGCCTGTCTTTCGCACTGGATACGGAATTGCTCACGCATGAGGTGATCAAGGAGTGACGTTGGAGAGTCATTGCGAGTGATCGCCTTCTGCGTGGTGACGTCGAGGATCGAGGCCGCGTAATCAAGGCCCAGGGCATTGAGGACGTCATGGAGTGACAAGGTTTGAGTCAGGTCCTTGGTCGGGATCGGGTTTGGCGTTGTTGCAGACAGTTTCTGCTTGTTCGAAGAGGGCATCGTAAGACTCCATGGGATGTGGCTCGACGACGATGTTGTCGGCGGTTGGGTTTCCGGTGCAGATCGGGTCAAGTGGCTCCGTCAGGCCGCGTTTGAAGCGGTCCTGGTCGACGAGAGCATGGACATAGCGGGCTCCGAAGGTTTGCTGCGCCAAAGCTTTTGCCATGCCTCCTGCGATTTCGGTCTGGCCGTATTTGTCGACGAGACGAAGGAGTTTTTGCATTTCGGATTGAAGGTCGATGGGACGGCGTGCGATCTCCTGCAAATAAGCGCGGCATTCCGGCGAGAAGGAGGCGAGGCGCTCCTTTCTCTTGGGGCCCTTGGCGGCCGTCCTGCGCTCCAGGAGCTGCTCGATGTGATCCCGATCCTCGATGGCTCTTCGCCGATCCCAGCAACGGACATGCGAAGCGATCTCAGTGCCGTCGCACAGGACTTTGACGCTGTGGTCGTCGGCTCGCAAAGTGACAGTCTTGCCGACGAAGGATGGCGGCACGGAGTAAGAATTGGTGTCGAGCCGAACACGCGCATCCTTCGAGACGATCAGTGGAAACACGACGAGGTCGGTGTCAAAGGGCCTTTGAGGAAGAGCGCGCAGCCTTGTTTTCTCGACGAGCAGACGTTCGTTTGGCCGCTCCCTCGTCGTTTCATGAAGGCGCTGATTGGCTGTGTGGTCTCTCCACGCCGCAGCTTGTGCTCGAATGTCGTCGAGAGAGGCAAAGGAACGCCCATAGAAGAAAGAATTCCGGATGTACTTGATGCTGGCCTCGACGCGTCCCTTGGCTTCTGGGTAGCGCACCGGCGCGGCCACGGGCTCGAAGAGGTAGTGGCCTGCAAAAGCCAGAAACCTGGGATTGAACTGGACCGTGTTGCCGACGTGGTGCAGCACCACGGACTTGAGGTTGTCGTAGAGAATGTTTCTCGGAACGCCTCCAAAAAACTCCAAAGCTCGACGGTGCATGCGCAAGAAAGTGTCCATTCTCTGGTCGAGTGAGAAGTCGATGAAGATCGCCCTCGACCAGGACAAAACCATGGAGAAGACCGACAGCGGCCTTTGCGTGGTGCCGACTCGTAGATAGCCAAAGGATCCCCAGTCGACCTGGGCTTGCTGGCCGGGGTCGACCTCGATGCGCAGGTAAGCCTTGCGCGGCCTCGGAGCCCGCACCTGGGCCACGTAGCGTCGGAGGATGGCGATGCCTCGCGTGAAGCCCCTGGCCTTCAATTCCTCGAACAGGCGAACGCACGAGAGCTGTGGCAGCTCAAGGAGCCGCTCGACGATGTAGGGCTTGAAGCTGTCCAGCTCGCTTGGAAATAGAGTCTGGCTGCTGGGCTCGCCGTCACACAGGGCACGCTGCACCGTCGAGTGGTGCACGCCAAAGCGCCTGGCCACGGTGCAAATCGACAGCCCGTCGCGCAAAACGAGAAAGCGGATCTCGGCCTTGATGTCCGGTGTGATCATGACCCTTGCCCCGTGGCTGCGAAGCCGACCAGACGCCGCGCACGCTCGAACGAAGCGAGCTGTGGCTTGAACATGGGATTGCCGCCCGCCTTGACTGCCTGGCTGTAAGCGACCCACTCGACGCGGATGCAGGCATCGTCGAGATTACCCAGGAGCTGTGACCAGCGCTCGGGGTGATGCCACACGTCCTCGGACTCCGCATCGAGCACAGCGCACAAGGGCTCCCCATGCCAGGCCGCCACGCCTCGCAAGAAAAGCCCCAGCGCCTCGGGCTGTTTTGGAAACAAAGGAAAACGCGCCAGCAGCACCGTGCCCACCGGCGCTTGCGTCAGCATCAAGCGGGTCTCGGCCACATCGGGCTCGATCGTCAGCCATAGGTTTGACATGAATCACCACCTCCAGGCGGGCCGTCGCCGTCGCGGGCTTTGTGCCCACGACCGCAGCCTGCGGTTTCAGTGGTAACCCCATCGCGCTTTCGCTGGAACCCTGATGCGTCACTATCTGCATTCCAAGACGACATCGTTCCCTGTAGTGCCCCTGCCGTCTTGCATGAGCCCATCGCCCATCAAAGCCATGCTGATACTTGCGGCCTGCACGCCGAAGACTCTCGCGCCGCGCACGCGACGAACAATTCCGCGTGCAGTAACAATGCCCGTGATCACAGCTCTTGCAGATCGAGAAAATAGCCAAACATAGCCGACAGATGCGCTCTCGCAGCTCGACCATGAATCCTCATGAAGACAAGTATTGGACAGCGGGCAGGTCTTGCACCAGGATGAGGTGCACAGCGCGGCTCATCCGTGGATCCCGCAGGGGCGGCTTGGCGGCTACCAGGTCGCCCTTCTCTTCCTTCACAAATTCAGTCTGATGGTTTGAGGCTTCAAAGGCCAATTTCAGGCTGCGCAGATGCGCGATCCTGCGGTTTCTGGACGATCGTTTTTAGGCGGTTTGCGACGATCGGTTCCAGTGTCGTGCGAAGGAATGCCATAGGGCAGCTTCAAGAAGGTCTTGAACCAGGCCA
>CAYHQK010000210.1:0-3861 GCA_964358535.1 uncultured Nitrospira sp. | reverse complement strand
CTGACCCATTTGTGCTTGAGGTCGGCCCAGCGCCTGGCAGCCCAATTGCCTCGCACGGTTCGGTTCCACTTCTTTTTGAAATGGGCGAGATTCTCGGCGGGATAGACCTTGGTTTCTGATCGCTTGATGGCATCCTGCGTCACCATGCTGAAATGGTGAATGAGGACCGATCCCGTCAGACCAGCGGAGAACCCGGCTGCCTTCGCGCGCCAAAAAAAATCAATATCTTCGCAGCCCCCATAAGCAAACGCCTCGTCGAACAAACCAATACGATCAAACACGTCGCGATTGATTACCAGACAGGCTCCATACAACTCTGACCGCGTGGCATCTTTGCATGATTGCGTAAACTCAACGGCATAGGCATCTAAATCGTAATTTAAATACCCCTCGCGCGCAGCGGGGCTCACAATCCCGTGCCCCTCCTGCTCCATAAACTTCACCAGCCCTTCGATCCAGCCCTTCGTCACGACAATGTCGTTATTTAAAATACCGATGACATCCCCATGGCTGGCTCGTACTCCCTGGTTCCAGGCCTTAGCGCAGCCGAGGTTGCGTGGATTCGTGATGACAGTCGCCTTCACGTCGCGCAAAAACTCCTGCGTTCCGTCCGTCGAGGCATTGTCCACAATGATAAGTTCGTAGGGCTGATCGGTGCAACGGGCAATGGACTCGAGACACTGCTTCGTATAGTCCAGCTGGTTATAGACGGGAATCACAAGACTCACTGACTTTGCGGACCTGGTGCGACTCATGAAATGCTCCTAATGACAAGACTACGGCTGTCGTGAGAAATGGTGGAGCAGGCAGGTTTGCGCGCTCCCCCTACCACCTCTTGAGGCCAAATACCCAGCTCACTATCCACGATGACTGAGCCTACCCAGCGGGCTTCTTGCCACTCAAAAAATCAGCGACCATGCTCCCAAGCTCCGCTAGCGGTCCTCGATAGGGTGCCTCCGTGATCAAGGGGCCATAGTGAGACACGACTCCTTTCATCTGCTCCGCCGCCTGCCGCTGCCGGTCAAGATTCTTCTCGATAATTTTCAGGAACGTAGCCTCGAGTACTTCGCGGGAGGCCTTCCATCCATCGATGCCATAATCTTGGAATATCGGGAGGGCTCGCGTCTTATTGACATCGACCGGGTGATCCTTCGCATTCGTTTCCTGATAGAGCTCATTGCCCCACCGCTTCGGCTCCGCCGAAACCCTCTGCCAGTTTTTCGAGATGCAATGAAACCCCTTACGCTCCAATTCTCCCCGCAAGAGCACACAGCCAATCTCTTTCCCCAACGCATTCATATCGCACAGTATTTGGATATCTGAGGAAATCTCCCCGAAAATTCCCCGTCTACACACAATAGCTTTCGGGTCCTTGGAGAGGGCGAAACAGTCCTTCCCCTTCTCCATATGCTGCCAAATCGCCTCCCATCCTTGCTGAGACACCAGACAGTCTTCCGGTAAAAACAGCCAATAATCTTCCTCACAATTCGCATCGCACAGCAGCCAATTGTAGGACACGTTCTTCGGAAACGGGTTGCGGAGAAGGCCTGTCTGCCGATGGGGGAACACACAGCCATTCTGCAGCACGCTCAACCGGACCCACTCTTCTGGATAATGGCTGATTTGCTGCTCAAGATATTCGACGTGCAGCGCTTCGTCCCGTTGTTTATCCTGAGGATACAATGGACTGGCACAGACAAAGACATGCAACTTCATGCTGCCCCCTCTCCCTCACGTTCAAAACCAAGTCCCATCACAATGTCTGCTTGCACACAGCCAGCAACTGTTCGGCCCGTCGCTCACAGGTATGGTACTGCAGCAAATGCTTATGCCCCTCTGACGCCATGGCAGCACAGGCCCGCGCATCGCTTGCGTAAGTCCGCACAAGATCCACTAAGTCACTTAAGTCACGCCGAAAGAAAAGGGCCTGCTTGCCATGCACGAAATTGTTCGGGATCTCGATATCTGGCTGCTCAGAAAGAAGGAGCGCGCCGGACGCCACGACCTCCCAATACCGAAGCGTATCGAACCCCCCGCCTCGAATCGACAGGGCCATCTTGGATCGGCTGAGCAATGCATAGTACTCGGCCTGCGATAGTTTTGTCCCCCGTTGAGCCACAGTGACAACCGGATCTCCTGTAAGCTTCATCACAACACGAGAAAAACCGCTCAAGAGCTTTGACTGACGATCTTCTGCTTCCGCGTAGACCCCACCCTGAAATCCGACCCCATGAGCCTGGCGCAGCATTTCAACCGCCTGCCGACGCTTAGGATGAGAAATCCTCGCCACATAGGACACATCCACATCCCGAGGAACAATCGGAATCGTTGGAAGCGTGTCCAACGCCACAGCAAGAGGGAGAGGATAGGTCCGTTGAGCCAACGCAACATCCGCCCTACTCCCGCTAAACCGTCTAACCAGGCCACGGAGCCCTTCGTTACGGTGAAGACGATATTCCCGTTTAAAATAGAGGGCACATTGATATCGATGAAACAGCTCTTGTCTGATCGTCGCATCATCCTCGCCATCAAGAAGGACCAGCGGAGGCATCGCCCCACAGAGCGAAAGCGATTCCCATGCCGCAATGGCCCCACGCCTCGGTGACGACAGGATAGCCAGATCAAACTGCTTGTCACGCAGTAAGGCCGCAACCTCCTCTTCTTGATATCGGCGCCCAGGAATCTGGGGAGCATAATGAACACGGTGGAGGGGATCGTGGTACAGGGCCTTATAGGGATAGTCGACGACCTGGTCAGACCCGAGAGTCCGACAGAGCCCCACATACAGCAAATCAGCGAGGTAATCTGGCGCTGAGTCGGTCAGGTAGAGAATCCGCATCTATGCATCCTTGAGAAACATCATGCCCACTGTCGACTCACAACGCCCTTGCCCAGACTTCTAGCAGGCTGTTGATAAAGGCCGCCAGCTTCGTTCTCGCATCGTTCAGACCCTCAACGTACCCCAAGGGTACGCCTCGGCCCTTCACTCGCTGCGGCCTTGCTGGACGGTCTTTCTGAACAGCCTGCGACTGCTTCTGAGAGCGGCCGAGATTGTTCTGGCATGAGCATTACCTCAGTGGTCTGGTAGTTTGGCAACAACCTGCTAGCCCGCATGCGCGGTTGGTGGATTACCGGCCCCCAACAGTTGGACTGTTGCAGCATAGACCTCCTGCACTGATAGCTGCTTCATGCAGTTCAACTCGCCTCGCTCACAGGTCGGATGAAAACAGGCCCGGCAGTCGAGCCCTTTATACAACACCGTCATCCTGTCGCCACGCGGCCCCCATTCATCGGGATTCGAGGGACCAAATAACGCCACCATCGGCGCGCCTACTGCCGCGGCTATATGCATAGCGCCACTATCGTTTCCCACGAACAGCGCCGCGCGTTTCGCAATCGCGGCAAACTGCTTGAGCGTCGTCAGCCCAGCGATACTGACCGGGCGGGTTCGTGCGGTTGCCTGAATTCGTTGCGCGAGCGCCTCTTCGTCCCTGCTGCCACCGATGAGGACCTGAAATCCGTAGTCGCTCGCCAAACGATCTGCCAATTCGGCAAATCGTTCAGCAGGCCAGGCCTTGAACCAATAACGGGCGCCAGGCTGGACAATCATGATCGCTTGATCTCGTCTGATACCGAGTCGATTCAGTAACTGGTCGGCAGCAGCGTCATCCTCCCCTGTCAGCCACAGCCTGGGAGGCGTCTCGCTTGCGTGAATACCCAACGGTTTCAACGCAGCCAGGTCCCGGTCAATCCGATGCCGCATGCCAGGCTGAGGCGGGACCACTGCTGAGTAACAGATCCCTCGCCGACGGTGCTCGTCGTTGAAGCCAACCCGAACCGATGCCCCGCTGACCCAACTCA
>CAYHQK010000209.1:0-3882 GCA_964358535.1 uncultured Nitrospira sp. | reverse complement strand
TCGACGACCTTGGAGTCCCGCACCCAGGTCCGGCCGATTTGATAGTCGGTGGTCATCCCACCGAGTGCGCGGGCTGCATGGCACCGGACGATAAAATCTTTATCCGTGAGACATTCCATCAACGGATCGACGGAAGGCTGGCCGATCGAGATGAGAGCGGTCCCGGCCGTTTCTCGCACGGTTTTCGAGGGGTCACGGAATAGTTTGGTCAGGGCCGGGATCGCTTTGGGATCACGGATCTTGCCCAGCGCCTCTGCTGCCGCGCTCTTCACGGCGCCATCGCGATCGCGACAGACGAGCATGAGAGCCTCGACCGCTTTCGGGTCTTTGATTTCGCCACAGGTTTTCGCGGCATGTTCGCGGACGCGCCACCGCTCGTCCTTCAATGCGGCGATCAGGCGATCGACCGTCACGGCTCCCATCGAGGCCATAGCCTCGACGGCATCGTTCCGCACATCCATGGTGGAGTCGTTGAACAGAACGATGAGCGCTTCCACGGCTTTCGTCCCGCCGATCTTGGCCACGCCACGGCCCGCATGGGCCCGCACGGTCCAATACTCATCCCCGCAGGCGCCAACCAGCGCGTCCAAGGTGGTGGGATCGGCAAGTTCGGCGAGGGCCTTGGCCGCATCTTCGCGGGTGGCATCGTCGGCATCCTCGAGTGCTTCTAAGAGATCATCAAGCGCCTGGGCCATGGGTGCCGCTCCTCTACGGATAGTAGTTATCGCGCTGGCCGCCGTGCGGATAGGTCCGGCTGCAACGGATGGTTAAGGTCTGGGTCCCGCGTCCCTCCACACATTGGTCGAGTGACTGGGCAATTTCCAACTTTCCCTCCAGATTCACCGTGAAGGGGAAATCGAAGGTGAAGCTGATGAACTTATACTTGCCCGGCTTCAGTTTGAGCGCGCGGGACTCGGTCGTCCTGTAGGCATCCATAGACTCGGGGTCCGAGGCCTGGATGGGCGGAGTGACGCCTGGCACATACCACCAAGTCTGAGGATTAATCTTCGTGGCGTCGACGGTGATGACATGTTCCTGCGTATAGGCAGCAGGAGGACCGGCCGCGATTGCCGACAGGACCGTCGCGGCGCCCAGCAACCCTCCCGCCAGACAACCGATCATGTACCGTTTCACATTCTGCATTCTGTGACCTATTCCAGGGATACTTTCGGGGCTGCGACAAAGTCAGCCTGAAAGATTTCTTCCACGGCATGGCTTTCCCATTCTGTATGGGTCTGCAACCCCAGCGTCCGCATCACGGTCGCGCCGGTATCTAAAATAGAGACAGGCTGGTGGATCGCATGACCATGTTTGATCCCCACCCCCGAAGCAATCCAGGGCACCATCGGCACGGCTGCGTCAGCCTGGTCCTGGCCCGGATCCCGGCCCTCAGCGCTGAGCGAGGTCACGAACAGGGTCGTCCCCTTGATCAATCCCTTCTCTTTATAGAGATCCAATACGGAATTGATCGCCTTATCCACCGAGCGAAGGGCTTCGCGGTACTCCTTCGAGTTCCAACCCTGAGCTATGCCAACTCGGCCAGCCTCAGGAAGATGCACGACCAGGAAATGCGGCAAGGCAGGGATGGCATGGCCGTAACCATGCCCGCTGGTCGCTTTCTTGAAATATTGACGGATGTAGGACACGATCCGGTCCGTGCTGCATTCAGGCTTCAGAGGCCCGCACATCTGATAGTCGGTGTAGGGCTCCGGTCTCGCCAGCTGATAGAGCGATTCGTCCATGAGGAAAATCGCGCTGTCGCGTCCCCCGCTCAAGTCGAGATAGTCGAACACGCTCGGGGCGCGTGGATAGCCGCGGCTGAATTCAAAGACGTTCCAGGTAATGCCGTGCTTTTCGACCGGCATCCCCGTAATCAACGACGCCATCGTCGGAAGCCGCAAGGCCGGCTTCACCGCCGTGGCAGACCAGGTGACAGACCCGTCCTTCACCAACCGGCTGAGGGTCGGCATCGTGCCGCCCTTCAGGGAGTCCTGGCTAAACCCTTCCAGGACGAAAAGAATCACATGCTCAGTCTGAACCGTTGAAGCAGGAACATCCGCCACCGATGGAGCAGCCATCGCCGCGCCATGCTGAAGCAACAAACCAAGGGAAAAACACGATGTGGCAAGTATTCGAAACGACCATCCGCGATTGAGGCGACGTAACATATCCACAGACCAGTCCTTTCTATTCCAAGGGGACGCTTAAGCTATCATGGCGTTTTCCGCCAAGGCAAGGGAGGCAGGGGCCCCGCAGGCATGATTCGCCAGGGTTCATGCGGTCGGGGATGCCTCCCGGCAGAATGGTCAAGAGTCGATGTCGGTGCTATGCTTATAACGGCCTCGCGGCTGGCAAAGAGCCGGTCCCTGAGGCCTCAGTCCTAATCTAGCGAAGGTGAGGGAGATGCCGGATATCTGTGCTCCGCAGGCGCCAGCTCGCTGGGCGCTGCCTCACATCGCACCACCCTCCCTGAGCCTCTTCGCCCTCTTGCTCATCCTGTTCCTCTGGCCGCCCGTAACGAGGGCGGAGATCCGGGTTGTGACTGCGCAGGGTGAGCACCGGATGGGAGATCGTGACACCAGGGAAGATGCCATCCGCCTCGCCACCGAAGCGGCCAAGCAGCAGGCCCTGGAAGAAGTCGCCGTCTATCTCGAAAGCGTCACCGTCGTGAACAACATGGATGTGACGAAAGACGAAATTCGCACCTACACAGCCGGCTTGGTCCTGGTTCTGGAGCAAAACACGGATCTACAGCTCGATGGCGACGCCATCGTGGTCAAAACCTATCTGATCGCCCAAATCGATACGGACGAAGTGAGCCATGCCATCAAGGCCTTGCGGGAGAACGAGGACGCCAAACACCAGCTCCTCGCCCTGCGACAGGAAAACGATCAACTCCAGCAAAACCTCGACGCGGCGAATCAGGCCCTGGCCAAGGCCTCGACCGCAGAACAGACACAGCAAGCGGCCCAGCAGCGACAGGACATCTTGAATCAGACCCAGTCGAACGCCATGGTCTCGCAGGCCTGGACCGATTGGGCCCTCGGTGCGCCGACTGTCTCTCCCGGAACAGGACTGGCCCAGACCCAGGCGCTCCTGAACCTGGCCAGAAGTCTCTATCCTGCAAGCCAACATGTCCAGGCAGCCCAGCAAGTCATGACCGCGAAACAGCCATCGTCACCGCCACAACCGCCCGCTCCCCCGGCGCCGGGCATGAGGCCATCGACCATGCCGAGCTACCAGCTCGTGCCCTATCAGGCTGGATCGCAACGGGGTCTGTTACGGTTGAACGAAATTACCTATAAAGCTGCACCGGCACACCAGCAATCGATGCAGCGCCAGTCGCAAGCAGGACAGCCTCCGATCACCAGGCGGCTTCCTCCGACGAGCAACCAAGCCTATCCGCCGGCGCTGCACCAGATCCCGAGAGCCCCGCATCAGATGGCGCCTCGCACGAGGGACAGCAGCGGGCCGAACAGTGGCAGAGGGAACGGTCCTAGAAATGGCAGAGGAAGGGAACGATAGCGCATGAATAATCGAGTGGCTTTCAAATCCGTCTGTTGTGGCCTGGTTGCCCTAATCTGTTCCTGGACAGGACTGGCCTCATCGGCTGAGCCGGGCCATGCGCCTCCGGTCAGCCAACAGGCTGAGCGGTCATTCCAACAGCTGCAGCAGATTGAGCAAGGCGGCAAGACACACGAGCAGGCAGGCGCCAAGGCCACCGTCACGGAAAGCGCTGGCCACTATGACACGGACCAGTACCTCATCGGGAAAGGCCAGGGAGATCTGAATAAAGGCAGAATGGTTTGCCAGCGGGTCTCGGAACTCTCAGCCAGAACCGATCTCGCGAAACAAATCCGTGTGATGGTCAAGGAACATATG
>CAYHQK010000208.1:0-3916 GCA_964358535.1 uncultured Nitrospira sp. | reverse complement strand
GTGTCAGCCAGTTTGCGAAGTCGCTCTATGGGGTCAGCTGGACCTCGGTGCTCTTTGACATCGGCAACAAGCAGGTCAAGCGGGTGCCCTTGATGGACCCGCTCCGGGGGACTGCCTCGCTGACGAGCGAGCTCCTGGACCAGGTTGAGACCGTCGATGCCTTGCTGGAGAAGCTCAAGGCCTGACGAACAAGGATCCTGGCAACGAACATTATGAAATTACCATTTCTTCCCAACCACGATGATTCGAGCTTCTTCGACTTTTTAACGCAGCACCATCCGGCGCTGACTCCGACCGGACGGAGCGGCTTCTTACAGGCGCAGGCGTCTGGCGAGCCGATGCGCGGGGGCGGCGCGATGAACGTGCCTCATGCCACCACGGTGCTGGCGATCAAGTATCAGCAGGGGGTGGTGATTGCCGGAGACCGTCGGGCAACGGAAGGGTTTCAAATCGCCGAGCGCCGGATCGAGAAGGTCTTCAAGATCGACGACTATTCCGCCATGGCGATCGCCGGCGCAGCCGGTCCCTGCATCGAGATGGCCAAGCTGTTTCAAGTCGAGCTGGAACATTACGAGAAGTTGGAAGGGGTGCAACTTTCTTGTGAGGGGAAGGCCAATAAGCTCGGACAGATGGTCAAGGCCAATCTTCCCATGGTCTTTCAAGGGTTGGTCGTCATGCCGCTCTATGTCGGTTACGATGTGAAGCGGATCGAAGGGCGCATCTTCAAGTACGATCTCTCCGGAGGCCGGTACGAAGAGTCGGACTACCATGCCATCGGGTCAGGCGGGAAGGATGCGCGTAATACGATGCGGGAGCATTTCCTCAAGGGCCTGGCCGAGCCGGAGGCCCTGAAGCTGGCCCTGCTGGCTCTGTACAATGCGGCAGACGACGATGTCGGCACCGGGGGGCCGGATCTCGTGCGGGGTATTTACCCCACTGCAAAGGTTGTGGACGCGCGCGGTATCACCGACGTGTCCGAGCAGCAGATCCGCAGCATCTATGACGGGTTGCTCGCGACCCGCCGTTCCAAGGAGAGCTAACCATGCCGTTGCCCTATTACGTCTCGCCTGAGCAGATGATGCAGGACAAGGCGGAGTATGCCAAGAAGGGCATCGCCAAAGGCCGTTCCATCATTGCCATCGAATATGTGAACGGGATTCTCCTCGTGGCGGAGAACCCCAGCGCCTCTCTGTATAAAATCTCTGAGATCTACGACAGCATCGCCTTCGCGGGGGCCGGCAAGTATAGCGAGTTCGAAAATCTCCGGAAGGCCGGCATCAGACATGCGGACCTCAAGGGTTTCATGTATAGCCGGGAAGATGTGACGGCCCGCTCGTTGGCGAATGGCTACTCCCAAAGCGTGGGCACCATTTTCAGCCAGGAGCAGAAGCCGCTGGAGGTGGAAATTCTGGTCGTGCAAGTCGGGCACAACGGCCATGCCAACGAGATGTATCGCATTTCCTTCGATGGGAGCATCATTGACGAACGCACCTTCGCGGTCATCGGGGGCAAGGCCGAGGCCATCCAGGCTTTGTTGAAAGAGAAGGGCCTGACGAAGCCTCCAGACCTGCGCGAAGCCCTTTCTCTCTGCATCGCCTCACTCGAACAAATCGGGAACCAGAAACTCTCGCTGGAGAGTTTGGAAGTAGCGGTGCTGGACCGCACCCGCGAGGGGCGGCGGTTCCGGCGTTTGTCGTCTGCCGACACCAAACAGCTTCTTTCCGTCTAGCAGGATGCTGGAAAAGACCGCCAGCGTCGTTCTCGGCTCATCGAAATCCTCAACGTACCCCTGAGGGTACGCCTCCGGTTTCGATTCGCCTGCGGCCTTGCTGACGGTCTTTTTGAGCATCCTGCGGGAACGTCCTCCTGTTGTGTTACATGAGCCAACATTCGAAGCCCTCGCGTTATCGCCAGATCTGATCCTTCAGTTGAAGAAGCCAGGGGTGGCTGGTATCCTGTTCGTACACACATGCTACAAGCCGGTCCTCTGAAACAACGGATCTTCGGTTTGGAGAATGAGTACGGGCTCATCTTCTCTCCGAATGGGCGCGTGTACCTGCCGATGGAGAAGGTGCTGGGCTATATCTTCGAAGGGCTCATTCCCAACAGCTGGCCTTCCAACGCCTTTCTGGCGAACGGGGCGCGCTTCTATCAAGACACCGGCTGTCACCCCGAGTATTCCACCCCCGAGTGCGACAATATCCTCGATCTCGTCATCCACGATAAAGCAGGCGAGCGGCTTCTCGAAGCGTGCCTGCCGGCGGCGGAAGAACGATTGCGGGAAGAGGGTCTGTCCGGGGAAATCTACATTTTCAAGAACAATACAGATTCGCTGGGCAATACCTACGGTTGCCATGAGAATTTTCTGATGCGCCGCGACGTCGATTTCTGGAAGGTGACGGAGCAGCTCATTCCCTTCTTCGTGACGCGTCAGATCTACAGCGGCGCGGGGAAAGTGCTGAAAGTATCGGGCAAGCCTCAGTACTTCATCTCGCAACGGGCGCAACATATTCACGAGAAGACGTCTTCCTCGACCACGTCCTCGCGCAGCATCATCAATACCAGGGACGAGCCCCATGCCGATGCGGAACGTTACCGGCGGCTCCATATTATTGTCGGGGATTCCAATATGTCGGAGTTCGCGACCTATTTGAAGGTCGGCACGGCGTCGTTGATGTTGTCCATGATCGAGGAAGGATACGCGGTCCAGGGGATGGAGTTAGAGGATCCCGTGAAAGCGATCAGGGAGATTTCGCGCGATCCCGCGTTGAAGCGGAAGATCAAGCTGGATGACGGTCGCCAGCTGACGGCGGTGGAGGTCCAGAGGGTCTACCTGGATCGCGCGCAGGAATATTTAGCGCAACAGGAGCACGATCCGATCCTCGACGATGTGTGGCGGCGGTGGGCCATGGTGCTGGATAAGCTCGAAGAAGATCCGATGCAGCTGGTGCGCGAAATCGACTGGGTGACCAAGCGTCATCTCATCCAGTCCTATATCGACAAAAAGGGCTGCGGCTGGGACGATCCAAGAGTCTTCCTGCTCGATCTGCAATATCATGATGTCAAACGGACGCGCGGGCTGTATTATCTGATGGAGTCCCGTGGGATGATCGAACGGGTCGCAACGGAGGAATCGGTGCAACGGGCCATGTCGACTCCGCCGCAGACCACGAGGGCGAAGGTGCGAGGCGATTTCATCCGGTTCGCCCGCGCGAAGAATCGTTCCTATACGGTGGATTGGACCTATCTGAAACTCAACGGTTATTGGGAAGAAACGATCCTCTGCATGGATCCATTCAGCGCGGTGAATCGGCGAGTGGACGAGTTGGTTTCTCAGGTGGCGGGGCTGAGGTTTTACCGATGATGACCGCTCTCAAACAGGCGCAACTGCGGATCTCGCGACTGGACCGGACGATGATTATGGCCGTCGTGTTGCTGTCCAGCGTCTTTCCCGTCGAGTTGTTTCCCAACACGCCGCCTCCGCCGAAGGGCCTTGATGGACAATATAGCGGCAAGCAGGGGCAGGTGCTGGTGGTCAAGGTGAAGGGCGAAGAGCAGGCGACGGAGGTGACGGGCACATTCCTCGATCGGACGATTCCCTTCTTCCGTGAGTTCAGGCCAGGGGAGCCGGCCGGCTATGTCGGGTTGCTCGGGATCGATATGCAGGACGATCCCGGAACCTATGAGCTGGCGGTGGAAGTGAAACAGGGGGAACAGGCAAAGCAGTTGAGCTTCAATGTCCTGGTGGCCAAAGAGAAGTTCGCAGTCGAACATTTGAAATTGCCCAAAGAAAAGGTCGATCTGGACGAGAAAGCTGTGGCCCGCTGGAAAGCCGAGCAGGCGCAGGTCAAATTGGCGCTGGCGGAGAATTCACGCCTGAAACTCTGGCACAGCAACTTCGTGGAGCCGGTGAACG
>CAYHQK010000207.1:0-3919 GCA_964358535.1 uncultured Nitrospira sp. | reverse complement strand
ACTTAGCCGCCTCTTCTTGCCGCCGCCGAACTTCTTGGTCCAGCTTGGCACGGTCCCTTTTGAGCTTTTCTTCATTAAGTGAGGAGACAAACGCTTTCCAGTATTTCGTAATGGTCCGGTTTAGTTCCATGGTATCCCTCCCCTGTGAGTTGGCGCATTTTATGTCAGCAATCTTGAGGGGGCAATCGGTGTGGCTGAACTGTGGCAGAACTATCATTTCTGATCGGGTTTGATCTGTTTCTCCTCTGCCTCTGCCTCTGACTCCTCTGTAAGTGATTGAGGTTGAAGCGATGGAGTGAGGTTGGGACCTATAGTTCCTATGCCTGTAGGGTTTTTAAATCTCGCCCCCTCCGTTATTTCCAGATAGATAATGTGTGGGCGTGGAAAATATCCATTTGTATTAGGCGGCGGCCTTTTTCACCTTTACTTCTGCGCGATGGCCTGTTGCGGCGAGAACTCTGATGAGCACATCGGTTGAGACGCCGTGCGTGTTCCCATTCGCAATCGCGGTCACTCTGGTTCTCGATGTGCCTGCGCACTTGGCAATCTCTGCATGGGTGGGTCGTCCTGCTTGAATGATTTTCGCCAGTGCGACGGTGAGCTCCGAGCGAAATTCCATTTCGGCCGTATCAGCCGCGGACAAACCCAAGGTGCGCCCAAGGTCTTCGGCGGTCCGAACGGTTACACGTTTGCGAGTTTTAGACGTAGCCATCCAATATCTCCTTTAGTCGCTGTTGGCCGACGGCGATTTCGTGCGCCGGCGTCTTCTGGGTCTTCTTTTGGAACCCGTGAAACACCATGATCGTGTCAGCCACTTTCACAAAGTAGAACACCCGTACGGTTGTTGTTGCGCTCTTTATCCAGAGCTCATGTGCGCCGGATGCTACAGAGGGCATTGGTCTACTGAGCGGCAGGCCGATGCTGATATCTTTTTGAACATCACGGAGTGCTTCGCCAACTTCCCGTTTGATCGTCGGCGATTGACTTCGAATGAATGCCAGCGCCTTGGGGTGAAACGTGATCGATTTCACGTGCTCAGTATGTCTCAAATTCAGGACATTGGCAAGGGGCGGTCACCGAGATGATGGTTGAGCAAAGGGGGTCGGGAGAGGATGCTCAAACATGCCATCCAACGAGGCCGCAGGCGATGGCCGAACCGGAGGCGTAGCCTCTGGCTACGTTGAGGATTCGGTCGAGCTGAGAACGAAGTTGGGGGTTTCATTTCAGGATCCTAGCAGGGCTTCGGTGTTTGGCATGTTTGAGACAGCAGGAGAACCCTCCCGTAGGAGGCTCAAAAAGGCTGTTCAGCAAGGCCGCAGCGAGTGAAGGGCCGAGGCGTACCCGGAGGGTACGTTGAGGGTCTGAACGATGCGAGAACGATGCTGGCGGACTTTTTCAGCATCCTCACGAGAGGTGGTACTTCGCCATGCGATATCTGAGGGTATTGCGCGTGATCTTGAGGAGCCTGCTTGCTTCGGAGATGTTGCCGCCTGTTTGCTGTAGCGCTTCTTTCAGTAGTTTCTTTTCCATCTCCTGAGCCGAGAGGCCGAAGGCCAGGAGCGATGTCTTCTCGACCTCTCCATTCGATCCTGCCGATCCGGTATCCCGCACTGAGGCTGGGAGGTGGTCCGGCTGGATCATCTCGCCCTTGCAGGTGATGGTGAGCCCTTCGACCACGTTGTGCAGCTCCCTCACGTTGCCGGGCCAGTCGTGGCCTTGCAAAATGGTCAGGGCGGCCGGGGTGATGCCTTTGATGCGGCAGGCATGGTCGCGGCGGGCAACATCTAAGAAGGATGTCAGGATGGGCTCGATATCTTCGGGCCGTTCGCGGAGCGGCGGGATGCGTAGCTGATAGACGTTCAGCCGATAGTAGAGGTCCAGGCGGAATCGCCCAGCTTTGATCTGAGCCGGCAAGTCCTCGTTCGTGGCAGCGATCACGCGGATGTTGACGTGGATACTGCGCGTGTCTCCCAGGGGATCGACCTGGTGAGTTTCCATCACGCGTAAGAGCTTGGCCTGGGCGGAAGGACTCATCTCGCCGATTTCGTCCAGAAACAGCGTGCCTCCCTCTGCTTGTTGGAACCGTCCTGGCTTGGCCTGCTTCGCATCGGTAAAGGCGCCTCGTTGATAGCCGAACAATTCCGATTCGAGCAGGTGCTCGGGAATGCCGGCGCAATTGAGGGCCACGAAGGGGCCTTTGGACCGGGGGCTGGAGGCATGGATCCCCTGGGCAAAGAGTTCTTTGCCGGTGCCGCTTTCGCCGGTGATGAGGACGGTCGCATCGGTTTGGGCGACTTCGTCTGCCAGCTGTTTGAGCAGTTTCATCTGGGGCGACCGGCTGACGATCTGATCGAACGCGGAGGAACGTTCTTCCCGTGGTTGGGGTATTGGCTTGGCGAAGACGAGGGTTTTCTGGATGGCAGTCTGGAGGTCCTTTGTCGTGACCGGTTGCGCGAGATAGTCGGTGGCGCCATGGTGCAAGGCGGCCACTGCGGCTTTGGCCGATCCGTCTGTTCCGAGGATGATGACGGGGAGGTTGCGCCCAGTGCGCCTGGCCTGAGAGAGAATCTCCTGGCTCGCAATCCGTCCTTGGCTCTCATCGCAGATGACGAGCTTCAGGTCTGCTTGGTCTTTCAGGAGGCGTAGAGCCTCTTCGGTCGTGGCAGCGGGAAGGATGGTGGCGCGGCGGTCGAGGGCTTGTTCGAGCAACAGTGAAACGAGGGGATTGGCCGAGATGAGCAGCAGGACTGGAGGATGCATGGAGTTAGACCTCCCGCGAACCATCATCAGGATGCTGAAAACGTCCGCCAGCTTCGTTCTCGACTCATCGAAATCCTCAACGTACCCCCGAGGGTACGCCTCCGGTTTCGATTCGCCTGCGGCCTTGCTGGACGGCCCTTTTGAGCATCCTGCTAAGCACTGAAATTAGCCTACTCCTCTTCTCTCCAAGAAGAAAGGGGCGGGCTATGAGGCCTGGCCCCCTGTCTGCCGTGTGAGGTTCTCCTGTGCAATTCTCACGTTGCGAAGGAGGCCGCTTTGTTTGGCTCGTTTGAGGGGACTCTCTTTGAAGGTCGCAGTAAAACTTTCCTCGCTGATCTGAGCCAGGGCCTGGAGGCTGGGCGCGAGGGTCAAGGGGCTGGGGAGAAAGGCTGGTTCATTCGTTGCGTCCGCTCGAAGATTGAAGGGACAGACATCCAGGCAATCGTCGCAGCCGAAGATGCGATTGCCCATTTGAGAGGCGAGCTCGTCGGAAATAACCTCCCGGTCTCCGCGCAGTTCGATGGTCAGGTAGGAGATGCAGAGTCTGGCATCGACGACATAGGGTTCGACGATGGCGCCGGTCGGACAGGCTTGAATACAGAGGGTGCAGCTTCCGCAGAGATCTGTGGCCGGTTCATCCGGTTCCAGATCCAGGGTTGTCAGAATTTCTCCGAGCAGGAGCCAGGAGCCAGATTCGGCTGAGACGAGGTTGGAATGTTTGCCGATCCAGCCGAGGCCTGCCTGTTGTGCCCAGGCCTTTTCCATGATCGGGCCTGTATCGACGTAGCATTTGGTGGCTACGTCCGGCGCCAAAGCTGCGATCTTCGCTTCGAGTTGCGAGAGCCGCTGGCTCATGACCGTATGGTAATCCTTCCCCCAGGCGTAACGGGCAATGCGGCCCATGCCAGGCTGCTCGTTTGCACGGTTGTCCGTGTAGTAGTTCATCCCGACCGAGATCATCGAGCGACAGCCTGGCAAGACCAGCTGTGGATCGCTTCGCCGTGCGGCATCGCGAGTCATCCAGGCCATCGTGCCGTAGTAGCCCAGGCTGAGCCATTCCGTGAGACGGCTGAATAGGAGCTGGGGTAAGGGGGTCGCGGGGTCAGGGGGTAGAGGAAAATCAGGCTGATGGCTGATAGCTGATGGCTGACTGCTAAGC
>CAYHQK010000206.1:0-3971 GCA_964358535.1 uncultured Nitrospira sp. | reverse complement strand
GGGAAAGACGACGTTAAGGCCAATCCGAAGGTCGTCGAAGCCGGCAAGAAGATGAGAGAAGACATCGACAAGCTGGTCGATGAAATCGACGACGTCCTCGAAAAAAACGCAGAAGAATTCGTCAAGAACTACGTGCAAAAGGGGGGGGAGTAGCGCCAGGCTACTTCCCCCTTTTCCCTTCTCTCCCTCTTCTCATCTCACACGTCGATGTTTTGCAGGATGCTGAAACCGTCCGCCAGCAGGGTGGGATGGCCCGGTGAGTCCCCTGTGCTCGCGCAACGCGCGGTCTCAGAAGACCCTCGTTGGACGCGCGCAGAGGGGGACTCATCCGGACCATCCTAGGAAACGTACACGAGCAAGCTTGGAAGAACCATCTTGGATCGCTCGCCTTCGGCCTTGCTGGACGGACGGTTTGAGCATCCTGCGGGAGTGCTTTCCTGTTGTGTCCACATGGAGACCCTCGATGCGCTTGCGTGTCCTGTAGTTTTCCATGGCCCGCTTGAGAGCCAATACTGACGCAGCTTCCCGGCCGCTGGTTTGACAACGAAGCACTGAGCGGCTAGTATCCCTTTAATTCTCAGCTAGTTAGCTTCTGCCACGACTCAGAACTATTCGAGGAACCTTCATGAAATCCAAGCTTTGGGTCTTCCGTGACATCAATCTCTCTCAGCGGGCGTCGCTAGTCCAGGCCCTCTCCATTTCTCCTGCTACGGCCTCGCTCTTTTTGGCTCGCGGCGTGACCACGCCGGATGAAGCTACGTCTTGGATGTCGTTGCAGTCGCCGCACGATCCGTTTTTGATCCCGGACATGGAGCAGGCGGTCGAACGGTTGCATCGCGCGGTCACGACGCGGGAGCCGATCTGTTTTTACGGCGATTACGATGTCGATGGGATTACGGCGACCAGTGTCTACCTGTCGTTCTTCGGCGGGTTGGGCGCCAACGTGCGCGCCTATGTGCCGCATCGGCTGCGCGAAGGCTATGGACTCAATCTCAGCGCCGTCCAGCGGTTGCATGACGAAGGCATCTCGCTGCTGGTGACCTCCGATTGCGGGACGACTTCCCATAAAGAAATCGCCTTGGCGGCCAAGCTGGGCATGGATGTGGTGGTGACCGACCATCACCAGAGCGACGAGGAGATGCCGCCGGCTGTGGCGGTGCTCAATCCCCATCGCGCCGGGGCCCTCTATCCGTTCCGCGGGCTCTGCTCTGCGGCGCTGGCCTACAAGGTGGCGCAGGCCTACCAGCTGCGTTACGGGGTGGCCGGGGTGCCGTTGGAGTCGTTGCTCGATCTCGTGGCCTTGGCGACGGTGGCCGACGTGGTGCCGTTGCACGATGAGAATCGAAATTTTGTGCGTGAAGGGCTGGTCCAGTTGTCGCGCGGCGCGCGCTGCGGCGTGCGGGCCTTGAAGCAGGTGGCGGGGGTGACGCGGGATTGCACGGCGGAAACGATTGCGTTCAAGCTGGCGCCCCGCATCAATGCCGCCGGGCGATTGGACGATGCTATGTTGGGGGTGCGGTTGCTGACGACCGACAATCCGCTTGAGGCGCAGCAGTTGGCAGATCGGCTGGAGCAACTGAATCGGGAACGGCAGCGCATCGAAGTGGATATCATGGAAGAGGCGCTGGCGTCGCTGAAGGATCAAGAGCTGCCGCCCGCATTGGTCTTGGCTTCCAGGAACTGGCATCTTGGCGTGGTTGGGATTGTCGCCGCGCGTTTGGTCGATCGGTTTCAGCGTCCGGCGATCGTTATGGCCATCAATGAGCAGGGTATTGCCAAGGGCTCGGCGCGGACGACCGGCGGGTTCGACCTCTATCAGGGATTGGCGTCCTGCCGGGAGATGCTGGAGGCGTTCGGCGGACATCCCAGCGCTGCCGGAGTGACGATTCGCGAATCCCGGATTGACGAGTTCCGCGCTAAATTTTCCGATGCAGTCGTAGGCTGGACCCACGAGGGGGCCAAGGTGCCGACGTTAAATGTCGATGCCGAGGTGCGGCTGGACGAAGTGAATCTGAAGCTGATCCAGGAAATCTGTTCGCTGCATCCGTTCGGGGCCGGCAATCCGGAGCCCACGTTTGCCGTGACCCGCCTCGAAGTGATGGAGGCGCGCACGGTCGGCGAGAAGCATCTGAAAATGACCGTGCGGCAGGGCTCCTCGGTGCCGTTCGATAGTATTGCGTTCGGGATGAAGTCGTTGCTGGAGCGGGGTATTCCGTCCCGCACTCCGGTCGATCTGGCCTTTACGCCTGAACTGAACCATTGGAACGGCCGTGACAGGATTCAGCTCCGCATTCGCGATGTTCGTCCGAGTGTGATGGAGTGAGTGAGCCATGGTGTATGAAACCGTCACAGATCTTGACCAGTTGCTGGATCGGATCAAGAGCTATGCCGCCGATGCCGATCTCGGTCTAGTCCGCAAGGCCTACGAATTTTCCGCGAAAGCGCATGAAGGGCAGCGGCGCCGGTCCGGAGAACCCTACCTGCAACATCCCATCGCGGTCGCCGGAGTCCTCACCTCGCTCAAAACGGATGTGACCGCCATCGTCGCGGGCCTCCTGCACGATACCCTGGAAGATACGGTCGCCACGGCTGAAGAACTTGAACAAGAGTTCGGCAAGGATGTGCTGCATCTGGTCGACGGGGTGACCAAGATCGGCAAGATCACGTTCCGGAGCTATGAAGAGAAGCAGGCGGAGAATTTCCGCAAGATGTTGCTCTCGATGGCGGACGACATCCGGGTCGTCCTCATCAAGCTCGCCGACCGGCTCCACAACATGCGCACCTTGGAACATCTCAGCGCAGCCAAGCGGCAGGAGATCGCCCAGGAGACGCTGGAGATCTATGCCCCGCTGGCGAATCGTCTCGGGATCGGGTGGGTGAAGAATGAGCTGGAAGACCTCTGTCTCAAGCATCTCAAGCCGGATATCTACGAGATGCTGCGCACCCGTGTGGCGAAACGGGATGAGGATCGGCAGCAGTACATCGATGAGGTCAGCCAGCTCGTACAGAAGGCCATGCAGGAGAACGGGTTGGCCGGAGAAGTCTACGGGCGCCCCAAGCATCTCTACGGCATCTACCAAAAGATGAACAAGCAGTCGATTACGTTCGAAGAGGTCTATGATCTGACGGCGCTGCGGATCGTGACGGATCTCAAAATGAACTGTTATGCCGTGCTTGGCGTGATCCATTCTCTCTGGCGGCCCGTGCCGGGGCGCTTCAAAGATTACATCGCGATTCCGAAGTCCAATCTCTATCAGTCCCTCCATACGACGGTGGTGGGTCCGAAGGGGGAGCACGTCGAGTTCCAGGTTCGCACGGAGGACATGCATCGCATCGCCGAGCACGGCATCGCCGCGCACTGGAAGTATAAGGAGCAGGGGCAGGTCGCCGATCGTGACAGTAAGGCCTTCGGCTGGCTCCGCCAGTTCGTCGAGTGGCATGAGGATTTGGCGGATAACCGGCAGTTCATGGACTCGGTGAAGCTCGATCTCTTCCACGACGTGGTCTATGTGTTCACGCCGAAAGGGATCGTGAAGGAGTTGCCGAAAGGATCGACCCCCGTCGATTTTGCTTTCGCGATTCACACCGAGGTCGGAGACCATTGCGTCGGGGCCAAGGTGGACGGGAAGATCGTGCCGCTCAAACATGAGCTGGCCAGCGGCGATACGGTCGAAATTCTGACGTCGCCCACGCAAACGCCGCACAAGGACTGGCTGAAGTTTGTCCGTACCTCGCGCGCGAAGACCAAGATCAAACATTGGATCAAGCTTGAAGAACAGAAGCGGAGCGTCGAGATCGGCCGCCGGTTGCTGGAGTCAGAGTTCCGCCGTCATGGCATGGCGCCGGCTCAGATGTTCAAGTCGGCAGAGCTGTTGGAGGCGGCCCGTCAATCGGGATTCGACAGCACCGAGGAATTGACCGCCGCCGTGGGCTTCGGCAGCGTGGCGACCTCACAGGTCATCGGCAAACTC
>CAYHQK010000205.1:0-3984 GCA_964358535.1 uncultured Nitrospira sp. | reverse complement strand
TACTGGACCAGCGATTCTCTGATCGACTCGGCCATAGCGCCTCCTAGCTTCCCGCGACCATCATCTCTGCAATCTTGACGGTCGGACTGGCAATCCGCCCGCGGAACACGAGGTCGCTGCCGACCATCTCGATCCCCGCGAACATGTCTTTCAGATTGCCCGCGATCGTAATTTCTTCGACGGGATAGGCCAGCTCGCCCCCTTCGATCCAAAAGCCGGAGGCCCCGCGTGAATAGTCGCCGGTTACCATATTGATACCGAACCCGATCAGGTCCGTGACATAGAGGCCCTGCTTCACCGTCTTGATGATCTCTTGCGCCGTTTTCGTTCCCGGCGCGAGGTAGAAGTTCGTAGGCCCGACCGACGGATTCTCACCGACGCTGCGCGAGGCGTTGCCGGTCGAGGCCATCCCGAGCTTTCTCCCGGAATAGGTATCGAGCAGGTAGCTTCTCAAGACGCCCCGCTCCACCACAGTCGTCTTCCTGGTCGGCAGCCCTTCGCCGTCGAATGGCCGGGAGCCCAGGCCTCCGACTATTCGTCCATCGTCATAGACCGTCACATAGTCAGGAGCCAGAGGTTTGCCTAATTGGCCTGCCAGGAACGAGGCGCCTTTATAGAGGGAGTAGCCGGACACGGCGCCGCAAAGGTTCCCCATGAGACTTCCCGCCATTTCAGCATCGAACACGACAGGCACTCGCTGGGTGGCCACTTTCCTCGCGCCCAGCTTGCGGACCGTCCGCCTGGCTGCTTCCAGTCCCACCGCCTCAGGAGAATTCAACTTGGAAAATTTCCGCTGCACATCGTACCAGGAGTCCCGCTGCATGGCCCCGGTTTCCGGATCGGTCGCAACAGGCGAAGCTGACATGGAGAAACTGGAACTTTGGTACTCTCCCAGGAATCCGTGACTATTCCCCAGTACGACACGCCCCGACGAGGAATCGAAGTCTCCCCCTTCGGAATTCGTCACTCGCTCGTCCGTCGACATGGCGGCAGCCTCGACCCGTTTGGCCAAATCGATCTGCTGCTCCGTATTCAGTCTGGTCGGATCGTAGAGGTCCAGATCCGGTCTCTCTCCTGCCATCTGATCCGCCTCAGGCAAACCGGACACAGGATCTTCCACGACAGCCTTCGCTAGGGTACAGGTCTCGGCGACGAGGGCGTTCAAGGAATCCGCCGAAAAATCTGACGTGGAGGTGCTGGCAGAACGTTTCCCCACGAAGACGCGCAAGCCGAGATGCTTTTCCCGCGCCTTGGTGAGGCGATCGACAGCGCCCAGCCGGACTTGCACCGAAAAGGTTTCGCCCTCGGCAATAATGATGTCTGCTTCCGTCGCCCCGCTCCGCTTCGCCTTGGCCAACAGATCCAAGGCGAGCTGGCTATATCCGTCGCGCTGTTGTAGCTGCTGGTTCATCGCTGTGTCCCGCCTACGGTGATTTCATCGATGCGAATAGTCGGCAGGCCGACGCCCACCGGGACGGACTGCCCGTCTTTGCCGCATGTCCCAATCCCCTCGTCGAGCTTAAGGTCATGCCCGACCATGGAAACCTTGGTGAGGATCTCCGGTCCGCTGCCGATCAAGGTCGCGCCCTTGACCGGCCTCGTGATCTTCCCCCCCTCGATCAAGTAGGCTTCGCTGGCGGAAAATACGAACTTACCATTGGTGATGTCCACCTGACCGCCGCCGAACGACACGGCATACAGGCCGCGATCGACCGAGCGGATGATCTCTTCGGGATCCGATGTCCCGGCCAACATAAAGGTATTCGTCATGCGCGGCAGCACCACACTTTGGTAGCTTTCCCGCCGCCCGTTGCCCGTCACGGGAATGCCCATGAGTCGCGCATTCAATTTATCGGTGATATAGCCGCGCAGAATCCCGTTCTCGATGAGCGTAGTGCGACCGGTCGGAGTCCCTTCATCGTCCATATTGAGCGAGCCCCGCCGCCCCGGCAACGTTCCATCATCGACAATCGTACAGACGTCGGAGGCCACCCGCTTGCCGAGGAGGTTCGAAAATGCCGAGGTTTTTTTGCGGTTGAAGTCCGCTTCCAATCCATGACCGATGGCTTCGTGCAACAAAATCCCCGGCCAGCCTCCGCCCAGCACGACCGGCATGACACCGGCTGGCGCGTCCACGGCAGAGAGGTTGAGGATCGCTTCACGGGCTGCTTCCCGCGCAAATCGTAAATGCCGGTCGCCCTCATGATAGAACTCAAACCCGACACGGCCGCCCCCGCCGAATGAGCCAGATTGGCGTTGACCGTTTTCTTCGGCAATACAGGTGACTTGCAGCCGCGATAGCGGCTGGACATCCCCGATCAAGGTGCCGTCCGAGGTGGCGACCACCACCACTTTATATTCTGTATTAAACGAGGCCATGACATTCTTGATGCGCGGATCATACCGGCGCGCCTCGGCATCGATCGCATTCAAGAGGGCCACGCGATCCGCCGTGGCGACTTCGACCTGTACCCGTTCGACCGGATAGAGATCGCGCGTCGGACGTTGACGGACCGGCGCAGGAACGGCCTGAGCCCCGCTCGGCGAATTGGCAATGTAGCGGGCCGTATCGGCCGCCAGCTCAAGATCCTTTTTCGTCAGCTCGTCGGAATAGGCAAAGCCAGTTTTCTCACCCGCCGTCGCCCGCACCCCCACCCCCTGAGACACACTCTTCGTGGCGCGCTTGACGAGCGACTCCTCCATTGAGACGGACTCGGACACGCAAGACTCAAAGTAGAGGTCGGCATAATCGACATCACGAACCTTGACCCGGCCGAGCGCCGAGAGCACTTCGCCTTCGGTCAGGCCAAAAGATGCGAGCTGAACAAGTTCACCCATGGTTCGAGAATCCCTACTCGGTTGGCATGCAGATAGACGATGGAGTATAGCCGATCCTTTTCCGCAGGCGCAATGCGAACCTGCTCAACTTGTCGCTTTTACAGGACTTTTTGTTTGACTTTCCCTCTACTCACCAGTAGACTTTGCTCGCCTACCGCAAGATTTTCCAAGATTAAGGATCGTGCCCAGCAGCACCCTATGAGTACGAACGAATCATCGGCCATGGACCAGCTGTCAACAGAAGAGCTTGTCTCGAAGCTCGACCCAAGCCTCTTGCCTAAACATGTGGCCATCATCATGGACGGCAACGGTCGTTGGGCAGAATCACGACACCTCCCCCGCATTGCCGGTCATCGGGAAGGGATCAAGTCCGTCAGGGAAATGGTCCAGACCTGCTCAGACCTGGGCATCCAGGCCTTGACCATTTACGCGTTTTCGCAGGAGAACTGGAACCGCCCCCTGCAGGAAGTTTCCGCTCTCATGGGTTTGCTCGAATACTTCCTTGCGGAGGAACGAACGAAACTCATCGAACAGGGTGTCAGGTTTCGCACGATCGGCAGGCTCGAAGACCTCCCTGCCTCCGCCATCCAATGGGTCCGTGGCACGGAACAGGCAACCGCCCATCTCGACAAACTCCACCTCACGGTCGCCCTCAGCTATGGTGGCCGCACAGAGATCGTAGACGCGGTGCGGGAGATCCTGCGTGAAGCACAGGACGGAAAACTGCAACCGGACGAGGTGGATGAAGCACTGATCCAACAACACCTCTATACCCAGGGGCTGCCGGATCCCGATCTCCTGATTCGCACCAGCGGCGAAACCCGCATCAGCAATTTCCTCCTCTGGCAGCTGGCCTATACCGAACTCTATTTCACGACAACCCTTTGGCCCGACTTTCGTCGCCGCGAATTCTTGCAGGCTCTACTGGAATACCAGCGCCGCGAGCGGCGATTCGGTCGCGTCCTTAGCAGCACGATTTCCTCATAGTGGTCGACCTGAACCTCCAGATGCAAACAACGAACACCGGCCAGCAGCCGACTCATCCAACGCCGGTTGCGGCAGCCCGGTTCGACCCCCGTCGGATCTATACGGTGCTGGTCCTGGCGCCCCTGCTGTATGCCGTCATTCGCTACCTCCCGCCCCTCG
>CAYHQK010000204.1:0-4016 GCA_964358535.1 uncultured Nitrospira sp. | reverse complement strand
CTGGATCAGCTCCCCATCTGCATGGCCAAGACGCCGCTATCCTTGTCGCATGATCCGGCTTTGAAGGGGCGCCCGACCGGGTTTACGCTACCGATCAAGGAAGTGCGAATGTTGGCCGGGGCCGGCTTCCTTACCGCAGTCTGTTCCGGCATTCAACTCATGCCGGGACTGCCCAAGAAGCCGGCAGGGGAACGGATTGGCATCGACCCAGCCACTGGTGAGGTGGTGGGTCTGTCCTAACCGCTAGCGGTGCTTGAGGTAGTGGAAGAATTCCGAATCCGGGCTCACCACCATGGTGGACTTGTCTTTGAAGGCCTTCTTGTAGGCTTCCATTGAACGGGTAAATTCAAAGAAGTGCGGGTCCTGCCGGTAGGCGTCCGCATAGACCTTAAAGGCCTTCGCATCGCCCGCGCCACGCAGTTCTTCCGATTCTTTGTAAGCCTGCGCCAGAATGATCTCGCGGTCTTTTTCCGCCTCTGAACGGATTTTCTGCGCTTCCTCAGCCCCTTCCGCCCGGTATTGCTTCGCCTGCCGTTCCCGCTCTGCTTGCATTCTGGCAAACACGGCCTTCTCGTTCTGTTCAGGCAGGTCGGCCCGTTTGATTCTCACGTCCTGAATCTCGATCCCGTAGGCGGAGGCCTTCTCATTCGACCGCTGGGTGACGATGGTCATGAGGTCGGCGCGGCCGGTCGCGACGATTTCCAGCAGGTCATGGCGCCCGAGTTCGACCCGGAGCTCGGAATAGATAATGTCGTGCAGCCGTTGGAGCGCGCCCCGCTGGCTTTGAAAGTTCTGATAGACCTTCAAGGGGTCGACAATCCGCCATTTGGCATAGTTGTCTAAAAGAAGAGTCTTCTTGTCCTGCGTGATCACATCCTGAGGGTCCGAATCATAGTCCAACAGGCGCTTGTCGAAGTAGGTGACTTCCTGAATGAACGGTACTTTTAGATAGAGCCCTGGCTCCGTAAGGTTGCGAACCGGCTTGCCGAGTTGGACCACGATCGCATTCTGGGTGATGTCCACGATGAAGAGCGGCGAGGCTCCCAGGAGAAACAGCCCCAAGACGACCGCTAGCATGGCAATGAGGAATCCCTGTTTGGTCATGGCTTGGTCTCCTCAGCGGCGCTGGCTTTGGCTCTGAGCCGCTCAAGCGGCAGGTAGGGCAGCACGCGATCGCCCGCCTTGCCGTCAATGATGACTTTTTCCATGTTCGGCAGAATCTCTTCCATCGTTTCGATATAGAGCCGCTTACTGATGATGTCTTTGGCCTGGTTGTACTCTTTCAGGGTCGCCACAAAACGGTTGGCCTCGCCCTGGGCTCGGTTCAGCCGGGCCTGGGCATAGCCCTTGGCCTGGTTCACCACCTGGGCCGCTTCGCCTTTGGCTTTCGGGAGAATGTCGTTGCGATAGCTCTGGGACTGGTTGATCAGCTTCTCCCGATCTTCCTTGGCATTGGTCACATCTTTGAAGGCAGCGGCCACCGCTTCCGGAGGATCGACATCTTGCAGCTGGATGGCCGCGATTTGGACGCCGCCCTGATACTGGTCGAGAATGGACTGGAGGAGCACCATGGTGTCCTGCTGGATCTGGGCTTTGCCGGTGGTCAAGGCCTCGTCGATCTTGCTCTTGCCGACCACTTCGCGCATGGAGGCTTCGGCCGCTTTGCCGATCGTCTCATGGATCTCCGCGACACTAAAGAGATAGTTCGCAGAGCCTTTAATCTTATATTGCACGATGAATTCGATGGCCAAGATGTTCATGTCGCCGGTGAGCATCAGGGCTTCCTGCGCCAACATTTGCTGGCGGCCCTGCCGATCGGTCCGGAACCCGATCTCGATCCGATGGAGCTTTTCCACTTTTGGCTGCAGGACCGACTCGATGAGAGGGATTTTCACATGGGGGCCAGGCCCCACGGTTCTGACGGGGACGCCGAATCGCTTGACGACGCCCTCCTCATCCGGAGCGACGATGAAGGCGCTCTGCCAGGCGAGAAAGACGAGCAGCCCGGCCAGGGCGAGGTTTCTGATCCCGCTTGAGGGCATCAGGTTCTTGAACTGCGATTGGGCCTGCCGGAGGACATCCTCCAGCGGGTCGCTCTTCTTGCTCCAGGGATCTTTGGGGTCATATACCATGCGATGTAGTCGTCCGAAAATAAAGGGCGAAGGATCTCTGCCCGCGCCAGACTAGCAGACTACCCGAAGCGACGCAATCGGGACCCTTGCCGGTTGACCCATCATGAATTCTTGATGTATAAGAAACGATGCCTACCTTGTCCGGGAAGAACCGAGCCAAAACTGCCGAACTGTGCCATGCCCTGGCAGACGAGACCAGGCTGGACATTCTCGGCCAGTTGAAGGACGGCGAGCGTTGCGTCTGTGAACTGACCGATGCCCTGCAGGCAGGGCAATCGCGGCTGTCGTTTCACCTGAAAGTCCTAAAAGATGCAGGCTTGATTCAGGATCGTCCAGAAGGCCGCTGGATCTACTATGCCATCAATGCCGATGCGGTTGAGGAGCTTGAGGGCCTGGTGGCCTCGCTCAAGGTCATGAGGAAGAGGGGCCTGCCAAGTCCTCGCTGTTAACTTTTTTTGTTCGATGAATCAATTATTCTTGATGGTTTATTCGGGGGGACTATGGAGACCAGGCCGCCGGTAGTCAAAAAGCAACTGAATCCCTTTGAGCGGTATCTGACGATCTGGGTTTCGCTCTGTATGGTTGCGGGCGTGCTGCTCGGGCAGGCGGCTCCAGGCCTCGTCCAGACCTTGCGGGGGATGGAGTTCGGCCAGGGCAGCCATATCAACCTCCCGATCGCGCTGCTCATCTGGCTCATGATCGTGCCGATGATGATGAAGGTCGATTTCGCCTCGATTCGCCATGTCGGGACGCGTCCGACCGGACTGCTCATTACCCTCTTCGTCAATTGGGTGGTTAAACCCTTCTCGATGGCGTTCTTTGCCTGGTTCTTCTTCCGTATCGTGTTCGCGGCCTGGATCACGCCAGCCGAAGCCGATCAATATATCGCCGGGGCGATCATCCTGGCCGCAGCCCCCTGCACGGCGATGGTGTTCGTCTGGAGCTACCTGACGGACGGCGATCCCGCCTATACGCTGGTCCAGGTGTCGGTCAATGATCTGATCATGCTCGTGTTGTTTGTGCCGATTGTTGGTTTGCTGGTGAGCGGCGCTTCGTCCCTGTCCGTTCCCTATGACGTGTTGCTCTATTCGGTCCTGGCCTTCATCGTGATTCCATTGACGATCGGGTGGGGGCTCCGGGCCTGGCTCGTGCGGCAACAGGGGCAGCGGTGGCTGGAAGAGGTGCTGCTGCCGCGCTTCGCCCCGGTCACCATCTCGGCCCTGCTCCTCACCTTGGTATTCATCTTTGCCTTCCAGGCCCAGAACATTATGGGCAAGACCGCACATGTCGCGCTGATCGCGGTGCCCATCCTGTTTCAGGTCTATCTGAATGCGTCATTGGCCTATGGGCTCATGTATCGGTTTCGTGTGCCCTATGAAATTGCGGCGCCCGGCGCCTTGATCGGGGCCAGCAACTTTTTCGAATTGGCGGTGGCGACCGCCATTGCGCTCTTCGGCCCCGAATCGGGTGCGGCCTTGGTGACGGTGGTGGGGGTGCTGGTGGAGGTGCCGGTCATGTTGTCGGTTTGCGGCATCTGCAACAGGACGAGACATTGGTTCAGGCGTGAGGTGACGGTATGAAACAGTCGGTCCTCTTCCTCTGCACGGGCAATTCGGCGCGGAGTCAAATGGCAGAAGGCTGGCTGCGGCATCTGGCTGGCGACCGCTATGAGGTCTTCAGTGCGGGAACCAAGCCGGTCGGTCTGAATCCTGGATCGGTCGAGGCCATGGCTGAAGTCGGGATCGACATTGCACAGCACCGATCCAAACATGTCGAGGAATATGCGACGCAGTCTATCGACTATGTGGTGACGGTCTGCGACCGGGCCAAAGAAACCTGTCCCCTCTGGCCCGGCCGGACGACTGTCATTCATTGGAGTTTCGA
>CAYHQK010000203.1:0-4018 GCA_964358535.1 uncultured Nitrospira sp. | reverse complement strand
TCGTCCCCATCGTCTAGCCTGGCCTAGGACATTGCCCTTTCAAGGCAGTAACACGGGTTCAAATCCCGTTGGGGACACCAATTTTGCCTCGTTTCCTCTCGCGCGTTGACGCGCCATTCCCCTCTTCTCATTTCGTTGAGTTTATCCCGTGAGCTGGCTACACTGGCCGGCGGCTTGGTCGTGTCTTGAGATAGTCATGGTGGTGACAATGCGTGGGTGGCAGATCATGTTGTGGATGGGGGTCGGCCTCATGGCAGGAGTCTTCTGTCCTGGTGTGGGAGAGCCACAGGCCATTAAGGGCGGGCAGGCCGAGGCAGGTCGGGGGAAGGATGGCGCCCCGATGGTGCTCGTTCCTGGCGGCCCATTCACCATGGGCAGCGATGAGGGCCTCCCGAACGAGCGGCCTGTACGTATCGTGACGCTGGATGCCTATTACATCGATCAGTATGAAGTGACCCTCAGTCTCTATCGGAAGTTTCTGGAGGCGGAGAAACAGGCCTCTCCTCCGACCTGGGACGATGAGGCTGCGACGACGGTGGGGGATCGACCGGCAGTCGGGATGAGCTGGAGCGCAGCCTCTGCCTATTGCCAATGGGCGGGGAAACGGTTGCCGACGGAGGCTGAGTGGGAGAAGGCGGCACGGGGGACCGATGGACGCCGGTACCCCTGGGGAGAGATGCAGCCGTTCGTCGATATCGCCAACTACAATCGAGGCATGTGGGTCAGCGAAGCCGTCACGCTGGTCGCCGTCACCAGCGGGCTCGAAGGCATGAGTGTGCGGCATGGGCTTAAAGGGGGCGGGAAGAGCCCCTTCGGTCTCTCCCATATGGCGGGGAACGCGGCAGAGTGGGTGGCCGACTGGTATGGGCGCGACTATTATCAACAGAGCCCTGAGAAGAACCCGTCCGGCCCTGCCACTGGTGACAAACGCGTGATCCGAGGCGGGTCCTGGGCGGACTTACCGGCTGCTCTCCGTGTGACGGCGCGGCTTTCGGCTGAGCCGGATTTCGAGGATCGGACGATTGGATTTCGCTGTGCGATGAATGGCGCAAAGTGAGCGGCTGCAACCTGCCTGATTTTTCCTGCGGTCGATCCCATGTCTGAACGATTGCTCACGCCTATCATCATTATTGCGCTGTTCCTGGGGGGCTTGTGGGCCATCCGCTCCACTGATTCCTCTTCGGTGACGCTGGCGCCTGACATGGTGCCGCTCGTGACCGGAGACGAACCGATTACAGAGATCTTTACGAAAGCCGGCTGCGCCGTGTGCCACACGGTCCCTGGTATTTCGGGGGCCGATGGGCGCGTCGGGCCGCCCTTGCTCTTGGGCGCCACGGGGCCTGCGCGATTGAGCGATCCGTCGTATCGGGGGCATGCACAGACGGTGCATCAGTATGTGGTGGAGTCGGTCCTTGAGCCGGGGCTGTTCGTGGTGCCTGGCTATCCGGCTGGCACGATGCCGAGCTGGTATGGTGCGAAGCTCAGCGCCCTCGCGCTGGAGAAGATCGCGGCCTATCTTGAGTTGCAAGGGGCGCCGGTGGTGCCATAAGCGATGATTCTGACTGGCAGGATGCTGAAAAAGTCCGCCAGCGTCGTTCTCCCTCGAAAGCATCCTCAACGTAGCCAGAGGCTACGCCTCCGGTGCTTTCGTCGTCTGCGGCCTTGCTGGACGGTCTTTTTGAGCACCTGCGCGGTGTTTTCCTGAAGATGAAAGGGTGTTTCTGCAACCTGACTACACTTTGCGGAGAGGCGCGACGTTTCCCGGGGCTCCCCCCTGGATTTTAAAGGCACTGTTCGTGGGATCGCCGGATTTTTTGTCGAGCAACGCGTTGACCGCATCATCCCCTTTGAGACCTTCCAGCTTGATCTTGAGCCGGAGATTGTTGGCGCTATCGGCGTTGATCAAGGCCTGCTCCAGCGTGATCCGCGCGTCCTTATAGAGTTGGAACAGGACGTAGTCGAACGTCTGACAACCTTCGTCCACTCCTTGCTCCATCGCTTCCTTGAGCGAATCGACCTCGGCTTTTTTGATCAAATCCTTGATGCGGGGCGTGTCGAGCATGATCTCCAGTGCCGGGGCCCGCTTGCCATCCACAGAGGGCACGAGCCGCTGCGAAATGATGGCGCGTAGATTGAGCGACAACTGAAGATAGATCTGCGCATGCCGCTCCACCGGGAAAAAGTTCATGATGCGTTCGATAGCCTGATTCGCGTTGTTCGAGTGGAGTGTGCCGATGCAGAGGTGCCCGGTTTCCGCAAAGGTGATCGCGGCTTCCATCGTTTCCGTGTCCCGGATTTCACCGATCAGGATCACATCCGGCGCCTGCCGCAGCGTATTTCTGAGGGCACTTTGAAAGGAGAGGGTGTCGAAACCCACTTCTCGCTGCGTGATGATGGAGCGCTTATGGCTGTGGATGAACTCGATGGGATCTTCCACCGTCACGATATGGCCTGGATGGGTGGCATTGCGGTGATCGATCATGGCGGCGAGGGTGGTGGATTTTCCTGAACCGGTGGATCCGGCCACGAGCACCAACCCGCGCTTCGTCATCGCGATGTCTTTCACGATCTGAGGCAGGCCCAGTTGATCGGCGGTCTGGATTTCGGCTTTGATATGCCGGAAGACCAAGCCGACGTTCCCTCGCTGCCGGAAAATATTGACGCGGAACCGGCCGAGCTCTTTGTAGTACAGGGCCAGGTTCATCTCCATCTTTTCCTCGAACTCCTGGCGCTGCTGGCCGCGCATCAGCGCCAGGGCGAGGGCTTCGAGTTGTTCGTTGGTGAACGGCGGCGCGTCGGTCAGTTGCGTCGCGCCGTGGACACGATAGGCGGGAGGCGACTCGACGGTCAGATAGAGGTCTGACGCTTCCTGGTCCACCATGACTTTCAAAAGACTGCGAACGTCCATTTCCACCGGCCACCCCCGTCTTTAGCGTGATCTTTTAGGCTGCGCCGCCCAGTGCTGGTGCAAACAGGTTGGGATTCATGCTGCGCGATTGGGCTTCCGCTTTCGTGACGATGCCACGGGTCACTAAATCGACCAGCGCCATGTCCATCGTTTGCATGCCGTCCTTCTGGCTGGCCTGCATGGTGCCGGGAATTTGGTGCAGCTTGCCTTCCCGGATGAGATTCCTGACCGCGGTCGTGGCGACCATGATTTCGAGCGCCGCGACACGGCCGCCGGATTTTTTCTTCAGCAGGGTCTGCGTGATGACGGCTTCCAGGGCTTCGGCGATTTGCGTGCGAATCTGGGACTGCTGGTTCGGAGGAAAGGCGTCGATGATGCGGTCGATGGTTTTCGGCGCGCTGGAGGTGTGGAGTGTGCCGAAGACCAAGTGGCCCGTTTCCGCGGCAGTCAGCGCGAGCTGGATGGTTTCCAGGTCGCGCATTTCCCCCACGAGGATGATGTCCGGATCTTCGCGGAGCGCGGACTTCAGCGCATTGGCGAACGACATGGTATGGACGCCCAGCTCCCGCTGGTTGACCAGGCATTTTTTCGTCTTATGGACGAATTCGACCGGATCTTCGATGGTGAGGATGTGGCCTTCGAATGTGTTGTTCAAGTAATCGACCATGGCGGCCAGCGTCGTCGATTTGCCGGAGCCGGTCGGGCCGGTCACCAGGATCAGTCCCTTTTCGCGATCGCAGAGCTGGCGCACGATCGGCGGCATGCCGAGCTTCTCCAGCGGAATGATTTCAGTGGGAATGTTGCGGAAGACGGCGCCCAGTCCGCGGGTCTGGACGAAGACATTGACGCGGAATCTGGCGATGTCGCCCAGCTCGAAGGAGAAGTCGCATTCGCGTTTTTCCTCGAAATTCTTCCGTTGGGTATCGCTCATCATGTCGTAGATGAGCGAATGGGTTTCTTCCGTGGTCAGGGGGGGATGGTCGAGTTTTTTAAGGTCCCCGTTCAGGCGGATCATCGGGGGTTCGCCGGCGCTGATATGGCAATCCGACGCGCCCTCTTTGGCCGCGAAGGTCAGGAGCTTGGAAATATCCATGAAGCGGACTCCTCGGT
>CAYHQK010000202.1:0-4033 GCA_964358535.1 uncultured Nitrospira sp. | reverse complement strand
TCACGGTGCCCGTGAGGCTGCCGCCGTCCGTCACGGTGATTTCTTCATAAGCCCAGGCGGACGAACCCATTCCAGTCATAACGGCAACAATTGCAGCAAGAAGAAATCGCATGACATGCCCTCTTTTTATACGGCAAATACCACGTCCGACGGACTGTGCACTTATGATGGCCGCGTTCCTTTCTGTCGATGGACCGAGTCCACAATGCGCTGAATCGTCGCGACTGTCAGGTCACGGATCGTGATGTGGGCCTCGTCATCGCCATTGAAGGTACAGAGCGCGATGGTGAAACAGTTGGTCCCGCCACGGATGATCTTCAACGCGATATTGGACTGGTGGCAATGGACGCCGACAAAGAGACACACGTCGATCTTGTTCTGCCAGATGGTTAGATTTGGATGGTTCGGGTTGATCTCCTTCTCCGGCTCGATCTTTGGATACTTCGGGCGGTAGTCTGGCATCGGAATGAGCTTGGCCGGGATCGCCTGGGCCAATGCCCTGACGACCTTCGCCTCTTGTGTGGCCTGCTCATTCCAGGCCCACAGCACCAACGGTCCAGGGAAAATTGTGGGATTCTTGGCACTAAGGAGCCGCCGCGCGGCCTCGTCAATGGCCTGTTGCTCGGGGACGATCTTACCCAAGACAAGGCCTTCTCCCTTCGATGGAAGCACGACCCCCCGTGATGACATGGGTATGGCCAAAAAGCCTTCCGGACCAACGGTCATTTCATGCTGACTCATCCTCGACTCCTTTCGATCGGTTATCGTGTATTGCACCAAGGTCTTCTCTCATAAACAAGTCCATCGGCGTCAGGGCCGCTCCCTTCTCGGGCATGACCACAGAGGGTCGAAACGAGCAGGCCCCCTCGATGCGGTCTGCATACGCCCTCGTCTGACCGGACTCCACCACCACCACATGTTTTACCGTCCCCGCGAACGACTCCAACTGTGCCACTGGCAACGGCACCATCTGCTTGGGGTACAAGGCGGCGACGCGCATGCCGAGATTCCGACACAGCGTCATTGCGTCACGCACCACGCCTTGGGTCGCCCCCCAGGCAATAAATCCGACCGCTGCGCCGTCCGCTCCCTCACGCTCGGCCCACATATTCGACATCCCATCTTCTTCAGCTCCGGCGATTCCGTCTGCGGCATCTAATTGTTCTCCATTCATGGCCGCCGCCAATGCATTGTCCCCGACACTTTCTAGACGTGCCGTGAGGGCCTCTTCGACCACAACGCCCACCACACCGGCCCGGTTCGTCTCGATCCATCGATGCCCGACGACCAACAGTCGCAACGCGTCGATCGCATCAGCCGCGACAAGAATTCTCGGGGCTGAACCGCCATTCAGCGAGGACAAGATTGAGGCATCCTCTCCACGAAACAGCGCAAAGACGTTCCCCTGCGGGCCTCGATAGGCCTGGACATCTGGAAACTGCTCGCTGTGCATCACTGAGACCATTTTGTCGGCCAGCGCGAGGTGTCTGGCAATCCACTGCGTCGGTGATCGGTCCAGCTCGCCGGCGCAGCCTGTTCCAGACTCGCAATGACTCGCGGCAAACCCGAGTTTCACGGCGATCTCAGGACTCAGTACGATGCGCGCATCACCGCGCACATCGAGCGGAAGGGAATAGATGTCATGCTTGACGAGCGAATGGGACGCGAACTGGTAACCGCTGTCGAACAAGCGGGATGCCGAGAGGGATTTCAGGCAGACCCGTCGGGCCTCCTCGGAGAAGCCGAGCAGATGGGCCAGCACGCCCATCGCCACAAATCCTTTCCCCCATGGGTCCTGGCTGGACTGCGCGTTCAGTTCCTGGAGAGGAACCGGGTAGGCAATGATCCCGTCAGGCAGGAGAGGGTGAAGCAGCACCTGTTCAGGTGGCTCCCAGACAAGCACGCTGCCCGGTTGCAGACCGAATTGCCGGAATTCCAAAGGGCCTTGATCCAGATATACGACCACATCGCATCCATGCCCCATTGAATAGAACCGGCGCGATGCGATTCTGAGGTGCAGCACCAAGTGCCCTGAGCCACCATTCAGCCTGCCAGTCTGAACCATCACTTGGCAACCGTGACGGGTCACGGCTTGGGCAATGGTCGCCAGGTCATCGCGGAGACCCGATGTGCTTCTCCCGACGATCTTCACCGTCAGATCGAAGTCCTGATTGGGACGCGCGGGAAGCCATGCTGAAAATGGGGCCATGTCGATCTGTTTCATCCTAAACACGATACCTATTTTCTACCTCTAGGACCGCCGTCACCTTCATCCACTGGACGGCATATCCGTTGAGAAACAGATGGTCATACACCGCGGCCAGGAAGGCGTGCCCATCGTGGGGCGAGACAGGACTTCCCTCCCAGCTCTGGACCCCTCGTCGGAGCGTCGCGCGCAGACCGGCATGACTCGTCGTGATCGACCCTGCGACCGGATCGAACCAGACGATCGCCGTACAGCCTCTCGGGTACTGCACGACCAGGATGTCGGTCTCTCTCTTCATAAGCATGACGGTGGTTCCGTGATTACTTGTTCTTCTTTTTCCGCGCCGCGGTGGTTTTCGAGGTTGTCTTCATTGCCGGCTTAGACTTCCTTGCTACTGCCTTACCCTTGGCGGCCATGAGTTCCTCCTCTGCTGTATGGATGATGATCCCCCCGCCTACTCCCGGAGCCTGACGACCTGGCCCTCCACTCTGGTACTGTGCAGCAACTGGTTGAAACTATCGTGCAGCACGTCGTTGACCAACTGCGATGCAGCTTCCGGTTCGAACCACCATACAGCCCTTCGTCACTGCCACACAGTCCTTGTTCCTCTCTCCTCACCAGTCGTAACCAGTTGAGGCATCACCCTTCAACAACTCCCAACACCGAATCGTCTCGAAACACAATGACCTCGATCCTTTCGGTTTCCAGCCACCCGGAATGCTCCGCAAGGGTCGCGACTACGAAATCGCCGGGACGAATGTCGTCGAGCTTCAGCCGCTCAAAGCCCTTAAAAATCCTGGCACCCACTCCCACGATGCACTCGGTGCGGCAAGCCCCCACTGCTGTCCTCGAGTTCAGCACCAGGCTCGGAGGAGATTCCTGCAGGTTTACGACCGATTCGACATGGCCCCAGATTGCCGACATGCTGATCCCTCTTCACCCGATATTGACGAATGATACGACCGAATCGCCCGTGACCGGCCTAGCCAACGACAGTCTGCTCCGGTCGAACGTAGATCGTCTCAGCCTCCAGCCTTCCGTCATAACCCTGTCGATAAGATACTTCCACGAACTCGCCCTCCCATAGACCCGACACCTCAACCGGCTCGATTCCTCTCTCGATAAGAGTCTGTGTTCCAATGTTGGCGCAGACCCGTATGACGATTCCGCCAGGCAATAATGTCCTCACCTGGATATGCGAAGTACGCGCCGGCGCTGTGTCTACGTTCTCAAGATGGCCCCAGATCGTGGGCATGGCCCCTCTCATAGAGCGGACTGCAGGGGCCGCCCGGTTCGTTGCCGGCACCGAGCCACCCCCTCTCGAGCGTTCAGACTGTTGGGATCGCAGGCCAAGACCGCGCTCCAGTTGAACAAAGCTTCTTCCGGTTGTCCCAGTTGCTCCAACAATGTCGCCAGCTCACTTCTCGCCAAGATATCGGTGGGACAGACCGCCAGGGTATCCTGCAGCCGGCCGATCCGTGAGATCCATTCCTCGCTTGACGCATAGGGCATGAGTGCTGGTGGTTCCACCGAGCGTTCAGCTTTCACCGCCATGCTCGCGCTCCTCTTTTGTTTGGTCTTCTTTCCCACGCCGGACTCGCACCCGTTACGCCGGCCGTGGATTCACTCGCTCAACCCCATGGTTCGCACGGACCTGTGTGTCGGTCAGCCGGACCGTTTGTCCGTCCTTCGGCATCTCGATGCCGAGCTCCTTCCGGACGGTTCGAAAAATGTCGATGATATGGTCCATTTGCTTCACATCGAGATCCTGCACGCTGAGCATCGCGTCTTCATGAATGTCATGGCAGAAGGCGACCGTGAGGCAGT
>CAYHQK010000201.1:0-4043 GCA_964358535.1 uncultured Nitrospira sp. | reverse complement strand
CTCTGGCCAAGGTCTATGGGGCCAAGAAGATCAATTACGAACTCCTCGGCAACCAGCTCCCCCATATCCACTGGCATGTCATTCCACGGCTGGCCACAGACCAAGCCCCTCTGGAACCAGTCTGGCGGATCGAGCATGAGCCGATACGGCTGGCACAGTCAGATTTACAGACACAGATTCAACTGATTCAAAAACAGCTCCAGTCTTGATTGGTCACTTCGGGAGGGCCCCCGATTCCCGCGACTCCCCGCTACCATCCAGATGAATCCCGTGTATAATGCGCCCGATACTCAGAGGCTAGAGCATCCTATGTTTCCGATAACACATCGAGTTACGCTCCCCATCCTCCTGTCCACCTGCCTCCTCCTGTTCCCCTTCGTCCCTTCGTCGCTCGCAGAGATCCCTCATGAGCAAGACAATGCCGTCGGATCGCTAAGTGAGTTGCGTGAAAACGTTCGCACCGCTCCCCAGAACATCGACCATCGGCTCAAACTGGCGGAAGCCCTCTATCGGATCGGCGATCTCGACACAGCGATCGACGAATGTCGCGTGGCCCTCGCGCTGAAACCGGATCACGCCCTAGCGCATCTCCAGCTCGGCATCGCCCTCATGGCCAAACAAGACTGGCGTCCCGCGGTGACGGAGTTGCGAGACGCGGCCCGGCTCAATCCCGCGTTGACTCAGGCCCACTACAATCTCGGCACCGCCTACTACACGACCGGCAATCTCAAGGGAGCGATTGAGTCCTATCGGCAGGCGCTGGCCTTACAGCCCTCCCTGCTCGACGCCCGCTACCGCCTGGCGCTGGCCCTGAAGTCCAGCCATCGCGACCAGGAGTCCATCCAATTCATGAAAGAAGCAGCAGCGGGTGGCGTCCCGCAAGCGCAATATGCTCTGGGCCAGGCCTATCGCACCGGCCAGGGAGTCGAAAAGAACGGAGCGCTCACCATCTATTGGTGGAGCAAATCGGTCGAGTTCGGCCATCAACCTGCCGCCTCCGCTCTCTCCCTGCTCCGCCGCCAGGCCCTCTCCATGGTCCAGCCGGAACAGAGCCGCCTCGAAGCCCAGAAGGCCTTTCAAGCTTATCGCGAAACATTGCGGGATAACTTTCCCGACCTCGCCCGTGGCAGCGATAAAGAGACAGTAGGGACGACGTTACTGAAGCAGAACCGTGACGACAGGGCCGTCTCTGTGCTGCTACAAGAATGCTACGCCCTCAGTGATGTCGCGGTGGCCGAGCTGGCCAAGCTCTATGAGACGGGCTGGGAGCCACATCTTCCTCCCTTCGACAAAAACATCCTGGCCTGTTTCAAAACCATCGCAGGCGACAGCTTCGTGCCAGCCAAGAAAATTCTCGCCCGCATCTACGGCAAGGGGCTCGGCGTGAAGCAAGACAGACAGAAGATGGAGCTGACCCTCAAGGGCCTGCCGAAGGATGAGATCAAAGAAGTCCTCAACGAGCTGACTCCCGCCCCATAAGCACCGCCTCACATGACTGATCCAACACCTCTATTCCCCTCCAGGCCTCTACGATGGAATTGGGTGCGAGGCTCGGTTCCCGCATGAGACCTGAACGGATTCCCAGAAATGTGTGGGTGGCCGGATGGGTCAGCTTCCTCATGGATGTCAGCTCCGAGATGGTCTATCCCCTCGTGCCCCTCTTTCTCTCATCCACGTTTGGTACGAACAAATCGGTCATCGGGCTGATCGAAGGGATCGCGGAAGCCTCGGCCAGTGTCCTGAAACTCTTTTCCGGCGTCTTGGCAGACCGGTTCGGCCGGCACAAACTCTTGATGGGGCTTGGCTATGGGATCTCGACCCTGTCACGCCCGGCCTTGGCCTTGGCATCAGGGTGGGGGCTCGTGCTGGCCTCCCGGTTTGTCGACCGGGTCGGGAAGGGCATCCGTACTGCGCCCCGCGATGCCATCATCGCATCCTCCACTCCTGCCGCGCAGCTCGGCGCGTCATTCGGTTTGCATCGAGCCATGGACACGGCAGGAGCCGTCGTGGGGCCGGCGATCGCGATCCTCATCCTGGCCCTCTGGGAAGCCAACTATCGGCTGGTGTTCTGGCTGTCCATCCTGCCAGGGATCGCGGCGGTCCTCTTAATCGCTCTTTGCATCACGCCCGATAGCCGGGAGCAAAAAGTCGCGAAACCCATCTCCTGGTCCCTGGAAGGATTCGACCGGCGCTTCGTGCAATTCCTTTTCGTCATCGGCCTCTTCTCGCTCGGCAATTCCAGCAACGCCTTCTTGATCCTCAAAGCTCAAGCGGGGGGCATGACTCCCGCCTGGATCTCCGTCGTCTATCTCTTGTTCAACGTGGCTTACGCCCTCCTGTCGATTCCCGGCGGCCTGCTCAGCGATCGGTTCGGCAGACCCTGGGTCATCATCGGAGGGTTCAGCCTGTCCGCCTTGGTCTATGCAGGATTCGCCATGGCAGACAATCCCTGGCCCATTGCGGCCCTGTTCGTGCTCTATGGCTGTTATATGGGCGTGACGGATGGAGTGCAGCGGGCCTACCTGGCCACGCTGGTCTCGGAGCAGCACATGGCCACAGGATTCGGCCTCTATCACATGGTGGTGGGGCTCGCGATTCTCCCGGCCAGCCTGCTGGCAGGGTTGCTCTGGGACCATATCAGTCCCGCAGCCCCCTTCTGGTTCGGCTCAGGGATGGCGGCCCTCGCGCTGCTGTTGTTCGTCAAACTTTCCTGGCAGGATCTGAAAACAGGCAGGGAAGCGTAAAGGGTCTGGGCGCTCCAACTATGCAGCGGTGCGTTTGCGTACCGTCCGTCTTGTGCGAGACGTCAGGCTCGACCGCTGCTCACGCAGACGTCCCGTCGCAAATTTATGCAGCACACTCGCCATGAACGTCTGATACGGAATACCCTCTTCAGCCGCTCTGGCCTGGATGTCAGCGAGGTCCAGCGAAGACATACGAATATTCACGCGCTGATTTTTCGACAACGTGGCTCTCGCATATTCCCGATATCGTCGCAATGACGCGTCCGAGGTCACAACCGATTTGAATGCGCCGCGCTCATACTCGGCAAGAATATCTTTTTCGTCTTGATCCAGCTTCTTCTTTTTCATGCCCCGCCTCTTCTCCCATAGTCCCGAGTAGCCTTTCGGCTCGGGATGACCGTCTTGAGAAAGATGTGATCGGGCTCCTCGACGTGAGGGACGAGATACACGTACTCCATCACAACCACGACCAATACTTTCCGATTCGGATATCGCCTCGAATTCGGATGGACGAGCACATCAAGAAGCCCACCCGACTCAAGCGCCAGAACCACGTCCTCGAACGACACTCCTCTGGACTGCTTGAGCTGCTCGTTCTTTTCCTCGTTCCAGCGGTACGTCTTCACAGCGCATGATAGCTCAATGTGTGCCTTTTGTTATCACTCCAACGATGTCGCATCACAGCAACGCCGCACCCACACCTTGGCTGCACGCCGCATGAGCGCGCCCGCGCTCAGCTCACGTTAGCAGCAAGTCGGGTCGGCGGAGGCAGGATCGAACGACTCCTCGCGGACGTCCAAGATCAGTTCATAGGGAGCCATGGGCGAGAAATTCGAGCGGAGGTTCACGCACTTCCCGACCACATTGTCCTGCGCGCTTCGTTCGATGAACGTCGCAAGACGGAGCAGGTCCGCCAAGGGACCGCCGATCCACTGTTCGGTGATTTCCGTTTGATGCGAGGTGCCGATTTCGAGATTCATGGCCGGTCCAAGCTGGGTATATTCCGACAGCCGATCGTTCGCCGGATTGGAGGCATAGGAGCGGATCTCGGCTGCGAACTTCCGCAAGCCCTTCACCGATCCGACAATGCGCCACTCCTTCGCCGCATCGCTCTTCCCGCAATAAAACCCCAACTCGCGCCAAGCCCGGCGCGTCGATTCTTTAGCTGCGTCACTCGCCATTCCTTACTCCTATCCTTTAGTCGGATGCTGAAAAATCCCGCCAGCTTCGTTCTCAGCTCATCAAAATCCTCAACGTACCCCTGAGGGTACGCCTCCGGTTTCGACTCGCCTGCGGCCT
>CAYHQK010000200.1:0-4057 GCA_964358535.1 uncultured Nitrospira sp. | reverse complement strand
TCGCGCGCGGTCTGTCAGGATCCGCAATCGCTGGTCGGCCGGCCGATCGCCGAGGCCTTGCCGACGGGCGAGGGGGCGGACCATTTATGGAAACTCATGGACGCGTCATTTCAGATCTTGCGCGATCATCCCCTTAATGAGGAGCGCAGTAAGGCGGGGCAGAAGCCGGCCAATTGTCTCTGGCTCTGGGGCCAGGGCCGGGCCGTGTTCTGGCCCAGTCTTGCTGAGCGTTTTAAGATGACCGGTACGGTGGTGTCGCAGAGCGATGTCCATCGCGGGCTCGGCATGATGGCAGGGCTCGAAGCGGTGGATGGTGCGAGGTTGGCCGGCGGGGATCTGCGCACCCAAGCGACAGTCGCACTGGAGGACCTCAAGAAAAAAGATTTTGCCTACGTGCATGTGGAGCTGCCTGACGAGGTCGTTTATGGGACGGATGTCGCGGCTAAGGTGAAGGCGATCGAAGCGGTCGATCGCGACCTGGTCGGGCCGCTGCTCGAAGGGCTGGCCCAATCCGGTCCCCATCGCCTTGCGGCCTTCTGCGATTCCGGCAACGTGCATCAGGGCCAGGCGGCGGAGGGGCCGGGGTTCTTCGCCTATCGGGACAGTGTCGTAGACCCCTCAGCCGGAAGCGGACGAAAATTTACCGAGGCCGATGCCCAGGCGTCGACCGTGCCTCCACGTGATGCGACGAAGTTCGTCGTGCGATTGTTCGCCAAAGGATCCTGACGGTCGTGGCGCTGATTGTTCAGAAATATGGCGGAACATCCGTCGGCACAATCGAGCGGATCCGTTGCGTCGCCGAACGGGTCGAGCGGGCGCATAGAGAGGGCCATCGCGTCGTCGTCGTCCTCTCTGCGATGAGCGGCGAAACGGATCGGCTGCTCAAGTTGGCCCACGAGGTGACCGCGCTTCCGGACGATCGCGAATTGGACATGCTCTTGTCGACGGGAGAGCGGGTGACCATTGCCTTGTTGGCGATGGCCCTGCGGGCCCGCGGACTCGATGCCAAATCGTTCACGGGCCGCCAAGTCGGGATCATGACCGACAGCGCCCATACGAAAGCGCGAATTACCAAGGTGGCGGCCGATCGCATCCGTGAGGCCCTGCATAAAGGGGTGATCCCGGTGGTGGCTGGGTTTCAAGGGATCAACGAACAGTCGGATGTCACGACGCTGGGGCGCGGAGGTTCCGATCTGACGGCGGTTGCGCTGGCGGCGGCCTTGAAGGCCGATCGCTGCATCATCTTTACCGATGTCGATGGCGTCTACACCTCGGACCCCAATATTGTGCCGGCGGCGCGCCGCATCGACAAGATTTCCTATGAGGAAATGCTGGAGATGGCCAGTTTGGGCGCCAAAGTGCTGCAGAGCCGCTCAGTCGAATTTGCCGCGAAGTTCAATGTGCCGGTGGAGGTGAACTCCAGTTTCAAAGAAGGAAAGGGGACGCTCGTGACGCGTGAAGATGAGGATATGGAGGCGGTCGCGGTGTCGGGGGTCACCGGGGACCGGAATCAGGCCAAAATCACGATCGTGGGCGTGCCGGACAAGCCGGGCATTGCATCGAAAATTTTCGGGCCGGTGGCCAAAGCCAATATCAACGTCGATATGATCATTCAGAATATGAGCCAGTCCGGCTTGACGGATATGTCCTTTACGATTCCACGGGTGGACATCTCGAAGGCCATGCCGATCATTCAGGATGTGGCGAAGGGGATCGAGGCGAAATCGGTGGCCGTGACCGAGGCGATCGCCAAGGTTTCGCTGGTCGGCGTCGGGATGCGTTCCCATTCCGGGGTCGCGGCCAAGATGTTCGAGGTCCTGGCGCGGGAAGGCGTGAATATTCTCATGATCAGCACGTCGGAGATCAAGATCTCCTGCGTCATCGATGAAAAGTACGTGGAGCTCGCGATGCGTTCGCTCCATACCGCGTTCGGGTTGGATCAAGCGCCGGCCGGGAGCCGACCCGCAAAGTAACGAATGTTGACGATGTGAGTCTCGGCAGGATGGCCTGCTCACGGCATATTTTTTATGGCTCGAAAAACACCTCAATCAGGATCCTCGCAAGGCAGGCAGGCCGCGGCTTCAGCGCCAGGCACGCCTGCCCCTGCCGTGAAGCCGGCGTTGGAAATCTACGATACGACCCTGCGCGATGGCGCCCAGGCCGAGGACGTCAGTTTCTCGGTGGAAGACAAGGTGCGGGTTGCGCAACAGCTAGACGGGCTGGGCGTACAGTTCATCGAGGGCGGGTGGCCCGGCGCGAATCCCAAAGATATCGAGTTTTTCCGGATGATCAAGACGGTCCCGCTGCAGACGGCGACGGTCGTGGCCTTCGGGTCGACGAGAAAAGCCAGCAACGCGGTACAGAACGATCAGAATATCAAATCGCTGCTGGATGCGGAGACCCAGGTGATCACGCTTTTCGGGAAAAGCTGGTCGCTGCACGTCACCGACGCGCTGAACATTTCCCTCGCGAAGAATCTCGAGCTCATTAGCGACTCCGTGGCCCATCTCCGCTCGAAAGGCCGGAGACTGTTCTACGATGCGGAACATTTTTTCGACGGCTATAAGACGAATCCTGACTACGCATTGGAGACCATTCGCCAGGCAGTGGCGGCTGGCGCCGAACGGGTGATTCTCTGCGACACCAATGGCGGGACGATGCCTTGGGAAATCAAGGAGATCTGCGAGGTCGTGCGGCGTGAATGTGCGGTGCCCTTGGGGATTCATGCCCACAACGATTGTGAAATGGCCGTCGCGAATTCGTTGATGGCGATCGAAACCGGCATCCTGCAAGTGCAAGGGACGATCAACGGGATCGGCGAGCGGTGCGGCAATGCCAATCTCTGTTCCATCATTCCCAATCTTGAACTGAAGATGAAACGTCCGGTGCTGGGAGATCGGTTGAGCCATCTCAAGCGGGTGTCCGGATTCGTGACCGAGATCGCGAACCTCATGCCCAATACGCATCAGCCCTATGTGGGCGATTCGGCCTTTGCCCATAAGGGCGGGGTGCATATCCATGCGGTGCTGAAGAACCCCGCGACCTATGAACATGTGATTCCGTCGTTAGTCGGGAACCGCCAGCGTATGTTGCTCTCGGATGCGGCAGGCCGGAGCGGGTTGATGGAAAAGGTCGAGGCCTACGGGATTAAATTAGACAAGGATCACGCCAAGTTGCAGGAATTGATCGATGTGCTGAAGGAGCGTGAAAGTCAGGGCTACCAATTTGAGGCGGCGGAAGGCTCCTTCGAGTTGCTCATGCGGAAGGCGATGGGAACCCATAAGCCCTCCTTCCAACTCCTGGGATTTCGGGTGATCGTCGAGAAAAAACAGGACCAGGGCGCCATGTTGTCGGAGGCCACGGTCATGGTGAAGGTCGGCGATGTGGTGGAACATGCGGCAGCGGCAGGAGCCGGCCCGGTCAATGCGCTCGACCATGCCTTGCGGAAAGCCTTGGAAAAGTTCTACCCCCAGCTCAAAGAAGTCAAACTGCTCGATTATAAAGTGCGGGTTTTGTCGGCCGATCGCGGGACTGAGTCGAAGGTTCGGGTCTTGATTGAATCGGGCGATCACAAGGATAAATGGGGCACCGTCGGCGTCTCCGAGAACATCATGGAGGCGAGCTGGCAAGCGCTGGCGGACAGTATCGAATACAAATTGCTCGCCAAAGACCACTGAGCCTGAGCGAATCTTGCATATTTACCCTTGACAGTCCCCCTAACCTCACGTAACTTATGGCGAAACTGCCCATTGGGCGAGTCGGCTAGGGAGACGACCGTTCGAAAGGCTTGCAGCGGCATCGGAGGGGAAAGCATGAGGAAGGCGGATATCGCGAACGAAATCTACAAGCAGGTTGGTATTTCGAAGAACGAAGCCGCAGATATCGTCGAACTTGTGCTGAACATGCTGAAAGAAGTCCTGCATAAGGGCGAGTCGGTCAAGATTGCCGGATTTGGGAATTTTGTGGTACGGAGTAAGGGGGCACGGAAGGGCCGGAATCCCAGGACCGGCGAAGAAATCGGGATCACGCCCCGTCGAGTCGTGACCTTTCGCCCCAG
>CAYHQK010000199.1:0-4087 GCA_964358535.1 uncultured Nitrospira sp. | reverse complement strand
ATCGATTGGCGATGCTGCAGATCCGCTGCGGCAGTTTCGACGAAGCGATTACACAATGGTCCGCCATGGAAGAGGAGCATTGTGCCTGAGGAAGTGTGAGCGAGCCAACGAGTCCACCAATGTCCCCGGCGAATAAATAGGCCACCACGAGTGAAGCATTTTCCCAGTCCGTCGAGCGAAGTCGAGGCACGAGTGACTAAGTATTGTGATTGTCGCGCGCGCCGTTTCGTAACGCTTTTCTCTGACGAACTCACACGGCAAGAGCTTTGCCAGGATTGCTGCGACCGGCTAATACGTCGGCGCGAAATGGCTGCCCATCCAGCGAAACCACAGAGGTGAGAGCGCCCTTCTGTCCATCCTCTCGTGAGAGGGAGGTATGCTGGTCAGGTGACGGGGTCAGGTCCGGATCCGTTCGCTCTCGCCCGGGGCTCGCGATGCGATTGCGGAGGAGAACCCAGTGCAATCGCTTCATCACGATCATATGTTTTCCTGAATGAAGAGCGCGACACCACAACAATCACGCGAACGGCCGGTAGGGAGCGACTTCTGGGCCGATTTCGCCAGGCTTGGGCTCTTGCTGAGCCTCGAAACGCGAGTCCTCGCCATTCTCGTCTCATACGCCGTCGCGATTGGAATCTTTTCGTTGATCATTCCGCTCACCGTTCAAGAGCTGACCAATACCTTTGCCTACGCCATTGAGCCGATCATGATCGTGACTTTCGCCTTGGTCATGCTCGTCGGGCTGCTCTTCATCGGCACTTTTCGAGTGTTTCAAAATAGCGCTACGGAAACGATCTTTCAACGGCTCTATGTCCGCATCGCTCTGGCGATGACGGAACACCTGCCACGCATCAGGCAAGAAGCGTTTTTACCCAAACAGGCCTTTCGCTTTGTAGAGGCCGAGCTGCTGGCGCGAGCGGTCGTCGTCGTCCTCGTCGATACGATCAACGTGCTGGTGTCAGGCCTAACAGGCATGACCATCCTCGCCCTCTATCACCCGAATTTTCTCGTCTATAATGTTTTTCTCCTCGGCGGGTTCGTGCTCGTCGCCGTCGCGTCGGGCCAGGGAGGAGTCATGGCCACCAAGACCGTTTCAGAAAAGAATTACGACGTCATGACCTGGATTCAGGACATCGCCAACAATCGGCTCCATTTCAAGGCCAGCCGCAGTGCACCGTTCTTAATCGGAAAGACGGACCGCCTGCTCGACGAATATTTGGCCGCACGGCGAGCGCGGGCCAACATTCTCACCTGGCGTCAGTACAGGAGCATTGTCGTCTGGGAGGCGGTTTGTCACAGCGGCATGATTGCCCTGGGGGGCTGGCTGCTGTCGGTTGCGCAAATCACGCTCGGGCAATTTGTGGCCGCCGAAGTGATCGTCGGGACCTTGCTCCTGAATTTGGACACGGTGACCCGCCGAATCTATGCATTTACCTACATTCTGAGTTCATTGGGCGAACTGGATCGTGTCTTCTCCCTACCCAAGCACGAAGCCTTCAGTGTTGGAGTCAGCACCTCTCTGCCAGACCCCGCGCTGTGCGGTGTCCATCTCACGTGCAAAGAAGTGGCGTTCGCCTATCCCCATTCACCACCCGTCTTCGAACATGTCAACGGTGAAGTCGCTCCAGGGGAAAAACTGGCAATCCACGTTCAATCCAGCACACAGAAGTCGACGTTGGCTCTCGTGCTCGCCGGTCTCTATCGGCCAACCTCCGGTGTCGTCCGTTATAACAATGTCGATCTCCGCGATGTGGCCATTGATTATGTCAACGGAGCTCGCGGACTCGTGCTGGACTCGCAACCCACCCTGTTTGGGGGCACGCTAGAGGAGAACGTGACGTTGGGACGGACATCGATTGGTTTTGAAGATCTCCGGTGGGCCATCCGCTTCGTTGAGCTGGACGACGAGATCGACCGGATGCCCCACGGGCTTGAAACTCGGGTTGAAACAGGTGACACGCGGTATACGAAGAGCCAGATCCTACGTATTCTGGTGGCCCGTGCAATCGTGACCCGCCCCCCGTTGCTGATTTTCGACGGAACCTTGCACAACATGGAGCCGAGCCTGCGGCAGATTCTGCTCCGACGACTCTGCTCGAAAGATGAACCCTGGGCGGCAATCTTCGTGACGAACGATCCTTCCATCGATAAATATGTCGATCGTCAGGTCACGATCGGATGATGCCGTCCAGGCGGGTGATTCCGCTTTGTAGTTCAGCGTGTCCGGTATACAGCGTCAACTCCGCGTGTTAGCATGTTCGCGTTCTCATCTTTCTATGTGACGCCGCGATGTTTAGACCGATTCCAGAAGCCACCCTCTTCCGAAGGATCCCCTATCGGCTGATTGCGTCTGTCCTCTTGATTCTGGCCTTGGTCGTCTCCGTGATTTTGCTCTTTAGCCTTGAACAGGAAAAGCTCCTCTTGCAGGGGCTCACGCAGGGCAAGGCCGTTCCGACCGAATTATTCCCCGCGCTGTGGCAGTCGCGCCACGATTTGATCGTCGTCACCTTGCTGGTGTTTCTGGTGAGTGCGGTCGGGATCGCGGCGGCCATCACCTTCCTCCACTACGACAGCACCCGACGAACCCTCGAAGAAGTGAAAGGGCTAGCACGGAATATTCTTGAGAGCATTCCAACCGGCGTGCTTACCGTGAATCGCAGCGGAGTGATCACGGCAGTCAATCCGACGGCTGAGGCCGTTCTGAAACGGTCGGCGACGGATTTACTCGGGAATTCTTACGAGTTCGTCTTTGCCGAGGGAGAAACTATCCGAGCGGTACTTGAAGGGGCGCTCAGGCATCATCAGCATGTGAGCCAGAAAGATTTGCCCTACGAGAGCCAGGATCGGAGCCCTCACACCATTCGGGTCAGCACGGCCGAACTCACAGGGGACGAGGCAGAACCGGCCGGCGTCATCCTGCAGGCCCAGGATGTCACGGACTGGCTTGCGCTCGAGCAGCGAGTCCGCGTCGCGGATAAGCTAGCCGCCCTACACACGTTGTCGGCTGGAGTCGCCCACGAGTTGCGGAATCCCCTGAGTGCCATGGACTTGAATCTCCACCTTTTGGAAGAGGAACTCCGGGAGCGCGCCTCCCTGCCGGAGCAGGGAGCGCGGTATCTCCATGTCATAAACGCGGAATGCCACCGTCTCTCGGTCATTCTCGACAATTTCATGAAGTTCGCTCGCCCCGGGTCGGTTGGCCTCCACGAGGTGAACGTCTCCGCCCTGATCGGGCACATCATGGCGCTGATGCAATTCGAGGCGGAGGAGCGGAAGATCCGGCTCGAACAGGCGGTGGCGGAACCATTACCATCCGTCCTGGGCGACGAGACGGCCATCAGTCAGGTCCTGGTGAATATTGTCGTCAATGCGTTTCATGCCATGCCGACTGGCGGGCTCTGCCACGTCGCGGCCGAGGTCCTTCACGCCAACGGCACGCGCTGGCTGGTCGTGTCGGTGCAGGACACAGGGATCGGCATCAAGAAAGAGGCGCTCGCGCGGATCTTTGAACCGTTCTATACTACGAAGTCCAGCGGAACCGGTCTGGGTCTCGCCATCGCCTATCGCATCATGGAAGATCATGGTGGCACCATCCAGGTCTCCAGCACACTAGGGATCGGTACCACTGCGGTCCTGACGTTCCCTGTCGCCGTCGAAGCGGCGCAACCCCTGGCAGTACCCTCATGAAGCCACCTGCACACATTCTCGTCGTGGATGATGAGATCAATATCCGCGGGGCATTGGTCACGATGCTCGAAAAGAAGGGGCATCAGGTGCGCGGAGTGGCCACGGCAGAGGAGGGGTTGGCGCAACTGGAAGGGGCCTCCGCTGAGCTGGTCATCACCGACCTTCGGATGCCAGGGATCGGAGGCATGGAGTTTCTCTGCCGACTCAAAGACACATGGCCTGATACGGAAGTCGTGGTGATGACCGCCTACGGGTCTATCGATACAGCAGTCGAGGCGATGCGTTGTGGCGCTTACGACTATCTCACCAAGCCCATTGACCGCGAACGGTTTCCCATCGTGGTTGACAAGGCGCTGGAGCGACACGCGTTGACGACTGAGAACAAGCAGCTCCGAGACCG
>CAYHQK010000198.1:0-4129 GCA_964358535.1 uncultured Nitrospira sp. | reverse complement strand
ACGGCGGCCGCCATGATCACGACGGTCGACCAGGCCAGACGCGTAGACAGGGCGTTCGTCATGTCTTCGGCTGTCTCAACCGGGACGATCTCGAGGCCTCGTGGTGCGGGCAAGGCCGTGGGACCACTGACGAGCACGACTTGGGCTCCCCTGGCCTGGGCTGCTTCGGCGAGGGCATAGCCCATCTTGCCGGAGGAGCGATTGGAAATGAACCGGACCGGATCGATCGGTTCTTGCGTGGGGCCTGCAGATATCAGGACCCGGTGTCCTTGCCAATCGCGTTGTGGCGCCAGGGCTGACTGCAGGGCTGCGAGAATCTTGTGCTCCTCTGCCAGGCGGCCTTGGCCGACTTTCCCGGAAGCGAGCGGTCCTTCTTCGGGATCGACGACGATCGTTCCTCTCGCGCGCAAGGTCCGCACATGTTCTGTGACGGCTGGGTGCGTCCACATCCCCCCGTCCATCGCGGGCGCCAGAATCAAGGGACATTGCGCCGTGAGGAGCATGGTCGAGAGCAAATCGTCGCCCAGTCCCAGCGCCGATTTCGCCAGACAATTGGCCGTGGCCGGCGCAATCACGATGGCATCCGCCTGCTCGGGCAACGACAAGTGTTTCATCTCCTGATGCGCCTCGAACACATCCGTCGAGACGGGATGGCCGGAGAGCACTTCAAACGTCAGGGGCGTGACGAACTTCGTGGCTGATGCCGTCATCACGACCTGGACGGTGGCGCCTTCGCGGAGCAGCGTCCGGAGCAGCGAGACCGCCTTATAGGCCGCGATGCTGCCGGTCACGCCCAGCACGATTCGCGTCCCGATCAACGTCGGCCCGTTGGAGCCGGAGAGGTCCACGAATTATTCCTCGCTCTCGCCCACGACTGGCTTCGGCGTATCGTCGACATAGACGCTCAGCTCTTTTTTGATCTCTTTGGCATCGTCGCCGGTCATCATGGCAATGCGCTCCATCTCGCCTTCCCTGCCGCGCTTCGCTTCCTTCATCGCCGCCCGGGCCTCTTCGCCGACGAGGTACTTGGTCTGTCCCATGAGGACTTCGTCGAGGGCGATGGTCGTCTCTTTGGTGAAGCGCGAGGGGGCATGACGCGATCCCTGGACGATATGCTTCGCCCGTTGGCCTGCGATGATCGCCAGCCGGTGACGTGAGTCGAATTCGCCCGGCGCGTATTGCGGTAAGAGTCTCAACATGTCGATCATGGATGCTGTTCTCCTTTGTGAGATGAAAGATCGTCGCGATCTCAGGACTTCTGTTCGTCGTCAAGAATGAAATTATTCTCGATCCACGTCATGTTCAATCGTTTGGTCTTCAATCGCTCCGACCAGAAGATGCTTTCGAGGTCGCGCAGCGATTTGGTGAGGTCGTCGTTCCGGACGATGTAGGCGTATTCTCGATAACTCCAGACCTCTTCTTTGACCTTCTGCAGGCGGCGCTGAATCTCTTCGGGCGAGTCAGAGGCCCTGGTCTGCAGACGGGATCGGAGGACGGCGATCGAGGGAGGCAGAATAAAGATAGAGACCGAGTCTTCGAATCGTTTTTTGACCTGCATCGCCCCTTGCACGTCGATCTCGAGCAAGACGTCGATCCCCTGATCGATCTTTTCGGTCAGCGATTTCCAGGGGGTGCCGTAGAGGTTTCCGTATACGCGGGCCCACTCCACGAATTCATTGCGTTCGACCATCTCCTGAAACGGTTGTTCGTCGATGAAGTAATATTCGCGCCCATGTTCTTCGCCGGGCCGCGGTTTTCTGGTCGTATAGGACACGGAATGCCACAGGTCAGGCAGGTTCGTCGTGAGCTGTTTGCAGAGCGTGGTTTTCCCCGTCCCGGATGGTGCGGAGATAATGAACAAAATCCCCCGTCGATCCATCGAGGATCGCGGCGGATTGGACACTGGGGCTGTGGAACTTGCGGTGGTCATGGAGCTCATTCGACGTTTTGCACCTGTTCGCGAATACGTTCGAGTTCGGCCTTCATGTGAACCACATGACCGGCGATGTCGGCGTCATTCGCTTTTGATCCGATCGTGTTGACTTCCCGCCCGATTTCCTGGAGGAGGAAATCGAGTGTTTTACCCACAGATTCTGCGCGGTTGAGCGTCTGCTCAAACTGTATCATATGCGAGTCCAGTCTGACTATTTCTTCCGTGATGTCGCCACGGTCTGCGTAGACGGCCAATTCCTGATAGAGCCTGGGGGGGTCCGGGATTTCCGACCCCAGCAGCTTCTCCACACGGGTTTTCATACGGTCAAAAGCCTCTTGAGCCAGCAGCGGGGTCCTGGCTGCGATCAGGTCCTTGTGGCCCCGAATGGTTTGGACCCGTGCGCGCATATCCTCGGTCAGGGCCTTCCCCTCGCTTGCCCGCATCCCCTCAAGGTCCGTCAGGGCCTTGGTCATCAATTGTTGCACGAGCTTCGCCAGTTTCGGGTCTTCCGTTGGCTGATCCGATACCGACACCACGTCACGGAGCCCAGCCATGAGCGCCAGATCCACCGACCCGCTCAGCTTCAGGGATTTCTTGAGCGTGAGGAAGGCTTGATGGTACTGCTTTGCGAGCGCCTGGTCAAGATTGACGCTTCCGGCGCGGCCTTTGCCGGCCTGGACCGTCACCGTGATGTCGACGCGGCCACGGGTGCAGCGCTGCTGGATGGCTTTCTTGAAGGAATCTTCCAGATGGCTCAGGGGCCGGGGAAGGCGGCAGGCGATTTCAAGGAAACGATGGTTGACGGAGCGCATTTCGACCGTGACGGATCCATCTTGCCAGGGAGCCTGTCGACGGCCGAAGCCGGTCATACTATGAATCATTGCGGGCCTTTCTCTTTCCATGGGCAGTGCCGGTAGACCGCACAGGTGCGGCACTGGGGTTTTCTCGCCAGACAGGTATAACGGCCGTGCAACAGCAATCGTTGCGAGACGGCTGTCCATTGGGACCTCGGCATCAACTGCTGCAAGTCCTGCTCGACCAGGTCCGGATTGTCGGACTTGGTCAGGCCCAGTCGCTTGGCCACGCGTTTCACGTGGGTATCAACGACGATGCCGGGCTGGCCAAAGGCGTTTCCGAGTATGACATTCGCCGTCTTTCTCCCGACGCCCGGCAAGGTGATCAATGTTTCCATCGTCTGGGGGACCTGTTCGTCGAAACGCTCAGTCACAGCCTTGCTGCAGCCAATCAGATGCTTGGCCTTGCTTTTAAAGAAGCCGGTCGAGCGAATGAGCTGCTCAACGTCCAGCTGATTAGCCCCTGCCAGATCCGATGGTCCAGGATAGCGGCGAAAGAGCGCCGGCGTCACCTGGTTGACTCGCTGATCGGTACATTGAGCGGAGAGGATCGTGGCCACGAGCAGTTCCCATGGCGACCGGTGGTCGAGCTCCATTTGGGGGGCTGGCATCGTGCGCTGGAGTGCCTTGGCAATGGCCTTGAGGCGTTCTCGGCGATCCACGGCTGGTAAGGATTTCGTAGTCATGGCTGGTAGACGACGTGCGATTGTGCCGTGAGTTAGGATTGAGATGCAAGCGGGCCAGGGGGCGTTGATTTCCTGGAAGAGCCGCCCTCCGGGACGAGTACGGCCAGCCGTTCTTCCAGTTGCTGGATGAGCGGGCGTAAGGTTTCCGGATGTAGCGCGGAAATCCCGATTGCCCTGTACCGTTGACAGAGAACTTCTGCCTGCCCGGCCGGAAGCTGGTCGCATTTATTGAAGACCAAGATCCGCGGAAGCTCGTCGAGGGTGAGGCTTTTCAGCACGGTATCGACGGCGGCGATATGGGCGTCCAGGTCCTTGGTCCCTGCATCGACCACATGGAGGAGGAGGTCGGCATCGCGCAACTCGTCCAGAGTCGTCCTGAAGGCAGCGAGGAGATCTTTGGGCAGGTCGCGAATGAATCCTACTGTGTCGGTGATGATCACTTCCCGGCCATGAGGAAAACGGAGCCTCCGGCTGGTGGTGTCGAGCGTTTCAAAGACGCGTGGGGCTGCGCTCACCTGACTGTTCGTGAGAACGTTGAGCAATGTCGATTTGCCGGCGTTCGTGTAGCCCACGATGGACAGAACTGGGAAATCCTGCCGGACGCGGCGCGAGCGCCGTTGATCTTGATGCCGGGCAAAGCCTTCGATCTCTTTCTC
>CAYHQK010000197.1:0-4144 GCA_964358535.1 uncultured Nitrospira sp. | reverse complement strand
GGGGTACGTTGAGGGTCTGAACGATGCGAGAACGAAGCTGGCGGCCTTTTTCAGCATCCTGCGAGGGCGGGCTTTCATTGACAGAGGAAAGAAGGGCTTCCTATAATCCGCGCGCCAGATGATTGATTCAGAAACCCTGGCCGGAACTCATTCCTTTTTTTAATGATGCAGACTATCAATCGTATCGGGGTGATTGGCGCCGGGGCCTGGGGCACGGCCCTCGCCAAGCACATGGCGGGGAAAGGACTGCACGTCAGGCTCTGGGCCTATGAGCGGGACGTGGTCGATGCGATCAATCAGACGCACGAGAATCGGGTCTTCCTGCCTGGCGTGATCTTGCCGCCTTCGCTCAGTGCGACCGATTCCCTGGCGCAGGTCGTGAGCGACTGCGATGGTCTTCTCTTCGTCGTGCCGTCGCATGTGGCCAGGCTTGTTCTCCAACAGCTTGCGCCGCTATTGCCTCCCTACATGCCCGTGATCAGTGCGACGAAGGGCGTCGAGGAGGAAACGTTTCAACTGATGACGCAAGTGATGGAGGAAGTCCTTCCCACGACGTTGCACTCGAAGCTGATGGTTTTGTCCGGGCCGAGCTTTGCGGCGGAAGTGAGCCAGGGCCAGCCCACAGCTCTTTGTCTCGCAGGGCAGGAGGCGCCTCTGGTCAGCGCCTTTCAGGCGGCCTTGATGACGCCGACGCTACGAGTGTATGCGGATAGCGATATGATCGGCGTTCAACTGGGCGGGGCCTTGAAGAACGTGATGGCCTTGGCTGCCGGGGTCGTCGATGGACTCGGCCTCGGCCACAATGCGCGGGCCGCCTTGATTACGAGGGGGCTGGCGGAAATCGTCAGGCTCGGACATGCGATGGGCGCCGATGCGCGAACGTTTTACGGACTCTCTGGCGTGGGCGATCTCGTTCTTACCTGCACCGGGACCTTGAGCCGGAATCACACGGTCGGTATGAGGCTGGGGAAAGGCGAGAAGCTGGAGACCATCCTCGGCAGCATGAAGGCGGTGGCCGAGGGGGTGCGGACTGCCAAGGCTGCGTCCGGGTTGGCCCAGCGCCACGGAGTCGAGATGCCGATCGTCCGTGAGATCAACGAGGTGTTGTTCGAAGGGAAGTCCTGCCGCCAGGCTGTGACCGACCTGATGGAGCGTGATGCGAAGCTGGAGAAGGGGCAGGCATGAACCAGAAGTCGCTTGAACGACTGTTGACCAAGGTGCAAGCCGGCACCCTGCCAGTGGCAACGGCGCTCGATCAGCTCCGCACCTTGCCCTATGAAGATCTCGGGTTTGCGTCGCTCGATCACCACCGGTCGATACGGCAGGGGTTCCCTGAAGTCATTTTCTGCGAGGGGAAGACGACGGGTCAGATTCGCGCCATTGCCAAGGCCTTGTTGAAGCATCATCGTCCCCTGTTGGCCACGCGCGCGAGTCGGCAGGTGGCCACGCTGATCAAGCGGCTTGATAAGCGAGCGGTCTATCATGACGAGGCGCGCATTGTGTCGATCCGCGACCCCAAGAAGCGGCTGCAGGGCCATGTCCTGGTGATTACAGCCGGCACGTCGGACATTCCTGTCGCGGAAGAAGCGAGAGTGACGGCGGAGGTGATGGGGAGCCGGGTTGAAACGCTCTATGACGTAGGGGTGGCAGGGATTCATCGGCTGCTGGAGCGTCAGAGTCGGCTGATGGAGGCCCGGGTCGTCGTGGTAGTGGCAGGGATGGATGGAGTTTTGCCCAGCGTGGTCGGAGGGCTGGTGCCCTGCCCGGTCGTGGCCGTACCGACGAGCCGGGGCTATGGCGCGAGTTTCGGCGGGCTTGCGGCGTTATTGACGATGTTGAATTCCTGCGCGGCGGGAGTCGGGGTGATGAATATCGATAATGGATTCGGGGCCGGCTGTCTGGCGCATCGGATTAACCTATTGGGGGAAGGGCGCGACGAGCGGGAAATGCGCGGCAAGCGAGAAAGGTGAGATGCTGAACGAGTGACAGTTTCTACTTCTCTCGCCATTCGCGTCTGTCTCGCGCGTCCCGCCACGGCCTACTTCACTTCGATCGTTCCGCGTTTCGGCCAGCCAACCATCTGTGTTCTGGGACCCTTCTCGCCATTCGCCAGCAACTTGGGCCGCACTTCGAAGTGATAGAGCCCTGCTCCCGCCGTGACTTTCTTCTGGTCCAGCCCGTCCCATGTCAGCACGACAGGCACTTGCGGAGGCGCGCCTCCGTCGGTTGCGGCTGCGTGCGGCTCCAGTGCTGTGCGAGTCGTCAGAAACCGGAGGGAATTTTTCGAGGGCGAGGTAATGAAGGAGGAGACTTCCAGCAGCGTGGCGCCGTTCAGCTCTTTGGGGAGTTGGATCAAGACGGAAAACTGCAAGGAGCCGGACGAAGTCGTATAGGGGTTGGGGGAGACTTTCAGGTCGAGTATCCTGAGCTCGGGTTCATGGCGCGGGCCCTGGTGGGGTTTCGACTTTGCCGAGACGACAGCCGGGATCCAGAGGAGCAGCGCGACGCAGAGTAGCAGCCAGGAGGCGCGACCGGTCCACGATCCGAATAATGTCGAACAGGGCCTGTTGGAGGGCTGGAAGATCGTCATAGGGTTATGTGCGGCAAGGATCTATTGTTGTGACGCGCCCGGTCGGTGGGCCAATGTAGTGGGGATAACACAGCGTCGGGAGGCTGTCAACGCTTGGACTGAGTTGATTGCCGTTCGCGCGCGCCTTGGGTAAGATGGCGCTGGTTGAATCGGGCAGAGAAAGGACGCACGTGGGTTCGCATCTTCATTTTGATTGTTATTCCGGCATCAGCGGCGATATGACCCTCGGCGCGCTCGTGGATGTGGGCGTGCCGTTTTCCGACTTGGTGAACGGGCTGAAGCAGCTCAGGCTATCAGGGGTGACGCTTCGGAAGCGACGGGTCCAGCGAGGGGCGATTCATGCCACGAAAGTGGATGTCGTGATCGCGACAGGGTTGCGCAAGCCCCTTTCGCTTCGCCGGATCTATTCGATCCTTTCCGCGAGCCGGCTCCCGGACAAGATCAAGCAGCAAAGCCGGTCTGTATTCGATCTCTTGGCCGAGGCGGAAGGGCATGCCCATCGTGTGGCCAAGGATCATGTGCATTTCCATGAAGTGGGCGTGCTGGATTCGTTTGTCGATATCGTGGGCGGGCTGATTGGCTGCGATCTGCTGGGTGTGACTCGTGTAACGGCCTCTCCGGTCAATGTCGGAACCGGGACGTTGCAATCGGCGCATGGGATCTTGCCCGCGCCAGGTCCGGCGGTCGCCATTCTGGCCAAAGGGATTCCGATCTACAGTGCCGGCCCTGCCAGGGAGCTGACCACACCGACCGGCATGGCTTTGTTGCGTATTCTGACCTCGGAGTTCGGTCCGATGCCGGTGATGACGCCGACGGCCATTGGGTATGGAGCAGGCGATGCCGATCCCGAAGGCTGGCCGAATGCCTTGCGGGTGTTTCTGGCGCGACCGTCATCCAAGGGGCTGCGCGAGCAGGATACGGTGCTGCAGGTCGAAACCAATCTTGACGATGTCAATCCGCAGATCTATGAGCATGTGATGGAACAGTTGCTGTCCCGCGGGGCGCTGGATGTGACCCTCGCGCCGGTCATTATGAAGCGAGGCAGGCCCGGCGTCGTGCTGACCTGTCTGGTGGCCCAGGCCCAGCTGGATCAGGTGCTGGATGTGGTGTTTCAGGAAACGACGGCATTGGGCGTCCGGGTCTGTGAGGTGATGCGGCAGATCCTCCCCCGGCGATTCATGTCAGTGAAGGTCCCTGGAGGAGTCGTGCGCATGAAGATTGCCGATGTGGACGAAACAACGAGTAAGGCGGCTCCGGAATATCTCGACTGCAAGCGGATTGCCGAGCGAACGGGCCGTCCCGTGAAGGCTGTGCTCGACGATGCGGCCCTGGCCTATGCCAAACGGCGGGCGGCCGGGACGACAGGCCAGCGATGACAGTCCTTCTCTACAGTCTTCTATTCCTCGTGTCTGTCGCGGTGACCTTGGGCGCCTGTACGCTTTTCACCAATGCCATCGAGTGGCTGGGGAAACGGTTCGATCTGTCCGAAGGCGCGGTTGGCGGCGTGCTGGCCGCCATCGGCACCACGTTGCCAGAAACGTCGATTCCGATCAT
>CAYHQK010000196.1:0-4221 GCA_964358535.1 uncultured Nitrospira sp. | reverse complement strand
GGTCTCATCCACCTCCGTGCGAATGCCCGTGATCCGGACCTCGTCGAGAAAGATCTGCACCAGTTGCCGGAACCGCGCCTTCCCCACATGATCAATCGCCGCGAAGAATGCGACGTGTGTGCGAAGAATCTGCTCCCAGTTGTTAGGAAACGGCTGCTGTACGATCGTCATTCGCCGGAGGCATCGCTGCCGTACCCACCAGTAACTGAACGGACTGAGCCCTAGCAGGAGCCAGAGAGGGAGGAAGAGCCAGCCTAGCAAACCGGCTGCCCAGGCGACTAGCCCGGCAGCTACAAGGGCCTGCCGTTGATTCCGGCTATTGGCTTCCGATGTGACAATCATCGTCGCGCGCTCCAGTGTCAAGATCCGGTCCGAGCCGGAATTCTACTCCGGATGAGCATGTTCTGGCGATGAGTCCTTTCCAGCGGGGGGAGGGACATCATCTATTTTTGTCTGGCAAGGATGCTATGATCGCTGTTGCGTGGCAGGCTAAATTTTCATCCATACTGTTGAGAGGGGATCATGGCCATGAATCTAATGCGTCGTATCATCGGCATCTCTTTGGGCATCGTCTTGTGTGCTGGGGCCGGCTTCGCTGCAGAACCGGCGGAGGTGGAAAAGTTCGTGAAGGCCCGCATTGAGATTGGCGAGATGATGACGAATTACTTTCAGGGTGGCGAGCGGTTCAAGGAAGGGCAGAGGCCGTCGCCTGAGCAGATGCGTGAAATGGGCGCGGATATCAATGCGAAGCTCGGCAAACTCTTGGGGCAGTATGATCTGACGGTCGAGGACTACAGAAAGCGGAGTCCAGAGGTCTTCGCCGATGAGGCGGCGGTCAAGCGCTATCTCAACGAGCATCAAGACTTAAAAGCACGGTACGATGCGCTCCCCATGGACCGGATGGGACGAGGCGGCAGCGGGCGGGGGTACTAGTCGTTCTCCCTTTGCGTACGTGGCGGGACGAGCGAGACTGGCCGTTCGTTCTTGGGGGTTTTCATATGGAGCGTTAATGGGGGCGCTGCGATGAAACAGGGTTATCGATTGATCATTGTCGATAAAGATGGTGTGTTGGTCTCTGAGTTTCAACTGACGGAGAACGCGTTAGCGCAGCCGGAAGCCTTTGTGGCGGGGATTCAGGCCGCGATTGAGCAGGTCGAAGAGGAGGAGTCGTGAGTCAGGCTCTGTTTGGGCCGGCAACTGACTCACGTTGCGATTGACGCCGATGGGTTTGATGGACTGGCGTTACGGTGCACGCCCCATCCACTATATTGGAGAACGGGATGATTATCACAGATACAGAATCGGCTGATATCTCCACTCCCACAGGGCTCATGCGGACGTATCTATTTCGTCCGGTGGCTGAGGGGCGGTATCCGGGCCTGGTGTTGTTTTCGGAGATTTTCCAGGTGACGGGGCCCATCCGGCGTGCCGCAGCGCTGCTGGCGAGCCATGGATTTGTGGTGGCGGTTCCTGAAATTTACCACGAACTGGAGCAGGCCGGCACGGTGCTGGCCTATGATGAAGCCGGAGCTGCGCGCGGCAATCGGCACAAGACTGCGAAGGTGCTGGCGAACTACGACAGCGACGCGCACGCGGCGCTGGATTTTCTCCGGTCCCTACCCTCTTGCACCGGTAAGCTGGGCGTCATGGGAATCTGCATCGGGGGCCATTTGGCGTTTCGCGCAGCGATGCAGCCTGATGTGCTGGCCGCCGCCTGTTTCTACGCGACGGATATCCATAAGCGAGGCCTGGGCGAGGGGATGCATGACAACAGTCTGGACCGGATCGGCGAGATCATGGGCGAGTTGTTGATGATCTGGGGGAGGCAGGACCCTCACATCCCACGCGAGGGACGGGCGCTGATCTACAAGGCGTTGAGTGATGCCGGCGCGCATTTCCAGTGGCATGAGTTCAATGCGGCGCACGCCTTTCTTCGCGACGAAGGCCCCCGCTACGATCCGGCTGTGGCGCGGATCTGTTACGACATGGTGGTGGAATTGTTTCGCCGCAAATTGGGAGAAGGCGGTCGGCGCGTTGCCGCCACGTCCACTGAGGCCACACATTAGCGTGGCCGTTCCCTGTCTTCCATTAATTAATACCGCTTGACCAGGCCCTTGACGGCGTCTAGCATAGAGGTGTGCTGTGTTGAGCCTCGCTGACTGCTCTATCCCTCGCGCCTCCGATTTCCCCGCGCGTTTGATTTCCCAGTCTCCGCCGCTCCTATGCCGGAGTGTTTCTACAGTGCTGCGATGAATTCGTGGGTGTGATCACCGGGACCTGGCTGAGCCGGCCCCTGGCGGACACTGGAGTTCGCGGAGATACGCGGATTCCTCTCGATAGCCCCCAACCGATGAAGGAGCGATACGGTGACACCAGAAGAGCAAATTACGAAGATGAAGAAAGCGATCACTCAGGCCCTGAAGGTGATGGGGGATCGCTTTGGGTCGACGGAAGCCGACGTAGCGAGGGCGATGGATGAGCTGAAGGCGTCCATGCAGACAGCCCCAGCCGCAACGGCTCAGCCTCCTCAGGCCCAGGCTACTGTGAACGCCGGGGCGTAGGGTCCGTACGAACAGAGTGAGCAGCACGATCATGATTGTGAGGGATTGACTCGCCGGCGTTTGCGCTATCACGGTGCGGGCGACGGCGAATCCTCTTCCATCAATCGCTGTTGATAACGTGCGCTAGGGGTAGGTGCCGCTGTGGCTGCCCATACTTACCAAGAAAGAGGACTGCCATCATGCCGGACGATGCCAACAACAAGAAGGTTCATTCTGCAGCCAAGTCGGCCGGTGCAGCGTCACGGAAATCAGCCGATGCCGACCTCACATGCAGTGAGTCGCAGCTTGAGGATCTCTTTGCTGAGGGTGAGTCCAGCAAGCCGATGAGCAAGAGCGACAAGGGCCTTCATCCGAAACGCCAGCCGAAACCTTCGCGGTAAGCGGCTCTAGTTCAGGTGCGTCGGTTTCTTTTCTGCCCAGGCCAATTGCGCCGATTGCCTTCTCTCTGCGGACCCCAGACGCACCATGCAAAGTGTTCCAGTCGAAGCTGCCAGCCTTGCGTCACCCGCGTCCAGGATGCTGGTGAATCTTGGCCTGGTGGCGGTGGCGGCGATATCGACGCCACGACAGGGAGACCGACATGACTGACCACAGGACTGCGGTGAAGCCTCGCTGGCCTCTTCCCTCCTACGACTATTGGTCCACCCCCTTCGCCGAATCGTTGCTGCAGCATCTGGATCTTTCCCCCGGTGCATCCATCCTCGATATTGCCTCAGGCCACGGGATTCCGGCCTTCTATCTGGCAGAGCAGGTGGGGCCAACGGGACAGGTCCTGGCTCTCGATCTCAGCCGGCGACAAGTCGAGAGCGCGCGAGCAATTCAGGGAGACGCGCTCCCCTGGCTGCGGTTCGAATGTCTGGATATGCGGGATTTGCCTCCGCACCTGCCCTGTTTTGATCGCATCACCGGCAATCTCTCGGTGATGTTTTTCCGGCCCAACCGTTTTGAAGTCATTCAAGGATTGTTGGAGCATCTCAAGTCTGGCGGCCAACTGGTGCTGACCTTCCCTTCGCTCGGCACGTTCGATTCCCTGTGGCGTCGGATCGATCAGGAAATGGCTGTCCGTGGTCTTATTGCGGAGCGCCGCAAGCTGGAAGCTTATCTCGTTGAACGACCGTCAGCGGCAGACGCGCGGGGGTGGCTGGAGCGGCTTCATCTTGGACGCATTGCTGTCACCGAGTCTCCGTTGGAGGTGGCGTCTGGCGCCGGCCCGGCGTTTCTCCACCATCCATTGCTCCGGGGCGGTTTTCTCGATGATGCCTACGAATGTTTCGAGGATCAGGGTTTGGCGGATGAGGTCATGACGACGGTATCGGAAGATAGGGGAAGTTTCGCGCCGTTGATGGCACAGCGCTGTGTGTTGTCAGGATGGAAGCTCTAGTATGGATCCTGAATAAGCCCTTCAGTGCCACAGGCCGTAGCGCATGAAGCGCGAGACAGGCGTTAAGTGCGCGACGTGGACAGATTGGACCTCTGCCTCGCCTCGTCCGTTCCGCGAGTACCGCTCGGCTATCCCGCAGAAATGTTCCGCTCTTGTAGGGAACTGTGCTCGTTGTGACGAACTGAATGGAGAAAACTGGAAGAGGGTGACTGGGCTGTAACGAGAAGGGGCGCTTCGGATGAAGCCCCCCCTAATCCGCTTATTATTGGTTGGGGGTAT
>CAYHQK010000195.1:0-4302 GCA_964358535.1 uncultured Nitrospira sp. | reverse complement strand
TCGGCACCGAACGGATCGTCTATTGCAGCACGATCGGCGCGATCGGCCTTCCGCCAGGCGGAGGGCTCGGCACGGAAGAGACGCCCGTCTCGCTCGATCAAATGGCGGGCCACTACAAACGGTCGAAGTACCTGGCCGAGCAAGAGGTCTTGACGCTCGCGAAGGCGGGGCTGCCGGTCGTCATCGTGAACCCCAGCGCCCCGGTCGGCGCAGGCGACGTGAAACCGACCCCGACGGGGCAGATCATCGTGGATTTCATGAAGGGCCGCATGCCGGCCTATATCGAAACCGGGATGAACATCGTGGATGTCGATGACGTGGCAGCCGGCCATCTGCTGGCGATGGAGAAGGGCCGGGTCGGCGAGCGCTACATTCTAGGCAACAAGAACTTGATGCTGCGCGAGGTGTTCGAGATCTTGAGCCGCCTGACCGGCGTCAAGGCGCCCACGGTCAAATTACCGCGACTGGCGATTCTCCCCCTAGCCTACCTCAACCAATGGATCGCCAACCTCACAGGCCAGCCACCCCGCATTCCGCTCGAAGGGGTGAAGATGGCCAAGTACAAGATGCACTACGATTGCAGCAAGGCCATTCGCGAGCTCGGCATCCCGCAGACGCCGCCGGAAGTCGCGCTGGGAAAAGCCGTCCAATGGTTCCGAGATCATAAATATGTGTAACAAAAGCAGTGAGCCATCAGCTCTCAGCTTTCAGGTCTGAGCTGACGGCTGATTGCTGAAAGCTGAAGGCTCTTCTCTATGGACCTCCTGGCTCTCTTCTTCAAAACCGTCCTCCTCCGCCCCTACGTCTTCGTCTTTCTGGCGGCGTTCCTCTTCGCCTCGACCAAGCTGATCGGCTGGCCCAGGACCTGGCGGTTCTGGCTGATTAGCTGGGCCACGGCCTTCGTCTGCGAGTTTTCATCCACGCGCAACGGAATTCCCTTCGGCTGGTACCACTATATACGAATGGTTCGACGGGGCAGGAACTCTACTTCTCCAACATCCCCTTCATGGACTCGATCTCGTTCAGTTTTCTTCTCTACGCGGCCTACTGCCTGACACTCTGCTTTCTGCTCCCGGTCCGTCCTTCCTCTGACCGCTCCCCAAACTGGCTCACCTAGCTCCACTTCGATCGCGCCACCCGCACCGGCTGGGCAGCCCTCCTCGTCACAGCGTTGTTTTATGCATTCATCGACATGGTCATCGATCCTGTTGCCTTGCGAGGCGATCGCTGGTTCCTGGGCAAGATCTACTATTACCCGGCCCCGGCACCCACTTCGGCGTGCCCCTCGCGAACTATGTCGGCTGGGCCGTGGTCGGACTGATTTCCCTTTCCATCTACTTTCGATTCGACCAGCGGCTCCCTGATCTCTCGTTCCCCGCCAACGGCTCCGTCACCACTAGACTTCTCCTCGGCGTCGGCCCGTACTATGGCGTGCTGGCCTTTAACCTCAGCGTGGCCTTCTGGATCGGCGAATCGCTGCTCGGCATGACGGGCCTGCTAATGTACGTTCCCGTGACCGTCTTGCTCCTGCTCAGGCTTCTCAAACCGCTCGAACCCGGCAATCCCTAGCCATTGGGCCTGCTGGTGGCAATAACTCGGAATAATTTTGTATAGTGCAGTCCGAGGCGATACGATGCGAACCAAGCTCCTGATAGTCATCCTTCTTGTAGTACTGGCCGGCGCGGCAACGTTCGGCTGGCTGGGCTATCGATTGTTCACCACCGGCTTTAGCGCGAAGACGGAACCCCAGGCGATCGAGATATTTATGGCGCGCCAGATTCGGCATCTCGCCATCCCGATCGAGCAACGGAACAGCCTCAACCCTGTCCCGCTCAGCCCGGATCTCTTGCAGGAAGGGCTGGCCCACTTCGCAGACCATTGCGCGGTCTGCCATGCCAACGACGGGAGCGGCCAGACGCCCATCGGCAAGAATGTGTACCCCAAGGCGCCGGACCTCCGGCTGCCCGATACACAATCGATGTCCGACGGGGAACTCTTCTGGGTCATTCACAACGGCATTCGCTTCACCGCCATGCCGGCCTGGGGCGAAGGCGACCCGGCCCAGGACCTGGATAGCTGGAAGCTGGTCCACTTCCTTCGCCACCTCCCGCAACTGACAGCAGAAGAGCTCGACCAGATGAAGGCCCTCAATCCCAAAACGAAGAAAGACCTGGAAAAGGAAGCCGCGTTCGACCAATTCCTCCAGGGCAACGACTCTGCGGCGATCCAGCCGGAGAGCGGCCATCATCATTAAGCGACCGCTTGTATGAAAAAGGACCGATTCAACATGATGTACCGGAGTCTTCTCGCTTGCGCCATGTGTCTCATCGCCGCCACCGCCTTTGCCCACGGCAGCGGACAACATGTGCTCGGCACAGTGACGGCCATTGACGCAACGCACCTCGAAATCAAAACGCCCAAAGGCCAGACCGTTGACGTGCACGTCAACAAGCAAACCCGGTTCAGAGAGAAGGGCAACCCGAAAGGCGCCAATATGCCTTCGGTGGGAGATCGCGTCGTCATCGAAGCGACCAAGGCCAACAAGATCCTGACCGCGACCGAAGTCCATTACGCATCAGGCAAACATATGCCAAGCCCGGCACAACCGGCGCCCACTCAAGCAAGGTGATCTATGCCAAACGTTCGTGTGACGCGAGAAATTCATAACTACCTCTTTCGCGGCGGGTTTCAGGCCGTCACCACGCGCGTGCTGGTCACGGGGATCGCGGTCTTCCTGGCCGTCATGACCGTGCCGGGGATTGAGGTCGACTCGATCCCTGCCGGAATCGCCGCTATCCTCGTGCTCATGTTTCTCAATCTCCTGGTCCGGCCCATTCTCTTTGTGCTGACCCTCCCCTTGATCGTCCTCTCGTTGGGACTCTTTCTCATTGTGGTCAACGCCCTTCTGCTGGAATTCACCGCCTATCTCGTCAAGGGATTCACCGTCACGGGATTTTGGCCGGCCGTCGGCGGCGCGGTGGTGATCAGCCTGGTCACCACGATCCTCAATGCCTGGACCGCTGAACCCCGCCCGGCAGAGCCACACTCGCTCCCTCAACAGCGTTCCCCCAGGATTATCAATCCCAACGAATAACAAACCCATTCCTTTTCATTGAATTGTCCGGCGCACGTTGTTACAATGCCTGCGCTAGTCCATCCAAACTCACGAATGACACCCACAGCCCCACACAGCAAACCAATTCCCGAGACGCAGCTTCAGCGGACCTTGACGGCCGTGCTGAACGATTTGCCGGTCGACGCCGCGCTCGCCGCCGTATTCCACCGGGACCAAGGCCCGCTGGTCGGCCATGCGGCACGGGGCTTCACCCCGCGCGACACGCAAGCGATCCTCCGGACACTCTCAGCTCCCGCCGTCGCGGCCGCAGCGGCCTCGAACAATCAGGAGGATGGACGCACCATTCGCCTCCGCTTGATTACGCCTGGCGCGAAATCGATGCTCGCCGTGCCCCTCCGGTATCGCAATAAAACCTACGGCTTCCTCGTCATCGGGCGCAAAGAGAGCGCCACCTTCGCGAAAAAAGAGAAGAGCTTGATGGAGCAGGCCAGTGACGAGGTCACGAAAGCGCTGGAGCGCGACGGCCTGTTCGATATGAACGTCGTGCTCAGCCGGCCCTTCGTCGCGCACGAGCCGGTCCCTCCGCCACCCTCTCCCGCAGAGCTGTTTGCGGCGCCGGTGTCGCAGCTCACACCGGAACTCCAAGACAAAATTATTGCCGCCTTGACGGATGCCAACCAATACGTCGCTTACGATCGCATCTGGGCCTGCCACTACGATCCCCTCGCAGGCAATGTCGAAGTCCTGGGAATGGCCGGTGATCTGAAGACCGAACAGAAGGACGGGAAGAAAGATCTGAAGCCGGGCCACCGCCTCACGCTCGACAGCTCAGCCTCAGGCTGGGCGGTTCGCCATCGTAAACCTCGCGTGGATCATGATCTCGCCTCGACGCAGGGGCGGTTCCTCGACCACAAATATCTGTTCAAGGATCGGCTGCTCTCCTCGCTCGTCGTGCCCTTCTTCGTCCGGGGACAAGTGGGCGGTACCATCACCCTGGCCTCGAAAGAAGCCGGACGGTACCAACAGACGGATGCCCGCACGCTCGAACCGATTATCGTCAAGATTGCAGAAATCCTCCAGGCTCCGGTATCGGCGCCGGCCAGCCAGGCCCAGTCCGCTGGCCAAGAAGGCGCGCCAGGAGAGGCCACAGCTCCGGATTCTTCTGAGCCCATCATCAGAAAGCAGGAGCGACAGGCCGCCATCGGCGAGTTCAGCATGTTCCTCGC
>CAYHQK010000194.1:0-4314 GCA_964358535.1 uncultured Nitrospira sp. | reverse complement strand
GCAGCCTATGAGTATGCCGACCGATTGAAACCGGTGACCGATGCGTTGCGCGACCGATTACTGATCGTCATGCGAACCTACTTTGAAAAGCCCCGCACCACGGTTGGCTGGAAGGGCCTCATCAACGATCCACACCTGGATGGCACCTGCGATATTGGAACAGGCCTGGAACTGGCCCGGACGATCCTGCTCAACATCAATAAACGCGGGATCCCCTGTGCAGCGGAAGCCTTGGACCCTGTCTCCCCCCAATACATCGCCGATCTCTGGAGTTGGGTCGCCATCGGCGCCCGCACCACCGAGAGCCAGCCACACCGGGAAATGGCTAGCGGCCTGTCGATGCCGGTCGGGTTCAAGAACGGCACAGGGGGAGATCTTCTCGTAGCCTGGAATGCAATGGTGGCCGCGAAGCAGCCTCATCATTTTCTGGGCATCAATGCCGACGGGCTCACCTCGATCATCAAGACCACCGGCAACCCGGACCGCCATATCGTGCTTCGAGGCGGCGGCGGCAAAACCAATTACGAAGCCGAAGATGTGGCCCGCGCGGAGGCCGTCGTGGCAGGCGAAGGCATCGCTCGTCCTATCATGATCGACTGCTCACATGACAACTCCAGCAAAGACCACCGGCGCCAAAGCTTCGTCGCCAGAGATGTCCTCAAGCAGTTCCGCGAAGGCCGTCAGTCCATCATGGGGCTGATGCTCGAAAGCAACCTCAACCCCGGCAAGCAGACCTGGCAGCAGGGGAAAGCTCTGGCCCACGGCGTTTCCATCACCGATGCCTGCCTTGGCTGGGAGGAAACCGAATCGCTCCTCAACGAACTGGCAGAAACGATTGCCGCAAAACCTGCCTAACCAGCTTCAATCTCGATAGCGATGATCGCGCTCCCGGTTCACAAGACGCCGCAGATTTTATGTTGATCGACACCCATACCCATCTGGACGATGCCCGCTACAGCAAGGACCGAGCGGCCATGATCGCCCGAGCCAGGGAGGCAGGCGTCGAGGCCTTCGTGACCATCGGCTGCGATCTGGCGACCAGCCAAGCGGCAACGGCACTGGCGACGCAATATCCCTTCGTCTATGCCTCCATCGGCGTCCACCCCCATGAAGTGAAACATATCCTCGATGGCTGGTACGACGAGCTCCGCCGCCTGGCGCAGAACAAGAAGGTCGTCGCCTACGGCGAGATCGGCCTCGACTACCATTACAACCACTCATCGCCCCAGGAACAGCGCGAGCGATTCCGCGAGCAGATTCAGCTCGCGCGCGAGCTGCGCCTTCCCGTGATTATTCACACGCGAGAGGCCCAAGAGGATACGATTGCGATTTTAAAAGAAGAGCGGGCGTCGGAAATCGGCGGAGTCTTTCACTGCTTCTCAGGGGATGCCTGGCTGGCAAAAGAGGCGCTGGACCTAGGATTCTATCTCTCGTTCTCCGGCATTCTCACCTTTCAGAGCGCGGCGACGCTCCGGGACATCGCCAAGACCGCTCCGCTGGACCGGCTCCTGATCGAAACCGACTGCCCCTATCTCACGCCCATCCCCCATCGAGGGAAACGCAACGAGCCGGCCTACGTGTCCCTCGTCGCGCAGAAGCTGGCGGAGCTTCACGCCGAGACGCCTGGCATGTCAGTCGAAACCATCGGACGCATCACGACCGAGAACGCGAAACGCCTGTTCAAAATCGCTTGAGCTGCCGGCTGCGCTGCCGTTGCGCCTTGGGCAGCTTCCGCGGATTTCCCCGCTTCTCCGGACCCCGTTTCGGTCGAAAATCCTCTCCCGTATCCAGTTCTTTGTGTAGCGATACGCCGGCTGAGTTCGACGCCCCCTGCAGTTTCCCGACAAACTCCTGCGCCTTCATGACGAAGGCTCCCTGCGCCCCGGCAAAGTCGACGATCTCCCGATCGGAACTCACCACCGCGCAATCGGATCCATATTCGGAAGCCAGACGTTGGATCACCTGATCGGCCTTTTCTCCTCGCCGGGAAAAGATCACCTCAAGACCCAGCCGATGCTCACGCCGTTCCGTGCCCCAGCCCTGTTGCCACCCGTCGAAGACTACTGTGATCGCATGGACTTTTCTCTGACGGTAGGCAGCCAGGTCGCGCAACAGGGCCTCGCGCGCCTGCTCGGAATGCAGGCTCACCCCGCCGCCGATCCGGCCCGTCTGCGCCAGGAGATTGTACCCGTCAACGATCAAATGGAGTGCCATGGCCGGAGACCCTACCGCTCAAATCTCCCCCTGTCAATCGGCCCCGTCATGCGTTCGTACAGCCAATCCCCTTGACAACGGGGCATACATCTGAGAAAAAACTCTATATCCCATTACAGGCAGTCAACACCCATGCGATCAGCTTTGTGGCGCATCTTCACCATCGCCTTCCTGGTCGGACTCTTCGGCCTCCCAGGTCTTGCCCTTGATCCGTTCCACCTGATCCACGCCGCTGCCGCCACGAATGAGGCGCGGCAGAAATCTCCAGCCAAGCCCAAGAAATCTCATACCTCCCAAATACGGCTCACGCCCCAGGCCCCAAGCCTGGTGACGGTTCAAGATGTCCGAACAGCCAGCTCACCGGGATTGACGAGGCTCGTCCTCGACCTCGACTCGAAAGCCCGTCCAAGCAAACAGCCCATTCTTCAGGCCGAGGGAGTGACGATCACCATTCCCAACACCACATTGAGTCCATCCGCCAAAGCGAAACTTGCATCAGGCGAACGATCCAAGCCCTTCATCATCACCCAGACGTCGGAGCGATCGGTCGACATCTCTCTCCCGACCGGTTCATTTCAGAGTTACAAAATACTCACGTTGGCCAACCCTCCCAGGCTGGTCATCGATGCCGTGCCCCCCAGAGAGTCCCTGGCGACGCTGGTTGCAGAACCTTTGCCTGACCGGACGCCATCACTCACCGCTCCGCCACAGCCGGCTCAGCCCCAAACCAAGCCAGTGAAGACCGTCGTGATCGATCCAGGGCATGGAGGAAAAGACCCTGGCGCCTTGGGGCAACGGGGAACGGAAGAGAAAGACATTACGCTGAAGGTCGCGCTGAAGCTGCGCGATCTCCTAAGCAAGCAACCGGGAATCCGCGTCCTCATGACCCGTGAACGGGACGAATTTATCGAGCTGGAGAACCGCGCAAAATTCGCCAATGCACAGGATGCGGATCTCTTCGTCTCGATCCATGTCAATTCCCACACCAAACGCTCCGTCAAGGGAATTGAAATCTACCATTTCGGCGCAGCCAAGGATCAACGGGCGCTCGAAGTCGCGGCCCGCGAAAACGGCACTCCGCTCAGCAACACCGGCGTGGGATGGGAATACCTCGTGGCCGATCTCCTCACGTCGAAGAAAATCGAAGAATCCCTCGAACTGGCCTGGACCGCCAAGGAAGCCATGGTGACGATCCTGAACAGCCACTACACGCTGGTGGACCATGGCGTCAAGACCGCGCCATTCTATGTGCTCCGCTTCACCAGCATGCCCAGCATCCTGGCTGAAATCGCCTATATCTCGAATGCGGCTGAAGAAGAGATGCTCCGAACCGGGCTCTTCACGACGCGCGTCGCGGAAGCGTTGGAGGACAGCGTCAAAACGTTCCTCGGCTCCGCAAAGCTGTCCACCAGATGATCGCCGCGCCGTTCCTCCTACGACAGCCATGCCAACCGTAAAGTTAGTCGTCGAATATGACGGAACCGGCTATGCCGGCTGGCAACGTCAGCCGGACCAGCCCACGATCCAAGCAGCCATCGAACAAGCCATCCATCAGGTCAGCCACGCCACGGTCGCCATCATCGGCGCAGGCCGCACAGACTCAGGCGTACATGCGCTCGGACAAGTCGCCAGCTTTCGCACCGACTGCGATTGGCCCGCAACCAGCTGGATGCGATCGCTCAATGCCGTGTTGCCGAACGATATTGCCGTACGCGCCGCGTCCCTCATGGACGACCGCTTTCATGCCCAGCACGACGCACGAGACAAGCTCTACACCTATCGAATCCTCCATCGCCAGCCCAAGCCCACCCTCGATCGTGCGTTCGTCTGGCACATCTACAGGTCGCTGGACGAAGCGGCCATGCAAGAGGCGGCGGCTTCGCTGATTGGAACGCAGGACTTCTCTTCGTTCGAAGGAAGCCTCACGGACAACACCAATCCCATCTGCCAGCTACAGCGATTTGCCGTTCTGCGCCAGGGCGAAGAAATCCGTATCGAGGCCTATGCCGATCGGTTTCTGAAACATATGGTTCGCGCGATGGTGGGAACGGTCGTTGAAGTCGGGTTGGGTAAACGGACGCCCCACAGCCTGACAGAGGT
>CAYHQK010000193.1:0-4345 GCA_964358535.1 uncultured Nitrospira sp. | reverse complement strand
TTGTCGCGAGCCTGGTGACCTGTTTTCTGGTGTCGCTCTATGCGATCGCGCAGCTGGCCGGCGGGGAGCGGGCGTCGGCTCCGTTCGAGGGTGAGGTGGGGGAGCCGAATACGCTCGGTGGCTACCTCGTGTTTATGCTGGCCATCGTGTTGGGGCTTATCCTGACGCCAGGGGCGGTGCAACGGAAGTGGCCATTCATTATGCTTCTAGGCATCGGAACTCTTGCGCTCATGGCAACCCTGTCACGCGCGTCATTTTTAGCGGCCGGGGTGGTGCTGTTAGCCGTTCTAGGGTATGCCAGTTACCGAAAGCCGTTACTCTTTGCGTTGTTTCTCGCCGTGATCGTGTCCACTCCGGTCTGGGCTCCCGATGTCGTCAAACAGCGCATCATGTTCACCTTTACCCAGGCATCTGAGCAGGGACAGGTCAAAGTAGGCCGTTTGAAGATCGACACCTCCACGTCGGATCGTTTGCGGTCGTGGCAGAGATCGTTCGAATGGTGGAAGCAGTCGCCGGTCTGGGGCGGCGGTATCACCGGCGCCCCATTTATGGATGCCATGTATCCACGGATCCTTGTTGAAACCGGTTTGTTAGGCCTGGTGGCCTTTGGCGCTCTCATCTGGAGGCTCTATCGAGCGGTGCGGCAGGTCTATCAGCAGGCTCACGATCCGGCTGTTCGGGGGCTTGCCTTTGGATTTTTGCTTGGCCTGCTTGGCCTGATGGTGCATGCGGTCGGGTCCAATACCTTCGTCATCGTGCGGATCATGGAGCCCTTTTGGATGTTTGCCGCCTTACTCGTCGTGGCTCCTTCATTAGCTGAGGCAGGACAGGACGCGGAGAGCGCCGACCAGGCTCATTCCCTCTCCCCGCTGCAGCGTTTTTCAGTGGAGCGGCCAGGGTTGGTTTGATTTCTGGTCCTCTAACGTTGCGCCGGGTGCGGCAGGCTGATCTCCTTGCAGCAGCCATTGTCTCCCTATCCAATCGGCTCAGGCCAGTAACTGGATCATATGTAAGAGAGTAGGTTCTTGTGACGGTTGTCCAGTTTGCAAAAGGGCTGATCCAGCGCTATCCGCTCAGGATGTGGCTGATTATGTCTGCTGGAATTGCTTCCAATCTGCTGGAAGGGATTGGTCTGGCGCTGCTGGCGCCCATGTTTTCTTTGGCCGGCATGGAAGCAACCGGGTCGCCGGGGCCGCCGTCCAAGATACTGGGGTGGTTTCAGCAGGCAATGCAGTCAATCGGGTTTGCCCCGAAGCTCGGCGATGTGTTGATGGCCTTGTTGGCCATATTTTTCCTGCAGAGCCTCGTGGTCATTCTCAATGAACGACTGGTCAACAGCACGCGTTTTCAATATGCCGGTTCCCTCCGAAGCACCTTGTACGAAGCCATTTTTTTCGCACGCTGGGAGTTTATTGCGAAGCAGAAGACCGGAGTTCTGACGAATGCGCTGACTCAGGACTCGGTCAGGGCTGCCGCCGCATTTTTGAACCTGACGGCTCTGGTGCGCGAGTGTGTGGCGATTCTCATCTACGTCTCGCTGGCCCTCGCCTTTTCGTGGCAAATGGCCCTGGTTGCGGTCGGGATTGCCGGGGCGGGGCTGTACCTTTTCCGCTCGCGTGTGGCAAGGGGGCAGGAATACGGGGCGGAAACAACCCTGGCGTACGCGCGCGTGCAGGAAGAGGCGGTCGAAAAGCTGGCCAGTGCGAAATTGGTGAAAGGCTTCGGGGTCGTTGGTGACGCGGCTAATCGGTTCACCAGGGCTGTGCAGACGTTGGCGAACGTGCAAATCCGAGATTCCAAAAATCGCACGATGGTCGGCGCCTTGTATCAGCCCTTGACGGCGACGCTGCTGCTGTCAGGCCTGTACACCGCCCTGACCGTTTTTCAGCTGCCGATTTCCGACATTATGGTGCTGCTCATCATCGTATTCCGTCTGACGCCGAGGGTGTCCGACCTCCAGATGACCATGCACGAGGTGCTGTCGCTTCTTCCCAGCGTCTCGCATGTGGTCGATCTAACCAGCCTTGCGCAAGAGCAGCGTGAACGGGATGGTGGGCGGCTTTTTCAGGGGCTTCAGCAGGGCATTCGCGTGCAGGACGTATGGTTTGCCTATGAGAATAAGGCTCCGGTCCTTCGTGGTGTGACGGTAGAGGTGCGGAAGGGGGAAACGATTGCGATCGTGGGGCCTTCCGGGAGCGGGAAGACGACGATGATTGACCTGCTCATGGGATTTATCCGTCCCACGCAGGGGGACGTGTTGGTGGACGGGGTGCCCTTGCATCAGCTGAATGTGAATGACTGGCATCGGCAGTGCGGTTACGTTCCGCAGGAAGTCAGTTTGTTCAATGAGACGATACGGGAAAATTTATTGTGGGGGAAGCCGACCGCTACAGTTGAAGAGGTCGAAACGGCCGTCAGGCTCTCCCATGCGGACGAGTTTATTCAGCGGTTGCCGCAGGGGTACGAAACCGTTGTGGGAAGTCGGGGGGTGTTGCTCTCAGGGGGGCAGCGCCAGCGCCTTGCCCTCGCGCGCGCATTGATCAGGAAGCCAGAACTCCTGATCCTGGACGAGGCCACCAGTTCGCTGGATACCGAATCTGAGTTCATGATCCAGAAGACGCTTGAGACGCTGGCCCGAAGTATGAGTATTGTCATCGTGGCTCACCGTCTTGCGACCATCCAGCGGGCTGACCGGATTTACGTGATGGAGCAGGGGCGTATCGTGGAGTCGGGCTCGTGGGCTGAGCTCACGCGCGCCCAGGGACGATTCAACGAACTGCGTCAGCTACAGGCGTTGACATGAGAAGCGCTGAGGCTGGCATTGCCGAACAATGGCACACGTACCGATGAAATGCTTGGTGGTCAATATCATGCCCCATGGCCCGGTCTACCACTTCGCCCCGTATGTGCGTCCCGATGTGGCCTGGGAGAAACCCGACGGAACCTGGGTAGGCTTTTGGCCGCGCGAATGGCCTGATTTGTTAGGAGAGGCCGTCTTAAAGTATAGCCGTGAATATGAATGGGAGGTGTGGCAGCCGGATCTGCGCGCCGACCAGGTCTATTCCCGGACGTTGGAAACGGGCGTGACGCACCGGCTCTTCCCCGCCACGGAGCAGGGCTATCGGCCTGGGCTCAGGTCCCAGGCCGGTATCTATTCCGAAGCGATGCTGGCCCGTCTTGCTGAAGCGAGTGATCTCCCCATCATCCTCCACCTTCACGGTTTCCGCGTTCCTTTTTATGGCGCGGTGATTGCGCGCTGTGGAGGCAAGAAGCGGTTTCCGATTTTTATCATCGGCCATGGAATGTCGATTGTGCCGATTAGTGAAATGCGAGGTTTGCACAGACCTCTGACCTATGCCTGTCTTTTGCTGGAACAACAAAAGCTCGTGCGTCAGCTCCGGAATGTTGACGTCATATCCGCTCAGTCTCAATTTGCGAGGCGCGAGATTCACAAGGTTTTCCGCGGGCGGACAGAACTGTTGACGATGGGGTGCGATTTCGACTTCTGGGTTCCTGTGCCGTCGGTCGAGCGGAAGCAGGCGGCGAGGCAGACTCTGGGGATTCGTTCGTCGAGCACGGTATTTCTGGCCACCGGCAACTTCGTGCGCCTGAAGCAATTCGACCGGTTGCTGGAGGTGTTCGGCCGTCTGCCGAAGTCGCACGACTTTGTGCTGCTGATCGCGGGACACGGAGATCGGGCGAGTACCGAGCGGCTGGAGGCCTTGAGCCGGCCGATGGCTGCCGAGGGGAAAGCGATTCTCCATCCGTACGTGGAGGGAGAAGCGCTCAGAGATTTGTACTGGGCTTCAGACGTCTACCTGTCGGTCTCCACGGGGGAAGGCGCGTCGGTGTCCGTGATGAAGGCCATGGCCTGCGGATTGGCTGTTCTCTCCACGCCTGTCGGTGAAACGTCAGAACGGATGCGCCGATATGGGGTCGGCAAACTAGTTCCCGTTGACCGGTACGACGAATGGAAAATAGCGATCGAGGGGATTCTCGACAAGGGGCTGCCGCCGGCGCTGGATCGGGCCGTTGCGCAGGAAGCCTACGATTGGCCACAAGTAGCCAGGCGGTTCATTTCCGTCTATGAGGATCTGTGCAAGGAGTACTTTGGTTCTCAGGTCGGCTCCCATGTCTGACCCACGGGTGTGCATCATTATCCTGCACCTTGATAGTCAGGCTGCTTTGTTGGCCTGTCTCCGATCTTGCCGAGCGATTCAGTACAAGAATTATGAGATTGTCGTTGTTGAAAACGGATCCCGAGTGGCGCTCGATCGTGATGCGCTCAAGGATTGTGCCGGTCGGACACCGATCGTGATTCGCAGCCCGGTCAATCTTGGATTTT
>CAYHQK010000192.1:0-4346 GCA_964358535.1 uncultured Nitrospira sp. | reverse complement strand
TCGCCATGACGATATCTTGAACGCGATCCATGCTGTTCTATCCACAGGATCAGGCGCCATACCTATGGCGTCCTCACCCTAGCCATCGCTCCTCTTATCTGATCACGATCGCCGCACTACGTTGGCAATCTCTTTTCTTTTCTTCACCGGTCACTTCATTCATGCTATTTATCAATGAAGTGGGGTAATTTGTTCTGACGAGGTGCGCCTGGCCTACTTGTTGCGTAACGTAACGCAACGAAGGGCTTAGCCCCGTACTTCGTGTCTGAATACTGTTAACCAGGGGTGAAATACGCTAGGAGATTGTGAAATGGCAAAGGTACAAAAATCAACAGACTCATCGAGTTTGGCTGAAGTTGTAGACCGTATCCTGGACAAAGGTATCGTCATTGATGCCTGGGTCAAGGTGTCGTTGGTCGGAATCGAGCTGCTGTCGATCGAGGCGCGGGTCGTGATCGCGTCGGTCGAGACCTATCTCAAATACGCAGAGGCGATCGGTCTCACGGCGAGTGCGGCCACTCCGGCATAACGGTCCACCCGAGACCGCTTCCCAGCCGGCGAGGGGGATGCTCCTCGCTGTGCCGGGGGGGCGGCGACTCGAAAATGGTACCGATCATTGAACGCTCAAACAGGAAAGGGAGGGCTCATGGGTAACCTGAGTGACCAAATGGAAGCGCTGGTAGAAGGCATTCTCACCTCGACGTGCGAGCGCAAGTCAGTCGTCGCTGACATCAAAAGGGGCACCGGGAAAATGCTTTCGGAGTTCAGTGGTGAACGCAGAACGTCCGCTACGCGCGTAAAATCAGAACTATCCGCCGACTGCCGAGCCCGAGCGGCGGAGGTCAGGAGGATGTGCCAGGGATTTCGCAAAGACCAAAATCGTCTAGCCAGGAAGCAATGGGGTGAGCTGGTCGCAGGTCGCCGCACCCGCTCCCGGGCGGTGGCTCTGCTCATGGATGATTTCAAGATGTCCCGTGGCGAGATGGCACAGGAACTCACTGCAAGTCTGCGAAAGTTCGCGCAACGGGTTCAATCTCAGATGTCCAGCTTGAGGGGAGGCTATAGGGCCTCGTTTCGTGAGATCCGCGAGGACGTCCAGACCGCCCATCAGATTTGGAATGACCTGCCCCTGGTTCAAGCTGGCGTGGTCGCTCCCATGGCGACTCCATCCGGTGGCTTCGAGATGGGAGCGGCCGAAGAAGAAAAGATGACGGTTAGCGAAACAGTCCGTCGCTTCGGCACAAAGCGGGGGAAGTCGAAGAAGCACTGAGGGGGGAGGTCGGCTGACATGACGAGGACAGCGGAAAGAGCGTGCGCGTTTTGTCAAGGGAAAGGCACGGACCCGTATGGCGTCCTGTCGTGGGAATCAACGTGCTATGTTTGTCACGGATTGGGAACCGTCACGGTCCCGTTCCCCCATGTCCTCTGCCGGTATTGTGAGGGGACCGGGAGCCATAAGACCTTCAGTTGCACGGTCTGCCGTGGGAGGGGAGTGGTCCCCCCTGTGGCTGAGCCAAAGCACCGCTGTCTCGGCTGTGAAGGGCGGGCCTATGAAATCTCAAGCGGTCTGGAGTGTTTGGAATGTCGGGGTAGAGGAGTGGTTTCCTATTGATGAGGAGAAGGAGTAGGTGCGATGAGTCAAGAAGAAGAGTTGACAGTCCTAACCTTGGAGAAGAAACCCGACTTTGTTGAGACTCCTTACATTCAGCGTCTTGCAACGCGGGCGGTTGACTATATCCGGGCTGGCTATCCGGTCCATTTCAGCGGGCCTGCCGGGACCGGGAAAACGGCTCTGGCGATGCATGTGGCCGCCCTGCTGGGCAAGCAGGTCGTTCTGATCCATGGCGATGACGAGTTTGGGACTTCCGATCTCATCGGGGGACAGTTGGGGTATCGCTCCATCAAGGTGGTTGACAATTACATTCACTCGGTCCTGAAACAGGAAGAAAGTGTCTCCAAACAGTGGGTGGATAACCGGCTCACGACGGCCTGCAAATACGGATTCACCCTCATTTACGACGAGTTCACCAGGTCTCGTCCTGAGGCCAACAACGTGCTGCTCTCCATTTTGGAAGAGCGGCTGCTCGAAGTTCCCAGTGTACGTCTCGGCGAGGGCTACCTCCAGGTGCATCCAGACTTCAGCGCCATTTTTACCAGTAACCCGGAAGAGTACGCCGGGGTGCACAAGACTCAGGATGCGCTGATGGATCGCATGATCACCATCAAATTGAGCCACCATGACCTGGAGACAGAAGTCGCCATCACGCAAGTCAAGTCCGGCCTTCCGTGGAACCAGGCGAAGGCGATCGTGGCGATCGTCCGCGAATTCCGCGCACTGGGAGTTAACAACGCGCGTCCCACGATTCGCGCCTGCGTCATGCTCGGCCGCATCGTGGCGTCCCGGAAGGGCACCGTGGCCGCTGGGGACCCAGCGTTTCTGGAGCTGTGCCATGATGTGCTGAACGTCGATTGCATGAAAGTGACGCGCGAAGGTCAGGCTGTGGGGCTTGAACGATTGGATGAGATCCTCGAAAAGTGTTGTCCGCCCGCGCCCAAGCTCGTCAGGGGATCCGATGGAAAAGCGCAGCCAGATCCCCTGCGTAACCAGAAACATGTGAAGGCGGCAGGGAAAGGAAGGGCATTGCGCTGTGGGACGTGAACGGCGAGGTGTCACACATATCCGTACGATGGCTGGGCTGGTGGATGGCCGTCGAGCCAGGAGTTCGCACGGTGCCTTGCTGGAGTTGTCCATGCTCGAAATGGAAAAAGTGCGGCTCACGCTGGAGATGCAGCGAGCGGAGCGGCGGTGCACCGATATGCGGAAGCGGCTTGCTGAAATTGAAATCAAGCAACATCGGCTCCATCGCTTTGTGGAGAAGCCGCACGGGGAAGCGCAGGCGCACACGGTCGCCTTGCCGCTTCCGATCCATTCGGTGCCGACCGACAAGCTGAAGCGACGGCGGTTGTCCTATTGAATGGCCAGTAGCGAATAGCTGGTCGCTCTGAAGTATGTGCTCCTCACTTTTAGGAGAATGGTGCGTGAATATGCGAACTTCATCGTGTGTAGCCTCCCCCTTGCGCACGGCAGCCTTTCGGACGGTCTTGGTCCGTGACAGCCGTGGGTTGGTGTATCGGCTCCGCCGGGAGATCATGACATTACGGAGGCTCCGGGAAGAGCCGGTTCCTCCGGCAAGAATGCTAGGCCCACGCGGCCGTATCCGGACGAGCTTGGACATCACTGCCGCGAAAGGAAGGACAGGCAGGAGATGAGGTGCACGGGGCTATGAGGCTTAAGACTAACATAGAGGACGTCAGGAAGGTTGTGAGCGATTTTTTGAAGCAACAGCCCGATGTAAAACGGGTGAACGTGACGAAGCTGGCACAGATTGACCCCGAGGCGGGTTCCTGGGAGGCGGAAGCCGACGTCTATATGCCTAACACGACGATCGCGAACTTAGGGTTGCCAGTCTCGAAGGAAGTGCTGGATTGCCAGCAGTATTTACTCAGGGTAGATGGGCAACTCAACATCATCGCCTACGGCCTGAGAGACTTGGTTGAGGAAAGAACATGAAGGGGATGGGGAAGTACCTCTACGCGATTGTCGCTGGATCGGGGGACCGGACCTATGGGCCGATCGGCATCAATGGCGGCGTTGTGCATACTCTTTCCCATGGCTCGGTCGCGGCGGTGGTGAGCGATATAACGGAAAAGCGGATCCGGCCCGAGCGCAAAAATTTGGCGGCGCACAATGCCGTCGTCAAACGGCTGATGGAGGACACCACCATCCTGCCGGTGGCGTTCGGGACCCTTGCCGACAGTCCCTTGGCGGTCCGGAACATTTTAAAGAAGCACAGTGCGGCCTTTGTCGAACAACTGGACCGGGTGCGCGGGAAAGTCGAGATGGGGCTGCGTGTCACCTGGGATGTGCCGAATATTTTTGAGTACTTTGTGAACCGCCACCGGGAGCTTGCGGAGTTGCGCGATAGCGTGCTGGGAAAACAGCGCGGCCCTTCGCAGGAGGACAAAATCGAGCTGGGACGCCGCTTCGATCGCTTGTTGACTCAGGAGCGCGAACGGCACACGGAAGCGGTCGTGGAGGTGCTCGCTCCGCACTGCGTGGACATCGAGCAGAATCAGCCCCGGGAGGAGCGGGAGGTGATGCATCTGGCCTGCCTGGTTGACCGGGATGCCCAGAAGGGCTTCGAGGACGGCGTCTTTGAGGCGGCCAAGCTGTTCGATAACAACTTCGCCTTTGACTTCAACGGCCCCTGGGCGCCGCATCATTTTGTCGATGTCGCCTTGGAGGCCTGAGGATCGCCATGTTACTCGTTGATGATCTGTTGCTC
>CAYHQK010000191.1:0-4347 GCA_964358535.1 uncultured Nitrospira sp. | reverse complement strand
GGCATCGGCCTATGGTACTTGTGCGCAAGACTGCACGACAGGTGACTTCTAGTAAATAGGCTGATCCTGTTCGTTAGCGAATCGTCCCGCCGACTGGCAACAGTCGGCGGGACCTTGTGTTTTGAAAGAGGCTCTGTTACCGATATGAATGTGGTGCCTCTCTTCCAGCCATCAACCATCTATCATATGAACGTGCGAGCGAAACTCGTTCCCTTGGCGGCAGGTGCTGCATTCCTGGGTCTTGTGGCCCTTCTCACGTGGTTTCAGCAGAGCCTGGATCGACGGTTGGACCAGCACACCATGAGGATCGAAGAATTGGCGCAACTGCCGCGCGGCGAATATCTCAAGCCTGCGCTACTGGGTTATCATCACCTGGGGGCTGATGTACTTTGGCTCAGGTTCGTGCAAGTGATCGGGGAAAAACGAAATAGCAAAGACGAATATGAGTGGATGTACCACGCGCTGGACGTCATCACGACGCTCGATCCTCAATATGCCTACGCGTACTATGTCGGTGGGGTTATTCTCGGCGATCTGGCTAATCGCACAGACTTGAGCAATCGACTGCTTGAGAAGGGCATCACCGCAAATCCAGCTGTCTGGAACATCCCATTTTTGCTTGGATACAACCATTACTTTCTGCTTGGCGATCCAGCCAAGGGGGCAGAATACATTATGAAGGCGGCCAGTTTGCCTGGCCGTCCTGACTATCTTTCCGGACTGGCTACTCGCATGGCGGCGGAGGCGGGGCAGCCTGAGACGGCTTTGGTGTTTCTGGAAGCCCGTTTGAGTGAGACGCAAGACCAGGAGATGCGAGAATTCTTGGCGAAGCGGATGAAAGAAGTTATCATCGAACGGGATATTCGTCTCTTAGAGGGCGCTGTGGCAGCCTATCGGGCGCAACAGCAGGCCCTTCCTTCGACATTGACGGATCTCGTGACGGCGGGAGTCATTCCGATGCTGCCTCAGGAACCGTTTGGAGGAAATTATTTATTGGATCGCAGGACCGGTTCAGTCTCCAGTTCGACCCATCCGGAACGGCTCCGCACGTTTTTTAAACGGAAGTAGCCTGCATAGTGTATGAAAGTGAGCCATGACGCCTAGCTCAGATCTCGTGGTACAGACAGAGCAACTCTCCAAGGTTTTCCGCGTGGGGTTTTGGGGCAAGAAGGTGACTGCAGTGGATGCCCTCAGCCTCGAAGTCAGGCGAGGGGAAGTGTTCGGGTTTCTCGGCCCGAACGGCGCAGGGAAAACCACCACCCTCAAGATGTTGATGGGGCTCATCTATCCGACGAGCGGGAGCGCGAAACTGTTCGGCCGGGACCTGGGCGATCCGCAGAGCAAGGCGCGGTTGGGATTTCTTCCCGAGTCTCCCTATTTTTATGACTACCTCACGAGCCGGGAGTTTCTCCGGTTCTATGGCCATTTGTTCGGTCTGTGGGGTGCGGTTTTGGACAAGCGGATCGACGAACTCTTGGAACTGGTCGGCATGACCCCTGCGAAGAATCTCCAGCTCAGGAAGTTTTCGAAGGGCATGTTGCAGCGGGTGGGGATCGCCCAGGCCTTGATCAACGATCCTGAGTTGGTGGTGCTGGATGAGCCCATGTCAGGATTGGACCCTATCGGGCGGAAAGAGGTGCGCGATCTGATTTTGCGGCTCAAAGAGTCCGGGAAGACGGTTTTGTTCAGCTCCCACATCCTGCACGATGCCGAAGTTTTGTGCGATCGGGTGGCGATGATCCTGAAGGGGCGCCTGGTGGCTTGTGGTTCGGTGACCGATTTGCTGGATCAGGGGGCGAGTCACCAAGTGGAATTGGTCGTGGACCGTCTGACGCAGGAAGGGTTAGCCCACTTACGTCCGCTGGCCGATAAGGTAGTGCAACAGGGGGATCGGATGTTGGTGGTGCTGAAGAATCAACAACAAGTTAGCGCGGCGCTGGAGATTATCCGCAGCGCGAAGGCCAGCCTGGTGTCGCTCAATCCTCAAAAGGGATCGCTGGAGGACCTCTTCATCCGGGAGGTTGAGGGCCACCGGAGTCCGTCGGAGCATCGTCCATGAAAATCCTATCGATCGCGCTCAATACTTTTCGAGAAAACCTGCGAGACAAGCTGCTCTACAATCTGCTGGTCTTTGCCCTGCTCATGATCGGCAGCTCCGTGCTCCTCTCGCGGTTGACCTTGGGAGAATTTCACCGTCTCATTCTGGATCTCGGGCTGGGGAGCATCAATTTCTTCGGGGTCTTGATCGCCATCTTTGTCGGAATCGGGCTGGTGAGCAAGGAGATCGAGAAGAAGACCATCTACACGATCGTCTCCAAGCCAGTGGCGCGCTACCAATTTCTGCTCGGCAAGTATCTGGGCCTCACGATCACCCTCTTCGTCAATACGGTGGTCATGGCGCTGGGACTGTTGGTGGTGCTCTATGCCCAGGATGTTCCCGTCGAGGGGATGCTCTTCAAGGCGCTGGCGCTGATTTTTGTCGAGTTCATGGTCATCACCGCGGTGGCCCTGCTGTTCTCCACCTTTACCAGCGCCACCCTGAGCGCCATCTTCACGCTGGCGCTGTATGTAATCGGGCACCTTACGGCCGACCTGAAAATGGCTGGGGCGAAGATGGATGATCTCAGCCGTGGGCTATTGAACGGGATCTATTATCTCCTGCCCAACCTCGAACGGTTCAACTTGAAGGGCCATGTCGTACATCACCTGGAAGTTAATGGGCCGGATTTGCTGCTGATTGTCGCGTACGGCGCAACCTACACGGCGTTTCTCCTCTTTCTTGCCAGCCTGATTTTTCATCGGCGCGACTTCCGCTAAGCTTGTCGGTCCGCTGCTCGGATTCTCTACTTGCATTCTCTCCAGGGGCAAGGTATTGAAGGGAGTGGCGCGACAGCTTGTCGGGCCTTCGACCATGAATATTTCTACGGGAGAGTCGTTTCGATGAATGTGCCATTACTCGATTTGAAAGCTCAGTTCCTACCCATCCGCGCGGAGATCATGGCGGAGGTGCAAACTGTCTGTGACGAGCAGGGCTTTATCCTGGGACCACGCGTCGTGGCCTTCGAGGAGTCCGTCGCCAAATACACCGGGTCGCGCTATGCGATCGGTTGCGCCTCCGGGAGCGACGCGCTATTGCTCTCCCTCATGGCCATGGGCGTAAAGGCCGGCGATGAGGTCGTTACCGTTCCGTTTACATTTTTCGCTACAGCCGGCGCGATTTCACGGTTGGGCGCAAAGCCGGTGTTCGTGGATATTCAGCCTGATACGTTCAATATCGATCCCAAGCTGATTGAGCGAGCGATCACGCCCCGTACGAAAGCCATCATGCCCGTGCACCTCTTCGGGCAATGTGCGGACATGGCGGTGATCAACGAGATTGCCAAGCGGAAAAATGTCTACGTCATCGAGGATGCCTGCCAGGCCATCGGAGCCGGCCAGCAGGGGAAACGCGCCGGGGTCCTCGGGGACACAGGCTGCTTTAGCTTCTTCCCCACCAAGAATTTGGGCGGTTTTGGCGATGGGGGGCTTATCACAACCAACGACAAAGCCCTTGCCGATTCGATGGCGATGCTCCGTGTTCACGGGAGCCAGGTCCGCTACCTTCATGAAGCGGTGGGGATCAATAGCCGGCTGGATGCGCTCCAGGCTGCGGTGCTCACTATCAAGTTGAAGTATCTCGACCAGTGGACCGAGGGACGACGCCGGAACGCCGAACGGTATCAGCAGTTGTTTGCCAAGACGAAACATGCGGATCGCGTCACGCTGCCGCATACCACGCCGGGAAATTTCCACGTCTACAACCAGTTCACGGTCCGGGCGCCGAAGCGCGACGAGTTGCGTGCCTTTCTCAAAGAGAAGGGGGTCGGCACGGAAGTCTACTATCCGCTCCCGATGCATCTCCAAAACTGTTATCGCGAGTTAGGCCATCAGAAGGGGGCCTTTCCTCTATCGGAGCAGGCAGCTGAAGAGGTGATGTCTATCCCGATCTATGCCGAACTGACGGAAGCGCAGCAGATCTACGTGGTAGAGATGATCGCGGCGTTCTACCAGCGCGGTTAGCTCTGTTCCGTTACACTTCTGTTTCCGGCGAGTCTCTCGCCCCCGTCAACCCTATCCATTCCTGCGTCCCGGCATATCATGAACATACATTCGAAGTAGACGAACACCGGCATCCTGATAGAAGAAGGAGGCCATGATGAGGTCGCTGACGTGGGGAATCCTGTTCTCGCTCTCCCTGATGTGGAGCGCTGCTGCCATTGGCAAGGACCTCTCGCCTCGCGAGATTTACGAGCAGGTGGCTCCCGGCGTCGTCATGGTGATGGGCTATGCGGATGGCGGAGGGAAGGG
>CAYHQK010000190.1:0-4350 GCA_964358535.1 uncultured Nitrospira sp. | reverse complement strand
CATACTTCCCTTCCACCATATCCCAGGGGTTCGGCGCAGTCTGCTTCATGCCGAGCGAGATCTTCCTGCTGCCAGGATCCACGTTCAACACCGCCGCTTCGACCTGGTCCCCGATGGAGACGACGCGCGACGGATGGCGCACCTCGTGCGTCCAGGACATCTCGGAGACATGCACCAACCCCTCGACGCCCGGCTCGAGTTCGATGAACGCGCCGTAATCGGTCAAGCTCACGACGCGGCCGCGGACACGGGTGCCGATCGCGTACTTGCCTGCCACGCCGCTCCAGGGATCCGCGCTCTTCTGCTTCAGGCCGAGTGAAATACGTCCGGTCTCGCGATCGTACTTAAGGACGCTGACTTCCACCTTGTCGCCGATGTTGAACATTTCCGACGGATGGCCGACACGGCCCCAGGACATGTCCGTGATGTGGAGCAGTCCGTCGATGCCGCCGAGGTCGATGAAGGCCCCGTAATCCGTGATGTTCTTCACCACGCCTTGAATCAACTGCCCTTCCTTCAACGTGGAGAGGGTATTCTTCCGCTTCGAATCTCTCGTCTCTTCCAGGAGCACGCGCCGGGAGACGACGACGTTGCCACGGCGATGATTGATCTTGATGATCTTGAGGGGGAAGGTGCGCCCGACCAACCCATCGAGATCCCGCACCGGATGGAGGTCGATCTGCGAGCCAGGCAGAAACGCCTTCACGCCGATGTCCACCATCATGCCGCCCTTGATCCGCGCCACGATCTTGCCGTCGATGCTCTTTTCTTCATTGAAGAGCTTCTCCAGCTCTTCCCAAATCTTCATCTTGTCGGCTTTTTCTTTCGACAAAACCAGATTGCCGTCCGCGTCTTCGCACTCCTCGATGTAGACTTTGATCGGATCGCCCACTTTGAGGTTCTGGAGCTCCTCGGCGGAGAACTGATCGTTCGAGATCATGCCTTCGGACTTGTATCCGATATCGACAACGACCTTGTCTTTGCTCACGGCAACGACGCGGCCCTCCGTAATCGTACCCTCTTCGAGGTTTTTGAAGGTCTCCTCGTACAAGGCCGCTAAGGCCGCTCGGTCTAACTGCTGGTCACTCGATGGCGAAACCGTACTCATGATATGGATCCTACCCTTCCGACAGGTGTCGGGTGCTGATGGTTAGAAAAACACCGGCATTCACTCAGCGTTGCGAATGCCGGCACTGGACTGCGGAACCGAAGACTCGATGGCACCTAAGGAGGCGATGCGATCCATCACAGTGCGACTCACCTCCTGATAAAACTGCTTCCCTTCTCCGTGCTCCCCGCTCCGGGAAAACGTGAGGGGCTCGCCATACAACACGGTCACGGGACGAAAGCGCGGCCACATCGTTCCCATCGGCAGCACCTCATAGGTGCCCTTGAGATAGGCCGGCACAACCGGACAGCCGGTCTGCGCCACAATCACACCAATCCCAGGCTTGGGAACTTGCAACCGTCCGTCCAGGCTGCGGCTCCCCTCAGGAAAGATCACCACGATCTTTCCTGCCTTAATCAGACTGACGGCCTTGCCGAATGCATCACGATCCAACCGGCCGGTCCGCAAGGGAATCCAGCCCAACCATTGGCAAATCGCCTTGAATCCGGGAACCGGGAAGAGATCGCTCCGCCCCAAATACCAGGCCCTCCGCCCTAGCCCACAACCCAGGAAAGGGATATCCAAGTAACTGGCATGGTTCGCCGCCACGATGAACCCGCCGCTCTTGGGAACCGCCCCCACGACTCGATAGCGGAAACAAATTTTCCCGATGGCCAGGAAGAGAATCCGCAAAAACCCATAGATCGCTCCGCTCACAACTTCGCCGCAATCACAGCCATCATCTGGTCCACCACCTCAGTCGCGGACAAGTTCGAGGTGTCGATATGCCTGGCATCCTCAGCAGGAACCAGCGGGGAGATCGCGCGGGAGCGGTCCCTCGTATCGCGACTGGCCAGATCGGCGTTCGTCTCTTCAAGCGCCCCGGAATGGCCCGCCGTCACCAGTTCCCGATGCCGGCGCTGCGCCCGGACATTCGGGTCCGCTTCGAGGAAAAATTTCACATCTGCAGCGGGAAACACCTTCGTGCCCATGTCGCGCCCTTCCGCCACTACCGCCCCGCCCGCTCCAATCTGTCGCTGGATCGGCAACAGCCAGGCCCGCACTGCGGGAATGGCGGAGACCACCGATGCGGCGGCCGACACGCCGGGCGCTCTGAGTTCGCCGGTTACATCCCGACCGTTGACCAAGACCGTGACGGTTCCGTGATGCAGCGGCATCTCAATCGAGAGACTGGGTAGCAATGCGGCAACCGCCACCCCGTCAGCCGGATCCAAGCCTGACTCAATCACCGCCCAGGCCGTCGCCCGATAGAGGGCTCCCGTATCGAGATAGAGATAGCCTAATCGAGCCGCCAACGACTTGGCCGCCGTGCTCTTGCCGACACCGGCAGGGCCGTCGATCGCCACGATCAACCGATTCGCTTGGTTATGTTCCGTCACAGTTCCCACGTCGTGGCCCCGTATTATAGCTGTCACTGACGTTCCGTCAATAATTCCAACAGTGTGCGCTGAAAGGCTGGGAAGGATGTTTCGATGCAGGCAGTCTCATCGATCACGGTCGGCGCCGACGCGGTCAGGCCGGCAATGGCCAACGACATCGCCACCCGATGGTCTCCATGACTGCGGCCATGCGCAGCCTGCAAGCGGCCATTCTTCTCTGCCGTACCAAGTCCTCGCACCACCATCCCGTCCGGCTGTTCCGTAATCTGGGCCCCCATCGCGCGCAACTCCGTCGAGACAGTCGCGATCCGATCGCTCTCTTTCACCCGTAGCTCCTCAGCCCCTGAAACGACCGTCTCTCCCTTCGCGACCGCCGCCGCGACACAGAGGATCGGAAACTCATCGATCGTCTGAGGAATCAAATCAGGCCCGACCGACACCCCATGCAATCTGGCCGACTTCACTCGGATATCAGCAACCGGCTCTCCCGCCTCTTCCCGCCGATTGAGCAATTGAATATCCGCACCCATGCTCATCATCACATCCAGCAAACCGGTTCTGGTCGGATTGATCCCCACATGCTGGATCGTCACATCCGAACCGGGCACAATCGTCGCGCCCACGATGAAAAAGGCAGCGGCAGAAAAATCGCCCGGCACAACAAGTTGCGGGACCCCATTCCATCCGACCGAGGGCCGTCCTTCGACCAGCAAAGTCGCCCCTTCCCGTGTCAGCCCGATACCGAAAAACTGAAACATCCGTTCCGTATGGTCCCGCGAGAGACGAGGCTCGGTGAGACGACTCGTCCCTTCAGCAAACAAGGCCGCCAGCAACAGGGCGGATTTAATTTGCGCGCTCGCCACCGGCGACGTATAGGTGATCGCCCGGAGACGACTTCCCGTCACGGCGAGAGGCGCCAATTCACCACCCTTACGGCCTGCGATGCTCGCGCCCATTTCCCGCAACGGCTTGACAATCCGCCCCATCGGACGGCGCCGAATCGATTCATCGCCGGTCAAGACCGTAAAAAAATCCTGCCCTGCCAGCAGGCCGGTCAAAAGGCGAATGCCTGTTCCAGAGTTCCCGCAATCGATCGGTCCACCCGGCTCGGTCAGACCCCACAAGCCTTTACCGTGGATCTGTAACTCCTCGGCCGATTCATCGATACGGACGCCCAGAGCCTGCAACGCGCGCATCGTGTTGAGACAGTCTTCACCGCGGCAATAGCGAGCAACCCTGCTAACCCCATTCGCCAAGGCAGTCAGGATAATCGCGCGATGGGTGATCGACTTATCGCCGGGAACGAAAATCGTTCCCAGTAACGGTCTGCCCGGGGTGATCGTTAACGATTCCATAGATCTACTGCGTTGACAGAGCCGGTCGCGTGGAGAGTTTCTCCCGCTCCTGCCTGGCCCGTTCGAGTTCCTTTTCGATCCCTGCTGCATCGCCGGCTCGGATGAGCTGTTTCAATTGGCCCAACGACCGCTCGTAGGCCTCGATACACGTGACCACATTGTCGCGGTTCCAGAGAAATATATCGCGCCACATCTCAGGCGAACTGGCGGCGATCCTGGTCGTATCCCGCAACCCGCCCCCAGAATGGCTCGCCAGATCGAGAGCGGGAATCTGTTGATCGCGAATTTCAGCCAGCGCATTGATCAAGGCAAAAGCCGCCACATGAGGCAAATGACTCACCGCGCCAAGAATCTTGTCATGCAGATGGGCATCCATCGTCAGCACCACCGAGCCGGTCTCCCGCCACATCGCTGTCACTTGCTCGAGCGCCTGTTGATCCGTCGTCTTCGTCGGCGTGATGATGCAGCGCGCTCCCATAAAGAGCTG
>CAYHQK010000189.1:0-4397 GCA_964358535.1 uncultured Nitrospira sp. | reverse complement strand
TCAAGGGTTCGAATCCGGCCCTTCGCCGCCTGGTACACTTTCTTAATCTCGTTGAGCGCCTCTTCCGTGCAGCTCGTCTTGCGCTTAACGGCGAGAAAATCTTTCCTGTCACCACGGGCGAGCTTCTTGAGGGCCTCCGCACCGGCTTCGCCGCTGATCCCCATCCGACGCTGGCAACTGACGATCTCCCGCTCCGCCGTGCGGATCTGAATGGCCAACTCCCGCACCCGCTGCACCATCCGATCTTTCAACACGCCATGCAGGTTGACGGACTCCATCTTCTCCACAACCTGGTCGCGAATCGTATCGATCTGTTTCTTGATCTTCTTCTGTTTCGCAGGATCACTGTTGGCATGCCGCGCCACTTCGTACAGGCTCTTGAGCGAGGTCGAGATTTTCCGGACGGAGTTCAACCCTTCGAGCGTCTTGACCCGCAGCTCTTCATAGTCCCGCTGGATCTGTTCTTCCTCGAACTCTTCCTCGGTCTCGACGATCGGAACGATCTCACGCACGTCGATGGTCCCATTTTTGAGCTGATCACGCAGCGCGAGGACGAACTCGATCGTCATCGGCATCCCGTAGATGACCGCGGAGATGTCCTTCTTCCCCTCTTCGATGCGCTTCGCGATCTCGATTTCCCCCTCGCGGCTCAACAGCGCCACGCTCCCCATCTCTTTGAGATAGAGGCGAACCGGGTCATCGGTCCGGCTGAGCGCGCCGGGCGTTAAATCGATTTCCTTCTCTTCCTTTTCTTCCTTCTCGTTCTCATCTCCGGCGCCGGATCCGGAATCGGACCCCTCGGCGTCCTCGCTCAACTCCTCGGCATCCCGGGCCTTCTTGATCCGCTCCCCCTCGGGCGCATCGACGATCTCGATGTCCATTTCGCCGAACATCGTCATGATGCTGCCGAACTGTTCGGACGACACCACTTCCGCGGGCAAGGTGCTATTCAACTCGTCATAGGTCAAAAAGCCCTTCTCTTTACCGATCGCTATCAGCTTCTTGACTTCGCCGAGCAACTCTTGTTTCGCCATGACTACTCCTTCACTAAAGACAACATCCCGGCAGCAGGCCGACCGGCCTTTTGCATTCGCAATTCATTCACTTGTGCGTTCAACACCCGCGCATCCTCCACCCGGCCTTCCCGTTCGGCGGCCTTGAGTTGCGCGATCAAATCCCGAAACAGGGCCTCGGCCCGTTTCCGCTCTAACGTGTCCAGGCAGCCAGCGACATGCGCCGGCACGTCGTCGAAATGGTCTTCCCGCATGGAGAGCTCGGTCGCCAGCGACCCGCAATCCGGATGATCGACCACGGCATCCAGCAACAACCTGAGTCCGACCCGGCCATCTTGATCCAGATGGGTCAAGGCCGCCTCGACGAGAATCCGGCAGGCCGGAACCGAGAAGGCCTCGGGCTTCAATCGCTGCACATCGGCGGGCATGAGGTGCCCATGCAGCAACAGATACACCAGATCCCGCTCTTCGTTCGCGCCCTTGAACATCGCCGATGTCACGCCAGCCGATGGCACGGCCACCGGGCGCCGCCCCTCGGACTGCACCAACGCCGGATACCTCTCGATCAATCGCTGCTGGCTGATCCCCAGCCGTTCGGCCACCACACGAATCCGCTCTTCTCGTTCGATCGGATGCTCGCTTTTTTGCAAGATCCGCAACACATCGTCCACACTGCGGATACGGCCTTCGATCGTACTGGACTCCGCCGTGCTCAAACTGTGCTCGATGGAAAAATCCAAGAGGCTCGGCGCCTGTTCTTCCAACCGCGCAAAGGCCTCCGGCCCTTCCTTCCGCACGTAGGTATCGGGATCCTCGCCGGTCGGCAACGTGACCACTTTTACGCCAAGCCCGCTGTTCACGAACAGATCGAGCCCTCGTAATGCGGCACGAACCCCGGCCGGATCCGGATCGAACAACAGCACGACCTTCGAGGCAAACCGCCTCAACACCTGAATATGCTCCGCCGTCAGCGCGGTCCCCAGCGTCGCAACCGTATGGGTCAGACCGGCCTGATGCAGGGCGACCGCATCGAAATACCCTTCCACCACGATCACGGTCTTCAACCTGGCGACAGCTTCACGCGCCAGATCCAACGCATAGAGCGTCTGCCCCTTCTTAAACAAGGGGGTATCCGGCGAATTCAGGTACTTCGGATTCCCCTCGCCAAGGATACGCCCGCCGAAACCGACAACCCGCTTGCGCAAGTCCGTAATGGGGAACATCACGCGTGAGCGAAAACGGTCGTAGGACCCGGACACCTGCTCCCGCGCGATCGTCAATCCCGCCACGGCTAAATCATCCGGAGAAAAACCCTGTTTGCTCAGCGCCTTGACGAGCCCGTCCCACTCAGCCGGCGCACAACCGATTTCAAACCGTTCGATCGTCCCGGCCTGGATACCCCGGCTGGACAAATAGTCCCGCGCCGTCGCGCCGGTCGCACTATCCCGCAAATTCTGTTGAAACCAGGCCGTCACCGCACGATTGAGCGGTTCAAGGCGGCTCGCCTGCGCCGCCTGAGGCCCGGCGCTGGGCCCGCTCTCCGGCACATCGATTCCGAGTTTCTGCCCGAGCTCACGAACCGTCTCAGGAAAGTTCGCGCCGGTAATCCGCATCAAAAACGTAAACACATTGCCGCCCGCGCCGCAGCCGAAACAATGAAAAATCTGGCGGGAAGGACTGACGGTAAAAGAGGGCGACTTTTCCTGATGGAAGGGACAGAGACCTTTCAGGTTCTGGCCGGCCCTGGTCAGACTCACATGATGTCCAACCACCTCGGCAATATCGGCCCGATCTCTGACCTGATTGATCACATTTTCAGAAATCAAACCTCGGCCCACGGGAGTCGCAGCTCCTATTCCCCCACCTGCACCGGCAAGGAAGGTAAACGTAAGTGGTCGAAAAATAGAACGTTCAGGGTAACAGACGGGGAAGAAACCTGTCAACGTGGTGAAACTACGCTAGCCGGGAGGCCAGGCGAGATGGCGCCCACCCAGGATATGAAGATGGAGGTGAAAGACGCTTTGGCCGCCATGGGATCCGGTGTTGGCGACGACACGGTACCCGGACTCAGCAATCCCCTTCAGTTTCGCGATCTTACTGCCAACCAGCAGCAACCGCCCGAGCAGCTCAGCATCCGAATTGTGCAGCTCAGCCATCGAGACCACATGTTTTCTGGGAATGACCAGCGTATGGATCGGCGCCTGAGGATTGATATCGTCGAATGCGACCACCAGATCGTCCTCATAGACGAGGGGTGCCGGAATAGTCCTCGCGACGATATTGCAAAAGAGACAGTCGCTCATGGGGCGGTTTCTTTTCTCAATCCGGACTTCCCGAACCGAGTCGCCAACTCCTGATAGATTTCTTGCGGCGTGATGCCATGATATCCCAGCGCCACCAGGGTATGGAACAGGAGATCCGCCGTTTCGTAGATGATCTCCTCCTTCTTCCCACCCTTCCCAGCAATTGCCACCTCTCCTGCTTCCTCGACGACTTTCTTGAGGATACGATCGACACCGCCCTCCAGCAACTTGGAAGTGTAGGATTCGCTCGACGGCTGACGTTTCCGCTCTTGGATCATCTGATAGAGACGTTCAAGAATTCCCCCCCAGGACTCGGAAGTCTTCGTCTCAGGCGAATCCAGACGGGAAAAGAAGCAGGACCGCTCGCCTGTATGGCAGGTCGGACCGACCGGCTCGACCTTCACGAGAAGAGCATCGCCGTCACAATCGAAAAACAGGTCCTTGAGTTGCAGCTTATGACCGGAGGTCTCGCCCTTCTCCCATAACGCCTTGCGCGAACGGCTCCAGAAATGCACCGACTTGGTCTCGATGGTCTTCTGCAAGGCCTCCTGGTTCATGAAGGCGACCATCAACACCGTGCCGTCCCGCCAATCCTGCACGACGGCCGGAATCAGCCCCTGCCCATCGAATTTCAATTGCCCCACATCCATTATCGAACCGCCACTCCCTTCTGACGAAGATAGGCTTTCGCCTCCGGAATCGTGTGAGTCCGGAAATGGAAAATCGACGCGGCCAGGACTGCATCGGCCTTACCCTTGACGAATCCGTCATAGAGATGGTCCAAATTCCCCACGCCGCCCGACGCAATCACCGGAATCGAGACGGCCTCCGACACGGCGGCCGTCAGCGCAAGGTCATAGCCCTGCTGTTGCCCGTCTTGATCCATGCTCGTGAGCAAAATCTCGCCTGCTCCATACTGGGCCATCTGCTTTGCCCATTCGACGACATCCAGACCGGTCGCTCTGCGGCCTCCGTGGGTGAACACTTCCCACCCTCTTGCCGGAGCGGGACGATGCTTGGCATCGATCGCCACGACGATACATTGGGTCCCGAACCGCTCTGCCGCTTCCTTCACAAATTC
>CAYHQK010000188.1:0-4398 GCA_964358535.1 uncultured Nitrospira sp. | reverse complement strand
CCGTCGATCCGGCGCAGCTGGGCTTCGACGATACCAGCGAGCTGGAGCCCCTGAACGAAATCATCGGACAGGAACGGGCCGTCGAGGCCTTGGAGTTTGGCCTGCACATGAAAGGCCCAGGCTTCAATCTCTACGTATCCGGTCCGGTCGGAACCGGCAAAGGGACGCTCGTCCGCAACATGGTGAAGCGGATGGCCCAGAGCGCACCGGCCCCGTCAGACTGGTGCTACGTCAACAATTTTCAGGATGCGTCACGTCCGGTCTGCCTGTCATTCCCTGCCGGGCAAGGCTGCGCCTTCAAACGCGAGATGGCAGCCTTCGTCGAAAGTCTGCGGCGCGACATTCCCCTCGCCTTCGAAAGCAAAAAATATCTGGACGCCAAGGCCAAAATCATCGAGGACACGGAAGCGAAGAAAAAAGCGCTCTTTCAGGATCTCACCAAACTGAGTGTGACCCGGGGGTTCGGATTCGATGAAACCCCGGTCGGGTTCGGGCTCGTCCCCCTCAAAGACAGCCAGCCGATGACGGACGAACAGATCGATGCCCTGACGGAGCAGGAACAGCAGGACATGACAGAGCGGCGAAAAACACTCGAAGGCGAGATCCGCGAGTTTCACGTGCGCATCCACGGTCTCGAGAAGGAAGCCGAACATCAGCTGCGCCTGCAGGATCACCAACTGGTGGCCAATCTCCTAGAGGGCCGCTACGAAACGATGCGCCGCGCCTACCTGGACTTGCCGGCGATCTCCGGCTATCTCGAACGCGTCCACCACGACGTGATTCATCACTACAAAGAGTTCCTTCCGCACGAAGGCCCGGCGCTCCACCTTCCGGGGATCGAACCACGCCGCCCCGATATGACCCGCTATCTCGTCAATCTCATCGTCGAGAACAACCCGACTGAAGGCGCGCCCGTGCTCGACGAATCCCACCCGACCTATACCAACCTGATCGGGAAGATCGAGCGGAAAGCCCAGATGGGCGTCATGTACACAGACTTTACGGAGATCAGGGCTGGCGCAGTCCTGCAAGCCAACGGCGGATACTTGATCGTCAATGCGATGGATGTGCTCCGCCAGCCCTTTTCCTGGGACGCCTTGAAGCGGGTGATCAAGATCGGAGCGGTCAAGATCGAAGACCCCAGCGAGTTCTATGGCTTCTCCACCGCAGGCCTCAGGCCGGAGCCGATTCCCGTCACCGTCAAAGTCATCATGGTCGGGCCTCCGATGCTCTACCACCTCCTGCAATCCTACGAGGATGACTTTTCAAAACTCTTCAAGGTGAAAGCGGACTTCGATACCGAGGTGGTGCGGAGCGACCGGCAGGATCGCCAATATGCGCGCTTCATCGCCAAGCTCTGCCGGGAAGAAGGTCTCCCGCATTTCGGCGTCGATGCCGTGGCCGAAGTCATCAGGCAGGGATTCCGATTCGCGGAACGGCACGACCGGCTCTCGCTGCGCCTTAGCCTGATCGGCGACCTCATCAGGGAAGCCTGCTACTGGGCCAAGAAGGAAGGCCATGCGTTCGTCTCCCGCGCAGACGTCGAGTCGGCGGTTTCGCACAAACGCCATCGGTCGAATCTAGTGGAACACTGGGTCCAGGACGAAATCAAAGAAGGCACCTTGATGGTGGACCTGGACAAGGAAGTCGTGGGCCAGGTCAACGGCCTCTCCGTGCATCAACTCGGCGACTATGCCTTCGGCCGCCCGACCAGGATCACCGCGCGCACCTCCGTCGGCACTAAAGGCGTGATCGATATTCAACGCGAAGCGGAACTCGCGGGCAACATCCATAGCAAAGGCGTCATGACGCTCGCGGGATACCTCACCGGAAAATTTGCCGGAGTCCATCCCTTTGCCTTGAGCGCCTCTCTGACCTTCGAACAGACCTACTCCGAAGTCGAGGGGGACAGCGCCGCCGTGGGCGAGTTGGTCGCTATCCTGTCCAGCCTCGCCGATCTCCCCGTCCGTCAATATCTGGCCGTGACCGGCTCCGTCAACCAACTGGGCGAGGTGCAACCGATCGGCGGCGCAAATGAAAAGATCGAAGGATTTTTCGAATCCTGCATCCGGCGAGGACTGACCGGGAAACAAGGCGTGATCATTCCAGCCCGCAACACCAAACATCTCGCGCTGCGGCGCGACGTCGTCGAGGCGGTGGAAGCCGGACAATTCACGATCTATGGGGTGAACACGATCGAAGAGACCGTCGAATTACTCACCGGCGTGCCGGCCGGCGAACGGGACCTTGAGGGGCTGTATCCTCCCGACACGGTCTTCGGCCGCGCGGCGCAACGGCTCGAGGAATTGGCCGAGGCCATCGCTGAATGGGGCGAAGGAGAGCCGAGGCAAGGCAGCCACATCATCACCACGGAGCTCTAGCAGGCTGCGGAAAAACTTGGCGAAAGAGAAACATGCAGCTGAAATGCTCCATACGGCATAGAGGCCCCAATAACCTCAGGATGCTCAAAAAGGCCGTCTTCTTCATCCGTCACTCGTATCTCGTCGTTCGTGAAGCGTGAAACGTCCGAACCCGAAAACGAACGACGCTTCACGAGGAACGCTTCACGGTCTTTGGCGCTGGCGGTCTTTTTCAGCATCCTGCTAGGAGGTGCGTTATGCCTATGTACGACTATACCTGTCTGGACTGCGGAAAAGAATCGTTGATTGTCTTGACCCTGAAGGAACATGAATCCACCAAAGTGACCTGCCCGAAATGCGGCAGCAGCAACATGAAGCAACTGTTTACGTCGTTTGTGGCCCACACAACCAAGAAAAGTTAGCAGCATGCTGAAAATGACCGCCAGCAGGGAGAGGGATAGCCCGGTGAGTCCCCGGTGCTCGCGCAACGCGCGGTCTCAGAAGACCCTCGTTGGACGCGCGCAGTGGGGGACTCATCCGGGCCATCCTAGGAGAACGTACACAAGCAAGCTAGGAGGCTGCCATGCGCCCGATCCATCATGACCTACTGCCGACCATCGTCCCAATCATCATCGTTGCCGGACTAATGGGCCTAGCATTCTGTTCATTTCTCCAGGCGCAAGAGTATCCAGCCGATACCACGCGAGGCAAAGCCGTGTATCAACGCAATTGCCAGGCCTGCCACGGCGTCGGAGGCTGGGGCGATGGGCCGGAGGCGCAGGCCCTTAAGGTCGCGCCGGCCAATTTTCACCGTTTTATGTCCTTTCTGAAATCCGACGAAGAACTGTTGCGAACCATTGAACATGGGGTCGTCTTCAGTCCCATGCATGCCTGGCGGGGCCAGCTAACGGACGGAGAAATGCAGGACGTGGTGGCCTATATTCGCCTCTTGGCCCAACAGGGGCGCTAGCCCGCTCTTTACCAGGACCATCAAAAAACCATGAGTTCCATGCGAGAAGAACTGTATGTCGGCGATGCCTTGCTGCTGGCCGATGTCCAGAATGACTTTCTCCCGGGCGGAGCCTTAGGGGTGAAGGGAGGAGACGAGATCCTCCCCGTCCTACGCGGGTACATGAATCGCTTCCACTCGCGCGGCCTGCCGATTTTCTTGTCGCGCGACTGGCATCCCCCCAACCATTGTTCCTTTCGCGAGCAGGGAGGGCCCTGGCCTATCCATTGCGTGGCCGGCTCAACCGGCGCGCTGCCACCCCCCTCGTTCCCCGTCCCGGAGCAGGCCACCATCATTCATAAGGCGACCCTCCCGGACAAGGAAGCCTATTCGGCATTCCAAGACACCTCCCTCCACGAGCACTTACAGGCTGCCAGCATCGCGCGACTGTTCATCGGCGGACTCGCCACGGACTATTGTGTCCTCAACACGGTCAAAGACGCGCGGGTACTCGGCTACCATGTCTGCTTGCTGACCGATGCCATCAAAGCCGTCAATCTGGTCTGGGACGATGGACGCAAAGCGGAAGAGGCCATGATCAGACTGGGAGCGATCCCGACCAGGCTGGAAGGCCTCGCTGCATGAACCCCTGTTCCTCCGTTTTACTGACCGACCTCTATCAACTCACCATGCTCCAGGCCTACGTCGAGCAGGAAATGATGGAGACCGCGGTCTTTGAGCTGTTCGTCAGGAGGCTCCCACCACACCGTAACTTCTTGATGGCCGCCGGCTTGGAGCAAGTCCTGGACTTCCTGGAACAACTTCACGTAAGCCAGACTGAACTGGCATGGCTCGAATCGACCGGGCGATTTCACTCCCCACTGTTGCGCTACCTGGAAAACTTGCGGTTCACCGGCGACGTCCAGGCCATGCCGGAGGGCACGATCTTTTTTCCGCATGAGCCGATGCTCCGCATCGTCGCGCCCCTGCCCCTGGCCCAACTCATCGAAACCCGCCTCATGAATCTCTTGAACTTCCAAACCATGATCGCCTCGAAAGCGGCGCGCTCGGTCCTGGTTGCCGACGGGA
>CAYHQK010000187.1:0-4447 GCA_964358535.1 uncultured Nitrospira sp. | reverse complement strand
TTCTGGCGGTGTAGCTCAGTTGGTAGAGCAGCGGACTCATAAGCCGCGGGTCTCCCGTTCAATCCGGGACACCGCCACCACCGCGCACTTCGTGCGCATCGTCCCTTTCTGTGTCTCATTGTGCTAAAGCCGGATACGGGCTTGGTGTGCCGGTTGGCTCCACCCCTCGTTCCGGTAGACTAGGGCCATGATCCATCCTCTTCCCTCCACCTGCGAACGGGCGCTCCTTGAACGATTCCTCAAGGCGGAAGCGATGGCCTTGTGGGCGGTGCGCTCTGCGCAAACGCAGGATGTGCCGCCCGGGGTGTTGCAGTTTTTACGTCGTCATGAGGAGGAAGAGGCGCAGCATCTCAAACAGTTTGAGCAGCTATTGGGAACCCGTTCGCATGGCAAGACGGCGCTGCCTCGTGTGCCGACCCAATGGTGGGCCTTGGCGGTGCATCTCTACGGATACGAGACGTTGGGATTGGAGTTTGCCAAGCTCTTGATCGGTTTGCGTCCGGATTTGATCTCGATTTTGGAAGATGAAGAAGTGCATGTGGGGTTCTTTGAAAATGAAGTTCGCGCCATCCTGGTTCGGGGAGGATCTGCGGCGGATGGCGCGCGACGGACGGCACAGGCTTGGAGGCGGCGGTTGCCGGGAACGGTCGATCGTTATGTTGAAGACGAGAGTCTTGCCCCATTCCGCGACGAACTCAGACGGCATATTCTTGATGCGATCGACGAGCGGTTTATGACCGTTGGTTTGCTGGTGAGGTCGAAGGGGCAGGGTGTGCCCATTGTGACGCCTGCAGTTGGGGAGGCAGGCGTGCCTTCCGGTTTCGTGGCAAAAGGATAAATCTTCGGAAGGTTTTCTGTTTCGAGACGGAATAGCCGTTGAGTGTGATGAAGGGGCGAGGCGCGCACCCAGGCCAGGGCCCCAATGGTTATGCGGAGGTCGAGGCGAGACGTTTTTGACGTTGGCCTACGATATCAAGAGCCGCGATGCGATAGCCCTCAGCCAACGTAGGAAAGTTGAAGATATTTTCGACGAATGAATCGATCGTGCCTGCATGCTGCAGCGCGATTTGTCCCACATGAATCAGTTCCGTTGCCCCTTCCCCGACGATTTGGACTCCCAGGAGGTATTCTCCTGTCGGATCGGCCACTAGCTTCAGCAAGCCGTTACAAATGCCTGAGATCTGACCGCGAGCAATTTCGTCGAAGCGCGCCCGGCCGACCAGGACCTCTCGATAGCGTGCTCGACCCGCCGCTTCGTCTAGTCCGATACTGGCCATCTCGGGGATGGTGTAAATTCCGATTGGGATGTCGGACGAACGTCCTTCCGGGAGACCTAAGGCGTGGCACACGGCCCGCCGTCCCTGCTCCATGGCAGCGGAGGCCAGGCCGGGGGGGCCGAGCAGGTCGCCGACCCCGTAAATGTGGGGAATGGCTGTTTGGCAATGTTCGTTGACGGCCAATGTTCCCTTTTCAGTGAGCGTCAATCCGGTGGCGCTGAGGTTGAGATCCTCTAAGTTGGGCTGCCGACCGACGGCCACGAGCATCTTATCGCTTTTGATCATTTGCCCGTCCAGGAGCGTCGTCACGACCTGAGAGATCTCATCCCAGTGGACGTCCTTGACGGGCTGTCCCGCGCAATAGCGACCGCCTCCCTGCTCAAAGCTCTGTACGAACATGCGCACGAGTTCCTCGTCAAGAAATTGGAGGGGGCGATCAGCCCGATCGACGAGCGTGACGTGCACGCCCAGTGCAGCAAAGATCGAGGCATATTCCGATGCCACCACACCCCCGCCGAGCACGGTGAGGGAGCGTGGCAAGTAGATCATGGAGAGAATGGAGTCACTGTCCAGAATATTTTCGTGGTCGATCGGAATTCCGACCGGCGCACGAGGCCGGGATCCTGTGGCAATGACGATCGTGTCGGCGGTGATCAGTTGCTTGATCCCATCGATGGAGAGCATCTCGATCAAGGTGGGAGAGCAGAATTTCGCGCGGCCATGGAAAAATGAAATGCCGTTGCGCCTGAGCTGATTTTCCATGTAAAGGCCATGCGCCTTGACCACGTCATCCACACGGCGCATCAGCGAGGCGACCGGGATGTTCGGCGGCACGCAAACGTCCAAGGTTGTTGAGGACTGTTTTGTGCGCTCCAATTGCAGCGCGCTCTCGCGGAGTGTTTTGCTCGGAATCGTTCCGCGGTACACGCACCCGCCGCCGATGCCGGGTTCGCGTTCGATTACAGCCACCCGTTTGCCCGCTTTGGCGCCTTGGATGGCGGCTTTTTGGCCAGCCGGACCGCTTCCGATCACCACAATGTCGTAGTGAGTTGCGGGATTCATAGTGTCATCGTGTCCACGAGGCAGAGGACCTTGTCCTTGAGACCGAGCAGCGTGTCGACGTCGTCGGGATAGAGATTGAGATCAGCAAAGACGCTGTGGTCGCGCAGGGTGCTGTCATTGAAGGATTCGGGAATAAGTACATAGGTTGCCAGCCGGTCTGCCAGGCAGGTCATCATCGCCTCGTGTCGATGCGATGGGGCCTGCTCATAGACCCAATAGTAGGCGATGGCCTCAGCGACCTGCGAGGGCAAGGCCCATTCCGTGGCGATCAAGATGCCGATCCGGGAATGATAGCTATCAATGAAGGCACGGATCGCCGTAGATGTAAGCGTGATGCGCAGCTCCGCGGCAATGGCGGTGACGGTCTTAAGCACGACTGGTTTTCCGACGGCATGCAGGAGCCCGCAGAGGTAGGCGCTTTCCACGTTATACCGGCGCAGGCGCGCAATTTCTTTGGCATAGGCTCCGCTCGCTAGTGCGTGACGCCACAGTTGCTGTATTTCCGCGTCGTGCCCTGGAACGTGGACAGCCCCACTCTTTAGAGAAATGGTGACGGCGATTTCCGATAGCTGACTCACGCCGAGCATGGCCACGGCATGCTGGAGCGACATAATCGGAGTTCGAGGCATATAGGCCGGCGAGTTGGCGATTCGCAGGATATGGGCCGCCAGTGCCTGGTCTTGGTGAATGAGGGCGGACAAGCGGGCCGCGTCCGCCGATGGATCACTGGCTAGGGCCATGACCCGACCGGCGACTTGTGGCAGCACCGGAAGTTCGATCCGATCCTTGTCTATCCGTTTGAGCAAGGCTCGCTCGACCGGCTCAGGCATTTCGATACTCTTGGATAGATCTGTCTCAGTATTCATGCGGTAGGTAGTCCTTAAGAGCGGTTTGCGTCCACTGTGTTGGGGGACAGTCTCTTGTCGGTAGATTCGGGGGGAACCTTAATTGCATGGTATGCGCAGATCGTGGGGAACTTCTTGGTCGCAGGGAGCATCGACGTGAGGGCCTGACGGTTTGTGCTGGTAGAGCGTTATGCCCTTAGTCTGTTTGTGCGGTAATAGGGTAGTATCGGCTGGCCGGATGGTTTTTTGTGCGCGCTGGAGTAGAAATATAGATAGTGATACGTAGCCGATTGACAGGCAGAGCATGCGGAAATATATCCATGATTACTTGTCCTTGCGTTCTTTGTGTGGGATAAGCTGAACAGTGTCATTGCGATAGCCGACAAAAACCACTACGATAATAAGCAAGTTAAGTCATGATGATTATCCTCATCTCATCGCCAGAGCCGTGGAGTGAGAAGAGGAGAAAGCAAGCTGGTCTCGTGCGTGGCTCTGAGAAGAGCATTGTGTGAGCATTTACTTTGGAGAGGAGGCGTCCTGTGATCGGATCGAAGGCTGAACCAATCAGAGTGCTGTTGGTGGACGATCACGAAGTCGTTCGCGTGGGGTTGCAGACCGTGCTGAGTCGGCAGGAGGATATTAACGTCGTCGGCGAAGCATCCACGGTTGACGAGGCCATACAGCAAGCCTGCGCCCTGAAGCCAGACGTGGTGCTCATGGACGTCCGCTTGGGCGGTGGTAGCGGGGTGGACGCTTGCCGTGCCATCCGCGATTCCTGCCCCGATACGCGGGTGCTCTTTCTCACGTCCTATCAGGACGAGGAGGCTGTGTTGGCTGCGGTCATTGGGGGCGCGCACGGGTATCTGCTGAAACAAGTTAATGCCGACGCATTGTTGCGAGCCATTCATTCCGTGGCCCTGGGCCAGTCCATTCTCGATCCGGCCATTACCCAGCCTCTCTTGGCCCGCATGCGGTCGCAAAAAGAGGAAGCCTCAGAGCCTCAGCGGGCGTCCCTTTCTTCTCAGCAGCAGCGGGTCCTTGCGCTCGTGGCCGAGGGGAAAACGAACAAGGAGATTGGCTCATCGCTTGAGTTGAGCGATAAGACGGTGAAAAACTATATCCGGTTTATTTTCCAGAAGCTGAAAGTGACTCGTCGTGCTCAAGCGGCGGCCTATTTCATTCGGGAGTCTCCCTCAGAAAAGCGGGCCAGTCTCCAATCGTCGCTGAGGACGGAAAAGGGTTACTGAGATCTCGGCCCTGCGC
>CAYHQK010000186.1:0-4451 GCA_964358535.1 uncultured Nitrospira sp. | reverse complement strand
CCTTCGTCGTGACCGATATCCCGACGGCCGAAATGATCAAGTACGCCTCCAACGCCTTCCTCGCCACCAAAATTTCCTTCATCAACGAAATCGCCACCGTCTGTGAACGGGTGGGCGCCGACGTGCAGATGGTGGCGAAAGGGATGGGACTCGACAACCGGATCGGGTCGAAGTTTCTCCATGCGGGACCGGGGTTCGGTGGCTCCTGCTTTCCGAAAGATCTGGCCGCGCTCGTCCAGACGGGAGAACGAGTCGGCTATCCCATGCAGATCGCAGGAGCCGCAGCCCTCGTCAACGAGCAACAGCGGACCCGGATGATTGAAAAGATTACGAAGGAAGCGGGGGGACTCAAAGGAAAGACCTTCGCGATGTTGGGCCTCTCCTTCAAGCCCAACACCAACGATTTACGGGATGCGCCGGCCTTGGCCATTGCGCAGGAACTCATCAAGCAGGGAGCTACGGTTCGCGCCTACGATCCTGCCGCGCTGGAGGAAGCCTGTCAGATCGTGCCCGGCCTCATTCCCTGCAAAGACGCCTACGAGACAGCACAGGGAGCGGATGCCTTGATCCTCATGACCGAATGGAATCAGTTCCGAACCCTCGATTTTGACAGACTGAAAACCCTCTTACGGCAGCCCCTCTTCTTCGACCTGCGCAATGTCTACGATCCCGACCGAATCGCGGGCTTTGGCTTCCGGCATATTTCGGTCGGGAGACCCAGCAAGGCGCCTTCGCAGGCCAAGTAACAATGCGTTAGGTCAGTCGCGGCGCTTCGGCTGCCTTGGCTTCTTCTTTCGTTTTCGGCTTGTAGCCCATCCGGTCCAAGACCTTCATCACCCGCGTCTTCAAGCGATCGTCTGCATCGGCCAGCGCGGTGGCCAGCGGCTCGACGGCTGGCTTTCCGATCTTCCGGATGATTTCCGTCACGGATTGCCGGAGCTCATCTTCTTCCGACACCAGCAAGGGCACGAGCGACGACACAGCCGGCCCGCCGATCTTAATCAACGAATCATAGGCGCGCTGCCGGACATCCCCGACTTCATCCGCCAAAGCATCGACCAAGGGTCGCACAGCGCGAACCTCTTTCAGTTCACCCAACACTTCCGCCGCATACTTTCGATTGAGCCAATGGCTGTCTTTCAGGTCCAGGAGCATCGCGTCAGCGCGCGCCGCATTGGGATCCTTCGCGCGAATCCGGAAACTCTTGGCGACTCGCTTCCCGCCTTCTTCAACGACGCGGATGGTGGCCCCGTCCCCGACCTTGAGCTTCTTCAGCTCTTCAAGCGCCTCATCGTCCACATCCAGCACAACCGTCTTGCCGTCGTAGGCCAACAGTTCGACTTCGATCTGTTTCGTCTCAGGGTTCACCGCGACGACCCGTTCCGTCACGAGGTTAAACCCGTCTTTCTTCACGCCGCCCTTCGGACCGATCTGAATCAACTTTGGAGGAGCTTCATCCGCCATGATGTATATCCTTTACCTCGAAGTAAAAATTACGGCTTCGCTTTCCACCCGAAACTTGCCAATACGCCTTCTACCGTTTCCTGCACCATCGTGTTCTCATCTTCGAGCAGCGGGAGCAACGGGTCGATCGCTTCCTTCGCCCCGAGCCGCGCAAGCGACTCCGCCGCATTCCGCCGCACGAGCCAATCTTCGTCCTTGAGCGATTCGATCAAGGGGCCGACTCCGCGCGCATCGCCAATCTTGCCCAACGCTTCGGCCGCATGGCGCCGCACCATCCAATTATTGCCCAAGAGTCCCTCGATCAAGGCATCCACGGCCCGCGCATCGCCAATCTTCTTCAGCACCCGTGCCACGTCCTCGCGCACCGTGTTGTCGGTCAGCGCCTCGACCAGCCCTGGTACCGCGCGCGGATCGCCGATGCGCTCCAGCGCCCACACGGCAGCGTTCCGCACCGCGCCATCTTTGTCCTTGAGCGCCTTCACGAGGGGATCGACGCCCCGAGGATCCTTCAGCTTGCCCAACCCCGCTGCCGCCTGCTCGCGAATCGCCCATTCATCGTCCGTCAACGCTTCGATCAAGGGATCGACGACGGTGGGACCGATCCGCACAATGGCGCTGGTTGCCGCTTCCCGAATCAGCACATCTTCGTCCGCCATAAGCGCGATCAGCGGCCCCACCGCGTCCTCACCGACCTGACTCAAACTGGCAATCGCATGGTCGCGGAGCGCTTCGTTGTCGTCCCGCAGAGCTCCAATCAGTTGCTCGATCCGTTCCGCCTGCACATTGTCACTCATCGTCGTCCTGCCCTCCCTGACTCCCGACAGGCGTCCCGTCGAGCGCTTCCAGTTTATCGGCAATCAAGCCTGAATTGTACGCGACGAGGCCATCTCGGTCTGTCCTCAACCGGTCGAACAACTCCTTGTACGGACGCAACACCTCCACGTCCTTTACTTTGGCCAAGGCTTCCATGGCAAAGACCCGCAGGGGGCGAATGGGAATGGCCTCGATATAGAGTAGAGCCGGCCTGGCATCGCCGATCAACCCCAGCGACTTCATGGCCAGTTCCTTCACGCCCGTATCCTTATCGGTCCGTAGCCGCTCCATCAAGGGCTCCACCGCGCGCACATCGCCGATCTTGCCCAGCAAGTCAGCCGCGGCTTCACGGATGACCCAATCATCGTCCTCAAGATACTCGATTAAGATCTCCACGCTCGGACGGCCGATGGCCAGCAGATTGATTACGGTGCTCATGCGAGCCTCTTCCCGTTCGCTCAACTCTTCAATCTCGCGAAGATTGTCGAACACTTCGTTGATGCGCTCACGAATGGCCGTCAACTTCTTGAGCGTCCGCACGGCAATGTCGCGAATGGCCGGCTGCCCCATGGCCGTAATAAAGGCATCCGACGACCGGGGGTCGAGCAGACGCTCCAACATTGTCGCGGCCATGATCTGCGCTTCCGGGTCAGGATGGATCAACATCTCGCTCAACGGCCCGATGGCATTGGGGATGACCCCCAGCAACTGCGACGCCACCAGGCGAATCTCTTCGTCTTTCGATTCATAGAGCAGCGCGGTCAACGCGGCGGCGGTCGTCTCGTCCAGCACACCGGCCATATGTTCCAACGCTGACGCACCGGCCTTGCGGACCGCTGCATCCTCATCGCGGAGTAAACTGACCAGGGGCACGCCGGCTTGCGGATCGTTCACCCGAGCCAACATGGCAGCCGCCTCGGCTTTCAGCGCCGGCGCACCGGTCGCCAACACCTCGACCAATGCCTGCACCGCGCGGGGCCCGCCGGAGAGGCAGGCCGCCGTCGCTCTCATCCGTCGCCAATCCTCTTCATGGACGAGCTCGGATATCAGCGTTTCAATCGTTTCTTTTGCCATAATGTTTCTGCGGCCCGCTACACCCGCCCGGCCCGCCAGCCTACTCTGGCCAGGGTATCTTTGACATGGTACAGAATATTGTCATCCGACTCGCGCGCCAGCACCGCCAACAACGGCGCAATCACGGCGCCTCCGAATCGGGTCAGCGCCTCCGCTGCTTCCGCCCGCGTCACCGTATAGCGAAGCGCCTTCATGAGCGACGGGATAGCCGCTTCGTCCCGGATCGCGCCCAAAGCCCTGACTGCCGCGCCCATCGTCAGGATTTCTTCATCCCATTGATCGCCACAGCCATCGATCGGGCGCGCGGCCTCCGGTTGGTCCACTCGCTCAATGACCGCAATCAATACGGGCACCGCAGAACGATCACCGATCCGGCCCAACGCCTCAACCGCCAGAGGCCGCAGCCCAGTTGTTTGCATCGCCGTCACGAGAAACTCTATGGCTCGCACATCCCCGATCTGACCCAATGCGCGGACTGCATCCTCGCGAACTGCCCGGTCCCGATCGTTGAAGAGCACCGACAGCAGAGGGTCCACCGCCTCCGGCGACCTGGTTTTCCCCAAGGCCTCGACCGCATGCAGCCGCACCAGCCATTCCGTATGGGTCAGGGCCGCTAGCAGCGACGAGAGGGCCGCCTCCCCGATCGCCGCAAGGGCCGTCGAGGTTTCCTCGCGCACGGCCTTCACCTTATCCTGTAACAACGGCACCAGCGGCGCCACCGATCCAGGATCTTGAATCCGACCCAGCGCCTTGGCCGCATGCATCCGCACAATCCAGTCGGGACTCTTTAGCGCCTTGATGAGTGGCGCGAGCACCCGCACATCGGCAATGGCGGCCAGCACCGACGAGGCCAACTCCTGAACCGTGAGCACCGGATCGGAGAGGCAAGCCCCCAACGTCGTCACAGCCGGCTCTCCGATAGCCAAGAGGGCACCGGTCGCCGCATCGCGCACCGCGCGATCACCGTCACGCAACACAGAGACCAGCGGCGCCACCGCCCTTGGATCCCGAAGCGTACCCAGGATCGTGGCGGCCTCTTCACGAATCGCCCAATCTTCGTCCTTGAGCGCCGCGATCTGTTCGGCTACTGCGTCTGCCAT
>CAYHQK010000185.1:0-4461 GCA_964358535.1 uncultured Nitrospira sp. | reverse complement strand
AAACGCATTCAATTCACCAGCGACCTCCTGCCCTCCGACATCGTCGGCGTCTCCATGTTCAACCGGCAAAAACAGGGGTTCGAGTTCATCCCCGGTCCGATCTTCGCCAATATCGTGCTGGCCGACGAGATCAATCGCACCACGCCGAAGACCCAGAGCAGTCTGCTGGAAGCCATGAGCGAAGCGCAGATTTCCGTCGACAATCAGACGCATCCGCTGGAGCAGCCCTTCATGGTCATCGCGACTCAGAACCCCGCCGAGTACCATGGGACCTTTCCCCTGCCGGAATCACAACTCGACCGGTTTCTGATGCGCCTCCGCATCGGGTATCCCACGCTTGAAGAAGAGCGGAAGGTGCTCGATCGCCCACATTCGCTGCATCCGGCTGAAAGTTTGCACGCTGTCCTGTCGGCGGAGGACGTCGTGGCATTGCAGGCCACGGTGGACCAGGTCCATATGGAGGAGCATGTGACGGACTATCTGCTCGCCATCGTCCAGGCGACCAGACAGAGCGAACTGTTATCCCTGGGAGTCAGTACGAGAGGCGCGCTGGCGTTGAGCAAGGCGGCCAAGGCCCTGGCGGTCATCCGCGGACGGGATTATTGCCTGCCCGACGACATCAAGGAACTGGCGCCGATCGTGCTGTCCCATCGCGTCATGTTGAACCGGACCCATGGCATGAGGACGCAGAGTTTCGACCAGGCGGAGCGTTTGGTATTGGATATTGTCGAAACCGTTCCCGTCCCCGTGTAGCAGGATGCTGAAACAGCCCGCCAGCTTCGTTCTCGCGTCGTTCAGACCCTCAACGTACCCTCCGGGTACGATTCGGGTCTTCACTCGCTGCGGCCTTGCTGGAAGGACTGTTTGAGCATCCTGCTATGTGTCAATTGGATGAGGCCCATGCGTGAAGCATCCATTTTCCAATCGCCGTGCTTCCTCGATCTTCTCCTCTATGCGGGGCCTGTCCCGCCGGAGGTCGACGCGCCTCACGTCTGACGGAACCAAGTTCATCCTCTTCACCTTCGCCATCAGCCTCGCCGCCGTGAACACCGGCAACAACCTGTTCTACTTGATCCTCTCGATGATGTTGAGCTGCGTCGTGATCTCCGGATTGCTCTCGGAATATTGTCTTGGACGGCTGGAGTTTCATCGGCATCTGCCGGACCTTATCATGGCCAACGAGCCGGCTACGCTGACCCTTTCGATCGCAAACCGGAACCGGCGCCTGTCCAGTTTTTCTCTGCGCCTGTTTGACGTCATCGGAGGCCAAAATGTCGACCGGGGCCTTTTTATCCATCAGCTGCCTCCGCAGGGTTCTTTGCTCCTGTCCTATCCGTTGCTCGCCACCAGGCGCGGCAGGATCCGGCTCGAAGGCATCAGGGTACAGACGCTCTTTCCCTTCGGGCTGTTTCGCAAAACAGGGTTCTACCCGACAGACACTGATTTGGTCGTCGCGCCTCCCCTCAAGCCGCTCACCCTGCGATTCGTGGATGAGCTGGTGAGCGAAGGGCAGGGGCAGTCTCTCCCGCAACGAGGCAGGGGGACCCAGCTCTACAACCTTCGCCTCTATCAGCCGGGCGACGATTCGCGGGCCATCCATTGGATGACGACGGCCCGCACGTCCCAGCTGATCGTGCGGGAAACCGAAGCGGAGGACCAGCGGCTGGTGACAGTCATCCTGTCGCTCGTGGCCCCCGATGATCGCGAATCCCTCTTTGAGCGAAGCGTGACGTTCGTGGCCTCGCTCCTCTGGCAACTGACCGAGCGGGCCTATCCGGTGCGGCTCATTGTGGGGCGCGAGGATTCAGGGTTCGGGTCCGGCTCCGCGCATCTCTTCACGATGCTGCGTGTCCTGGCTCTGTGCGAACGGCAGTTGCCGGAATTCGGCGGATCCGTCCCTGCAGGCGAAGAGCCGTCAAGCTGCTACGAAGCCGAACAGGGGTACCGCGTCGCGGTGGTTCCCTGGTCAGGTCATGCTGTATCCGCGCAGGCGATGTCGGCCGACCGGGTCCTCGATGACAGACAACTCGAAGAGCTGACCCATGATTTTTGAACGGGCCTTTGCCCTCAGCTCCGTCCTCCTGGTCGCCGTGGCCTGCAGCGGGCTTCTGTTTGCGCAGAGCCTCCCCCTCTGGCTCGCCCTTCCCACGGCGCTCATCCTGATCCTGTCGTTGCTTCAGGCAGGAGGAGTGTCTGTCGTCCGGAGGGCAACGGCCCAGGTCATCATCTCGTCGACCCTGTCGAATAGCCTGTCGCTCGGCGCCTTCGTCGTATTCCTGGTCGATCTCATCCTCTTCTCCCGCGATCTACTCCCGGCCGGGATCCATTTCTTAGTCATGCTGCTGAACATCAAATTACTTACGCTTCAACAGCGCCGCGATTATCGGCATCTCTACGCCCTCAGCCTTATGGCCATCCTGGCGTCTGCGGCAGTCACGACCGATGCCTGGTATGTTCCGATCTTTCTGCTATATCTGCTCGCAGCGGTCTGGACCCTTGTGCTCTATCACATGACTCAGGAAACGGGCCAAGCCGTGGTTGCGGGCATGGCTGCACAGCCGGCGATCGGTCAGGCGACAGGGCCAAGCCAGATCACGGCCCATTTTTTGTGGCTGACGAACGGGGTCGCCGCGATGACGGTGGGTATGACCCTCGCCATATTTTTCATGATCCCCCGTGTCGGTGTCGGTGCGTTGCAGAAGACGAGCGGAGAAGCCCTGCGGACGTCCGGATTTTCCGAGCGGGTGGATCTGGGAACGATCGGGTCCGTCAAGCAAGATCCCCAGATCGTCATGCGGGTTGAATTGCCGGACCGATCGGCTGTGGAAAATGATCGTCTCTACCTGAGAGGCCTGGCCTACGATCAGTACAACGGACATTCCTGGAGCCACAGCAGAACCAGGCGGCGTTCACTCGGTCTTGTGGCGGAGGGAACCTTTTTCGCCCGCCCGCCTGGCAGCCGTCCTCCTGGCAGCCAGTCCTTCACGATCCGCCAGGATATTCTGCTGGAAACGCTCGATACGGCGGTCCTGTTCGCCGCGCCATTTGCAGAGCTCGTGAGCGGCGAGTTTCTTGCCGTGCAGGCCGATGCCATGAGCGGGCTCCACTTGCCCGCTCCTCCTTCGTCCCGTCTCCGCTATTCCGTCACCTCGCAAGTGCCGCAGCTCCTCGCAGAGGAACGGACAGCCACGGCCTTGGACTACCCGGACGCGGTCCGTTCCCGCTACCTTCAGGTCCCGGCTGGGCTGCAACAGATTGAAGAGCTGGCACATCGCGTGGTCCAGGGGGTCGCGACCCCGTTCGAATGGACGCTAGCCGTCCAGCAACATCTTTTAGATAACTATCGCTATAGCCTCGACGCAGATCAGGCGACGCTCAGCCATCCGCTCGAAGAGTTTTTGTTCACGCGTAAAACCGGCTACTGCGAACATTACGCGACCGCGATGGTCGTGATGCTGCGGACCCTCGGCATTCCCGCCAGACTAGTGACGGGATTCCTAGCCACGGAATGGAACGAATACGGAGGCTATTTCACCGTGCGCCAGCGGGACGCCCATGCCTGGGTCGAGGTCTATTTCCCCCGCTCCGGCTGGATCACGATGGATCCCACCCCTGCGGTCAGCGCGGCGGCTGCGACCTCTCGCTGGGCCTCGCTCAGCCGATTCGGGGCGTCCCTTCGATTACAGTGGGATCGCTTGTTCGTCAGTTATAGCGCGAAGGATCAATTGGCGGTCGTGCATGGAGTGCGAGAAGGCAGCGATCTTTTGTGGGAGAAAACGAGTCGTTGGGTTGTCTCGCTGAGTGGCCCGGCAACGAGGGTCCTCAGCCGGATGAAGACCCTGGCCCGCACATTCCGGCCCGGTATGGTGGGGCTCATGACGGGGCTGTTCGTCGTTGGGCTGGCTTTTCTTCTGCTCATGTTGCGGGACCGGATCGGCCTCTGGGCCACCACTCATCTGCCGACCGCGCGCCCTCAGCTAGCGATCATTCAGCTCTATACCCGCATGTTGCGTGCGCTGGAGAAGCAAGGCCTGAGCAAACCTCCTTCCGCCACCGCCCGTGAGTTTGCCGGGTTGGTCGAGCAGGAATGGCACGCAGCCGGTCATCTGGTGACCGGCGTCACAACGTTGTATCAGCAGGGACGGTTCGGCCGAGCCCCGCTGACTCAGAAAGAGCTCTCCTTAGCGGCCGAACAAGTCGGACGGCTGCAATCTCTCAGGCGCGCGCTTGGCAACGGTCCCAGTACCCTAGCCGATCGCTAGGCCTGCGGCGGGGCGTCGAGCAGGCGGGCGATTACGCCCTCTAGTTGTTGCAGCAGGGTAGGCTTATAGACAATCTCCCTGATGCCGGTGGCGAGGGTGGCGGCCTGGGCGGCGGGGGATAGATACCCGGATACCAGCACTATGGGCAGATCAGCGCGGAGCTGTGCGAGGGCGCTGGCTACCTCCAGGCCTGACAGCC
>CAYHQK010000184.1:0-4477 GCA_964358535.1 uncultured Nitrospira sp. | reverse complement strand
CCCATCGACAGCGCGCCTGCCACCGCGGTGGTCGAGGCGGCAATCAAGACGGTCACGGCGTCGCCGAAGGCCCCGAAGAATCCGCTCACCGCGCCAAGTATCTCCACCAAGCCGTCATTGAGTCCCAGGAAGATGTTGCGGATCTTTTCTGGATTGATCTTGCGTGCAGTGAGTTTGGCCACAAGGGCGTCTTCATGTTGGAACTCGTCCCGTAGAATGCCCTTGAGGGCTTCGCCCAGTGGCTGATCTTTATAGGCATTCCAGAGGGACAGGTATTTTTTTACTCCATAGATCTCGATCGCTTCCAGGACGAGATGGATCGCCGTCGAACCGAACAGGCGGCAGAGCCAGGTGAAGCACCAGAGTTTCAGCCGCCGCGCCAGGTTGAGGCGTTCCAGCTTCATATCGAAGAACTTTTGCCAAAAGGCCAAGTGCCTGGTTTCAATCAGTACCAACTCATCCAGGGTGCTCCTGGCATCGGCGTCCGCCGAAATATCCCGCAGCACTTTGTAGAGGGAGAGATCGAAGAGCTCATCGAGGATAAGCAGCCGCGCCAGCGCCGGGTCGTAGCGATATGGACTATCCATGGGTGTCACTCCAAGGGCATGAATTCATTGAAAGTTCTTCGCGGGACGGATGGGTACAGTAGACACTATTCGGTTTCTTTCCGTCAAACTCTCCTTGATAGGTTACAGCCTGCGGAGCTGTCGGTAGGGGCCTGTTCATCGTCTGCTATACTTCTCTGGGAATAGTTATTTCTCCTCGTCCCCAGTTGATGATGGAGGGGGGAGACGTTGTGTGCAGGAAGGACGAAAGGTTGGTCACGCTATGAACCAGAAGCGGGAATTCTTCAGAGTCGCAATCGAGCGGACCGGGCAGATCGCCAGAGGGGGCGAGGCCGTTCCCTGTGAAGTGCTCGATCTCACGGAGAAGGGATTTCAATTACACACTGATTTGCCTGTGGCCATGGGAGACCTCTTGGAGCTTGAGTTTCCTCTGACCAAGGAGGCTCCGATCCAGTGCACCGTCGAGGTCACCTACGTGGCGTCTCCTCAACTTGGCGCCCGCATTACGAGGATTTCTCCTGAACATCAGCATTGCCTTTCGCAGTTTATCGAGCAACTGAACGTCCTGAATCTTACCGGGTTCTAACGTATGGCTATGCCCTCCAAGGAGTCGAACAGTCCGCCAGGGGCGACGCCTCATCTCGAGCCATTTGTCTGCCTCTTCAGCGCGGTGTTGTTGCTCAGTACGGTGCCGACCCTGACGAAGTATGTCTTTCAGCATAGCACGGTCGATCCGCTTGGCATGGCCCTGGTCAGGGTGATGACCGGATTTTTGTTTCTGTTTGCGATTACTCTCGCGCAGGACCTCAGAGGGTTGAGCGCCCTGACAGCCGGGGATGTGTTTCGGTTGACCCTGTTGGGGGGGCTCGGGGTTGGTTCGTATGTGATTGCGGCCTGGGGTCTTCAGCTCACCAGCGTCACCCACTATATTTTAATTTATAGCCTGGTCTCACCGTTAACGGCCCTCTTCAGTGTGTTGCAGAAGAAAATTCTGAGCAGCCGCCTCAAGATGACTGGTATCGCGGTCTCACTGGTGGGCGGTGGGGTTGCTATGTCGGGTAAGTTGGGCGACTTTCAGACAGATTTTGGATTAGGCGATCTGCTCATTCTCTTATTCACAATCATGATGGCTGCGCACCTGGCCTGGAGCTCCAATATCGTCAAGCGCTTCGGAGCCATGACCGCCAATACCGTGATGTTTGGCAGTAGTGCTCTATTTCTCTTGTTCGGGGCGTCAGTCTGGGGGCATCTGCCTACCGACGATGTTTCGATTTCGCTCGTATCCTCTATTTTTTATATTGGCGTGGCTACGGCTTCCGTATTCCTCCTGCGCTACCGTGCTCTTCAAACTATCTGTCCCGCCACTGTTGCGGTCTATCAGAATCTCACCCCCGTATGTGGGATTCTCTTCGCCCACCTCTGTTTGGGCGAGTCGATCCAGTTTAGCTCCATGGTGGGTGGCGCGATCATTCTCCTCGGCGCTGAAATGGTTCGTAGACCGTAACCATCACCACCGGCTGGCTGTATCTGGACGCATCATTGCCGGCCTCCTGGCCATGAGTGGATAGTAGTCGGTGCAGCTGGGCTATCGCTGTGCGTGGATCACAGGCCTTTGGCGGATTGCTCGGTCTGATGCCGTTGTTCGGCGGAGCGGAGACGAATTTTGAAGATCACTCTGCGGCTTTTTTCGCGGTTGATGACGGAGGTGGATTCGTACATCAGATCTTGCCTCCCGCGTCCTGTCGCTGACGTGATTTCCTGAAAGCACTGGTACGAATAGGGTTTCGCGGTTTGAATGACTTCCAGCCCCTTCACCATCACGGCCAGCGACCGTTCCTGGCTCAACTTCAAATTAAACGCATCGCTGCCGTAATCGTCTGTGTGCCCTTCGATCGCGAGTGAGTCGATCTTGTCGCGCAGCGGTCCGCACAGCGCCTCCACATAGAAGGGCAACGCATCTACGAGGAATTGATCCGCCGCAGGCGAGAGCGTGCTTTTTCCAAACTCGAATGTAAGCCGGTCCTCCGGGACCACGATCACGAGCGCGAGCGGGTCGCGGGGATCCGCATCAAGCGAAAGCCCCAGGCGCTGAATGTGGTCGCGCAGAGCCGTCCGCACGTCCTCCTTGTTGTCTTGCAATTCAGACTGCGCCGCAGAAGAGACTTTGCTGAACTGCGCCGCGAAGAGCAGGATGAAGACGATGACGAGCGAGGTCATGAGATCGGTGATGCCGAGAGTCGTCTGCGAAGGCCCGGTGCCCTGTGTTGTTGTGCGCTTCATGCGGTCGGCCCCTCCGTGGATACGAGCGAGCGTCTGGGTATAAATCGGTGCTCCTCAGGCTGCGCGGCCACGGGCGACGTTCGCTGTTTCACGAGCCCGTCCGTTAGGCGGCTCATGAGTTCATCGAGTGTCCTCGGTTCTTGCGTCTTCTGTCTTGGCGCATCCTTCAGCAGCGTGGTGAGGCGCTGGATCGAGGCGTTCAGCGCTGTGATCGGAGCCGTAAATTCTTCACGGAGGACTTGTGGCAGTTCGGCCGTCATCCGGCGCCCCGCTGCCTGTTCGTCCTGCTTCCATTGCATCAAGGATCGGACTGCCGCAGTCAGCTCAGCAATGGGGGCCGCCAGACTGTCCTTGCCCCTGTCTTCGGTGCGTTCATCAAGTTCCCCGCCGAAGGCCTGTCGGTTGCCTCCCGCCGCGCGGTGCATCGGCGTGAGTTGCTCCAACATCTGTTCCATGGTCTTTCGGGGAAAGAGTTCGTCGACGAGACCGAGGAACGCATGGTGCTCGTTCATGAGCCGAAAGACCATTGGCTTTTCAATGAGCGTGAACAGATTGGCGGCAATCAGTCCGACGATGGAGGTGAGGAATTTCCCAGCCAGCCCGTTGATCAGCCCCTGAATGCCGTTAATGTCATGTCCGTCTGCGTGGAGCTTGCTGAGGCCGATGAACAGGGCCAGGAACGTCAGCAGCAACCCGATCCCGGTCACCAGGGAAGGCAGTTGGCTGTAGAAGGCCAGGTTCACGCGATGGCTCAGGAGCATGTCCTGCGTAAAGATCTCTTCCGCTCGGCGTGTGCTGAAAATGCGCGGCTCGACAAACCAGGGGACATGTTCCAGCACCAAGGTTTTGCGAAACTGCGCCCAAGCCTGTCGAAACATGGGTTCTTTTTGCAGGGCCGTTTCGAGGGCCTGGAGGTCGTTGCAATCGATGCGGGTAGAGGCGTCTGCCGGCGGAGCAGCCTGATTCGAGAATCCCACCAGCGCGCGGCTCGTGAATCGCTCATGATCGACGTCGCCGCGGTCATGAGCCAGGGCCGTCAGCATCGGGCGCACGCGATCGAAGGGTCGTTGCGCGCCGGCGATTTCCCTGCGCAATCGTAGGACCTGCCAGAGAAAGAAGAGCACGATGCCGAACGATCCGAGCCAACTCAGCATCGGGCTTTCAGGCCCTCCGAAGAAGGACGCATCGCGGCTTAAAAATTCCCACAGGCTAGACGTCGTGATCATCGCATCCTCAATTCATGCATGATGGCCTCTATTGCGAGGCAAGATTAGGTGAAGTCTTCTCAACTTCCGTGCCGCGCGCGACAGGAGAGGGAGCCCCCAAAAAGCCCATGATCTGTTTGGTTCGTGGTGTCTGTTCCGTAGAGGCCCGGCATTCTTTGCCTAGCAACCGGCAGATTGAGCCTCTCAGTGGAGCATATGGCTGATAGCATATGGCTTATGGTTCGGAACGAAACAGGGACTGGGGAAGGGGGCGGGAGCGCCCGTTGTCACTGGCGGGTCGTCATAATTCAGTAGGGACTGGGTGTCTGATACTTTTTGGGGGATGCGCCAGGAGATTCTGGGTTTCTTGACCCAGGCTAGGAAGAGTAGGATAATCTCACTAAATGGAGCGTGCGACGATGAGCC
>CAYHQK010000183.1:0-4516 GCA_964358535.1 uncultured Nitrospira sp. | reverse complement strand
GCCTTGCCTGCGCTGCTGAGGCGCATGCCCAAGGCCGAGCTGCACATCCACATCGAGGGCTCGCTGGAGCCTGAGCTGATCTTCCTCCTGGCGAAACGCAACGGCCTGACGCTGGCCTACCCGAGCGTGGAGGCACTACGCCGCGCCTACGCGTTCACCGACTTGCAGAGTTTTCTCGACCTCTATTACGTGGGCGCCAGCGTGTTACACACCGAGCAGGATTTTTCCGATCTCGCGTTCGCGTATCTCGAGCGGGCCGCGGCCGAAAACGTGGTGCATGCCGAAGTGTTCTTTGACCCGCAGACCCACACCAACCGGGGCGTGCCGTTCGGAACGGTGATCGTCGGGCTGGAGCAGGCGATGCGCCGTGCGCAGGCCGATTTCGGTATCAGTTCATCGCTGATCCTGTGTTTTTTGCGCCACCTGAGCGAGGATGCGGCATTCGCGACGCTAGAGCAGGCGCTGCCGTACCGGCAGCACTTCATCGGCGTAGGCCTGGACAGCAGTGAACGAGGTCACCCGCCGGAGAAGTTCGCGCGCGTGTTCGCTCGCTGCCGAGAGCTGGGGCTGCATGTGGTGGCGCATGCGGGCGAGGAGGGGCCGCCTGCCTATATCCGCAGTGCCTTGGATATGCTTCACGTTGAGCGCATCGACCATGGTGTGCGCTGCCTCGAAGACCCGGCGCTCGTCGCGCGTCTCGCGCGCGAGCGCGTGCCGCTCACCGTGTGCCCGCTGTCGAACGTGAAGTTGCGGGTCTTCAACCGGCTGGCCGAGCACAACCTGCCGGCGCTGCTGGACGCAGGCCTGTGCGTCACCGTCAACAGCGACGACCCGGCGTACTTCGGGGGCGCCATCAATGCCAACTTCATCGAACTCTTTGCCGCGCTGCCGGTTCTCGGTGCTCGCCATGCGTATCAGCTGGCGCGCAACAGCTTCGAGGCGAGCTTCGTGGACGAAGCGCGCAAGCGGCGCTGGATCGACCAGCTGGATGTTGTGTTCCGTGAGGCTGCAGTCACGAGCTGACACCAGGAGTGAGAAAAATTAAGGGGTCAGACTCCTTAATTCGCCTCGATTATGGAGACGCCAGGGATTTCGGTGGTGCTTGTCAGTGATCTAGGGCTGCGTGAAGGGGTGTTGTTGGATTTGGCTGCGCGGCAGCGGAAGGAGTGTCATGACTGAGCCATTGCCATCTTTCGTGAAGAATCTTGGGAAGACGCTCAAGGAGCTGCTAGATGTCTCTGAGGTCTTGCGTCAGGACATTGAGAGCCTTTTTGCTGCATACCGAGATGATTGGTCTAGTCAGCCGTTGCGCCGTATGTTTGTGCGTGCCTACTGGTCGATGATCGAAGGGGAAGTGTTTTGTCTGAAGCAGTTCACACTCCGCTCCTGCGAGCTCGGAGGGAAAAGTCTTTCTGCAGAGGAGCACGTATTCTTGTCGGAGAGTCGTGCAATCGTAGATGAGAAAGGTAGCGCTTTGCTGAAGCATGTGTATGTCGATACTCTGTCCAATCTAAAGCAAACGCTGAAAATCTCCGCGTCTAAATTTGAGCTCAAATGGGCCCCTGATTTCAGCACTCAAGGCTGGAAGAATATCTCTCTCTCGCTAGAGTTGCGGCATCGGATTACGCACCCTAAGACCGCTGCCGAGCTGACTATTTCAGACAGTGAGCTGACCACTCAGAAAGAGGCGTTTGCTTGGTTCCTGGAAACGTTTAATGAGCTTCAGTCAAGTCTCCTTCGAAGGTATGACGCATGAGTTATTAATGCCATGGCAATCTTATTTTTCATTACCGCTGTGAATACCACCGATAGCCTTGGTTCTCCGAAAAGCTGGCTTTCGGGGCTCCGCCTGGCTTTTCCAATAACAAGACTTTGAAGTCGATGAGGCCGAACCAGGCGGGATCTACCACGTCGTGGTAGTGGCAGCCGTGGAGTTTCGGGAGCATGTCGCCCAGGGCTTGTTGTAGCTCCTTCTCCGTGTAGGCCCGCACGGGGAAGGGCTTGTGCATGGCCTGGCAGAACCGCTGAATGGTATAGGCCGCGCCGGTGCAGAGCACCTTGGTGTCCGGCTTGATGGCGAGGAATTGGGGCAGGGAGAGATAGCGCTCCTGGAAGCCGAGCCAACGCACGGCTTGGCGTAGATGGCTGTACTGGACTTCGTACTCCGTATGGCCCGGCAGCTTGACCGGCGCAGGCCAGCCTTCCTCGATCCCGAATTCAGTCAGGAACGCCCTGCCGCCTGGCTTCAACACCCGCCAGAGTTCCGCCACGAAACGAAAGGGGCCGAGGTTGAAGATCACGTCTTCCGGCAGATCCTGGCCCAGCGGCAGTCTCACGCGCCTGATCCAATCCAGCGCTTCCTGATGTTGCGGCGTGTCGCCTGTTCCCTCTTGGAGCTCTTTCCTGGTCAGCTTCACCGGCGTCATGTCGGCCATGTTCTCGTTATCGATGACGAGGTCGACGGAGTTGTCTTTGAAGGGCAGCCATTCGCCGTTGGCGCGGGTGCCGATGCCGCCCCAGCCCCCGGCCTTGGCGCGGGTGACTTGCAGCTTGAGGAAGGGCTGGGTGATGTCGAGGGAGATGTACCGGATGGTCTGCTTTTCAAAGGGCAGGAGTTCCTTGCCCAACTCACGCGCGAGGTAGCCGAGCCCTCCGCCCACTTCCACGATGACGCGGGGCTTGGGGTTGAACCAGCCCAGCTTCCGCAGTTGCTTCATGAGGAGCCGGCCATAGGTCAAGCCGTTGAGGGTCTCGTTCGGTTCCCGGAAGAGGTGCGAGACGGTGGTTTCGATCAGGTCGAAGTGTTCGTCGTCTTCGCCGCTGTCGGTCAGTCCGTGGTGGTGAAAGTCTTCAAGGTGCTCTTCCCCCTCGAACCCTTCCTGGCCCGACCAGCCTTCCCGGATTTCTTGGAGGAGCAAGTCCCATTTGGCCTTGTGGCGGTGGCCGCCCGGCGGCTCTGTGCCGAAGTAGCAGAGGGAGTAGGTGGGGAGGGACCAACGTTCTAAATGCCATTGGCCTGGCTGTCCGTCCGGTCCGCAGACCCTCGTGCCATATTTTTCCAGCAGCGCCGCAACCGATGTGTGGCCGTTCATCGCTTGGAGCATCTCCAGGCCGGTGCAATTCAATCGCACGATGGGCAGGTTGTCATCGAGGGGGGCGAACCACCATTCGTCTTCGTGGTGTTGATAGGCGATGAGATCGGGGATGTGCCAGGCCAGGAGACTGAGGGTCTCTCCGGTGAGGCTGAGCGGTTGGTGAGCGGCGACAGTTGGTTTCATGTTTAGCAGGATGCTGAAAAAGACCGCCAGCGGCGTTCTCGCAAACCGTGAAAGGTAAAACGTGAAAAGTGAAACGTAAGATGGCTGAGCGCTCCTTCTCCGAAACCTTTCACGTTTGGCGATTCACGTCTCACGAACCGCTGGACGGCCTTTTTGAGCATCCTGAGGCTATTGGAGTTTCTATGCATGCGAAACATTTCAGCTGTACTTTTTTCTTTCACCGAGTTTTCCCGCAGCCTGTTGGGCAACCTGTTAGAGCGCCGCAGCCTACACGAGGGGCCAGGATTCTCGCAAGGCCTCACGAATCGTGAAGCGTATCTCGTGAAGCGTCGTTCGCGAACGACGAGATACGAGATACGAACGACGAGTCCTAGAGCTGGGAGGGGGTGAACGTATCTGTGACGGTGATGACTCCGCGCATGATGGGGTGAATGCGGCAGAGGTAGGGGTAGCGACCGGGAGCGAGTCCCGGGACGGCAAAGGTGCCGTTGGGGAGCATAAGGCCGGAGTCGAAGGCGCAGAGATCGCCCTCCTCCACACAGCCGATATGGGTCACGGTATGTTCTGATCCGGTGGGGTTTTCCCACCTAATCGGAGACCCGGTCGAGATGGTGACGGATTTTGGGACGAAGTAGGGGGAGGTACTCTCAATCGTGATGGCGGTGTAGGGAGGCGTTGCTGCCGTCGGCCAGGCCGAAAGCAGTCCCACTGTGGGTAGCAGGGCGATGAGGAGACGAGGAGTCATAGAGCGCTTCCTGAGCATCCGGTTCCTATACCATAAGAGCGGTCCCAATCGAAAAGGATTCGGCTCCCTCTGTGCCAGACATTTTACCAGGTCAGTCCGGAGCAAGCCTGGGTGGGAGTCGCGAGGATCAGGGGCCTACGGAAAGAACTATGTTGGCACGTTGAAGTTTTAATGGTCTGAATGTGTGGTGTGAAAAGGTATTCCTGCAGGATGCTCAAAAAGGCCGTCCAGCAAGGCCGCAGCGAACAACTAAAGTGTGGCCTTCCAAGCTTGCTCGTTTACGTTATCCTGGGATGGTTCGGATGAGTCCCCCACTGCGCGCGTCCAACGAGGGTCTTCCGAGACCGCGCGTTGCGCGAGCACAGGGGGCTCACCGGGCCATCCCTTCCCCTGCTGGCGGGCTTTTTCAGCATCCTGTCAGAGGGAATAGGGGCGTGGGTTGCAAGACCCCATTAGTTCATGCTAGATGGAGGCCGCGTCAGACATCCAATGG
>CAYHQK010000182.1:0-4521 GCA_964358535.1 uncultured Nitrospira sp. | reverse complement strand
TGATGATCGAGGGGGACGTGGTGAGTTCGACCAGAATTCGCCAGCTCATTCAGGCCGGGCATGTTGATCGGGCTGCCACGCTGCTCGGACGAACCTATGGAATCAGAGGCCCCGTGGTGCATGGGATGCAGCAGGGGCAGGCGCTGGGCTGGCCCACGGCCAATTTGCGCATCCCGGCTGAGCGTGTCGTGCCGCCCGATGGAGTCTATGCCGCGCGGGCGGTGCATGGGGCGGAGGTCTATGACGCCATCGCTTATATCGGGACCAGACCGACCTTTGGCGCAGGCGAGCGGCTCATTGAGGTTAATCTCCTGGATCACTCCTGCGATCTCTACGGCCAGGAAATTACCGTGCAGTTTGTCTCGCGGGTGCGGGGCGACCATACCTTTGCCTCGGCCGAGGAGTTGTCGAAGCAAATTGCCCGTGATGTGGAACAGGCTCGCGTCAGCTTGCGCAATATTCCGCAGGGAGTTCCGTAACCATGCTAGTTGAGACGCCCATGGCGAGGCCGCCCTCCAGATCGACCGCACGACCGGCCCTATTGACCCATCTCATTCGAACGGTGCGGCAGCATGAACTATTCGTTCCAGGCCAGCATCTGCTCGTGGCTGTGTCAGGCGGACCTGATTCGATGGCCTTGCTGTCGCTCCTTTATCGCCTGGTCCAATCCTGGCGGCTCACCGTGACGGTCGTCCATTGCAACTATGGATTGCGGGGAGCGGAGTCAGACGGAGACGAGTCCTTTGTTCGAGATTTTTGTCAGGAACAGAAGCTGCCTCTGGTCATCCATCGGCCTCTGCTCGTCAAACGACGGCAGCGCTCCTCGTTGCAGGCCATGGCCCGTGACGCGCGCTATGAGTTCATGAAGCAACTGGCTCATGACGTGGAGGCGGACCGCATTGTGGTCGGTCATACGGCCAACGACCAGGCGGAAACGGTGCTCATGTGGATGTTGCGGGGGGCCGGCATGACCGGGTTAGCCGGGATGCCCTATGTTCGTGAGGACAGAGTCATCCGTCCGCTCCTGGCCTCCACCCGCGAGGAGGTGCTGGCCTACTTGGATCAGGAAGGGCTGACCTATCGCCGTGATTCGAGCAATGAGAAGCCGCTTTACCATCGCAATCGGATCAGGCAGGAACTCCTGCCTGTCGTCACGAAGTTGGCGCCGGCTGCCATTCGTCTGTTGCAGAGGCAGGCGGATGTCTTGCGCGAGGACGAACGATATCTGGCGCAGGTGACAGGCGATCTAGCGCGCAGGCTCGTGAGCCAGGATTCCGGAGGCGAGCAACGAGTCAATCGCCAGGCCTTTATCGAGTTGCCGGTTGCCCTGCAACGGCGTCTCGTTCGGACCATCTTACGGACCTACGATGAAGAGGGACGAGCCAGCAGCCTTCGCGTGGTGGAGTCAGTCCGGCAGGTCTTCCTCAAGGGCAAGAGCGGGGCTCAGCTCTCGTTGAAGGAGGTCCTTGTGATTCTGGAGCAGGAGTCGGTGCGATTTTGTCCCCTGGGTGGGGCGTGCAAAGATGCAACTGGTTCCGGGTTGGGACAGAGCGAGAGCCTGCGTCTTTCCGTGCCTTCAACGGTCTATTGGGCTGGAACGAATCAACAAATTCATGTACAACGTATGGCTCGTCGCGAGGCGGAGCAGGGAGGCGCGACTCCGTCCGCGCAGCGGGCTGTATTCGATGCCGACCGTTGTTCGGAGCCCTTGGTGGTTCGGTCCTGGCGAGCCGGCGATCGATTTATTCCTCAAGGGATGAAGGGGAATAGTAAAAAGTTACAAGATTTCTTTACTGACCGGAAGGTCCCTCGCCACCGACGTGAGGCGCTTCCCTTGTTGGTGGCCCCAGAAGGAATTCTGTGGGTGGTGGGCATGAGGCAGGATGAACGATTCGCCGTCCGCAGTGGGACGGCCAACTGTCTAGTGGTTTCGGTGAATCACAGGGTTTCAGAGAAGGAGTAAGGGGAGCATGGAGCGAATTTTCGGTCGACCGATCGTGACGCAGGAAGAAATGCGTGCGCGGATTCGAGAGCTGGGCAAGCAGATCACGACCGACTATATGGGGAAGGATCTCGTGTTGGTCGGGGTGCTAAAAGGGGCCTATGCGTTCTATGCCGATCTGGCCCGCGCGATCAGAATTCCCATCCGGGTGGATTTTCTCATGGTGACGAGTTACGGGTCCCGGGCAAAAACATCCGGCAAGGTCAAGATGGTGACTGAGCTGACCGAGGAGATCAAAGGCAAAGATGTCTTGCTGGTGGAAGACATTGTCGACTCAGGGTTGACGGTCCAATATTTGGTCAAGACCTTGGGGAAAAAGAAGCCCAAGTCGATTAAGGTCTGCACCCTCTTGAGTAAACCGGAACGACGGACCATCGATGTCACCATCGATTACGAGGGGTTCAGGATTCCGAACAAGTATGTGGTCGGGTATGGACTCGACTTTCAACAGAAGTATCGCAACCTGCCCTATCTGGCTGTCCTGGATGTGGCAGAGGATCAAGAATAGGTTCGTGCCCCTCTGGTTGTCAGTATGAATGGGCCTGTGGTAGCATCACGGCACTGCGTGGTTTTCCTCATTTAAGCGTCAATCCACAAGGAGATCTGGATGAATTCCAGGGCAAAGAATCTGCTTTTCTGGGTCGTCGTTGGCCTTTTCATGATTTTGTTGTTCAACCTGTTCAGTGTGCCGACCCATGCGCCTGAAGAAGATGTGATTTTCAGCGAGTTTATGGCCAAACTCGACAAGGGCGAGGTCGAACGGGTCATCATCAAATCCAGCCACATCAGCGCCGTTCTGAAAGACAAGACCCGCATCAGGACCTATTCGGTGGAATATCCTGAATTGGTGAAAGTCTTGCGGGAGCGTGGCGTGCAGATCGAAGCCAAGCCACCAGACGAGAGCCCGTGGTACATCACCTTCTTAGTGACCTGGGGGCCGTTTGTGCTCTTCCTGGGCTTGTGGTTCTTCCTGATGCGGCAAATGCAGATGGGGGGCAATAAGGCCCTCTCATTCGGGAAAAGCCGTGCCCGCATGTTGACGGAGGACCGCAAGAAAGTGATGTTCTCCGACGTCGCAGGCGTCGATGAAGCCAAAGAAGAAGTGCTGGAGATTATCGAGTTTCTCCGGGACCCTCGTAAGTTCCAAAAGCTGGGCGGCCGTATTCCCAAGGGTGTTTTGATCGTCGGACCTCCCGGGACCGGGAAGACCCTGTTGGCTAAGGCCATTGCCGGTGAAGCCAGCGTGCCGTTCTTCAGCATCAGCGGATCGGACTTTGTGGAGATGTTTGTCGGCGTCGGCGCCTCCCGCGTGCGCGACCTTTTCGAGCAGGGGAAAAAGCATGCGCCCTGCATCATTTTCATCGACGAAATCGATGCAGTCGGCCGGCTTCGTGGCGCAGGGTTGGGCGGCGGGCATGACGAGCGTGAACAGACGCTGAATCAATTGCTCGTCGAGATGGACGGATTCGATACGACAGAAGGCGTGATCCTGATCGCGGCGACCAATCGGCCTGACGTCCTCGACCCCGCCCTGCTCAGACCTGGGCGTTTCGACCGGCAAGTCGTTGTCAATCGACCGGATTTGCGTGGTCGTACGGAAATTCTCAAGGTCCATACGAAGAAGGTGCCGATCGCCACGGACGTGGAGCTGGAAAAAATCGCGCGCGGCACGCCAGGCTTCTCGGGAGCCGACCTGGAGAACCTGGTCAACGAAGCGGCGCTCTGGGCTGCGAGACAGAACAAGAAAGAAGTGGAAGTCGTCGACTTCGAGATGGCCAAAGACAAAGTCTTGATGGGGGCCGAGCGCAAGAGCCTGATCTTGAGCGACGAAGAGAAACGGACGACGGCCTATCATGAAGCAGGCCATGCGTTGATCGCCAAGCTGATTCCGGGAACGGACCCGGTCCATAAAGTCACGATCATTCCTCGCGGTCGCGCGTTGGGCGTGACGATGCAGCTTCCCACCGATGACCGGCATAACTACTCGAAGGAGTTCTTGTACAATAACCTGGCCATCCTCATGGGCGGGCGTGTGGCGGAAGAGCTGGTCTTGAAACATATGACGACTGGAGCGGGGAACGATCTCGAACGGGCCACGGATCTCGCGCGGAAGATGGTCTGCGAATGGGGCATGAGCGAAAAGTTGGGGCCTCTGACGTTCGGGAAAAAAGAAGAAGAAGTGTTTCTTGGGAGGGAGATGGGGAGCCGGCGCGATTTCAGCGAGCAAATCGCTTTGGAGATCGACCAGGAAGTCAAACGGCTGGTGACGGAAAACTATGAACGGGCAAAGCGCCTGCTCACAGAGCACATGGCCAGTTTGAAGGGCTTGGCGGAGGCGCTTTTGGAAAAAGAAGTGCTGGACTCAGCCGATATCGACCAGATCATTTTGCAGTCCACATCGCAAACAGTTCCTGCCTAATTTCACATGCACTGGTCCGGGCCCCCCGGTGAGGGGGGCCCGGGCGTTCAGCCGAGTTTTGATATACGCGAAGGCCGCGGGGGGCTTTTAAGCATCCTGG
>CAYHQK010000181.1:0-4568 GCA_964358535.1 uncultured Nitrospira sp. | reverse complement strand
GGGGATCGCCGTTCGCACGGGAGAGTACTGATGCGATGGCGGCATCCTCCAGCATTTTCGTGAGCCCGTCGCTGCAGAGGACGAGGAGATCGTGCGGCGTCACAGGCGTGGAGGTGAGGTCCGGTTGCATCTCGACGTCCATTCCCAGGCCTTTGGTCAAGATGTGGCGCTCAGGATGGGTGAGGGCTGTGGCCGCATCGATCAGGCCGCCTCGCATCAGGTTCTCGACGAGGGTATGGTCGCGCGTCAATTGCTTGAGCTGTCCCGTTCGATAGAGATAGGCGCGGCTATCTCCCAAGTGGGCAACGTGGGCGATCGGCATGGGAGTCGGCGTCATGGCCAGGGCGACGAAGGTCGTGCCCATCCCTTGCAGCGATGGTGTCGCCAACATGAGGTCATGGATATGCTGGTTGGCGTTCGTCACGAGGTCTGTGACGAATTCGGCGGCAGCGGGCTGGTGTTCGCGGAGCCGGGCCGCTCGTTCGCGCGCCCGCTGGGTGGCGACGGCCACGGCGGTTTGGGCCGCGACATCTCCTGCTGGGCGACCACCCATCCCGTCTGCCACGATCCAGACGCCACAATCATTCAGGAGGGCCAGGGCATCCTGGTTCGACGTCCGGACATAACCGGTTTCAGTTCGGCCAACTCCGGTCCATGGCGGGGTCTGTATCACGGAGCGACCTCGATCGGTTCTTGCTGTCGGGTCGGAGGAAATCCTAGGGACGAGGGGCCGAATCGCGCGACCATCTGGTCGTAGAGCAGGTCTGCGAGCGGTTCGAGATTTTTGGTATCGGCTTCGTTGTACCGTAGGAGCAGATCGCGGGCGGCCTCGCTTCCAGTTGTCCATTGGTGCCAGAGGCGAACGGCTTCCCATCCGTCGAGTCCCACCACATCGGTCTCGCGGTCAATCTGGAGTTCGCGCTCGATATGTTTCAGTCCGCCTTGCATGCCGAGTCTGCGTGCCGCAAAGCAGAGATCGAAGTGCGGTTTCTTGAAATTCAACCGGGGAAACTTTGCTTGCAAGTAGGGAATATCGAACCCGCTGCCGAAAAATGTGACGAACAGGTCTGTCTGTTCCAGTTCTGCGTGCAACCGGTCTTCCGTCAACGTTTCCCCGCGGACCAGGCTGGTCATCTGTCCGTTGCGATAGAGTCCGACCACCGTGACATGGCCTTCGCGGGCGGAGAGTCCTGTCGTTTCGATGTCCAGATAGAGCGTGCGAGGACGAAACGTCTCAAACAGGCGCCAGTGTTCCCGGCTTTTGAGACAGGTGCCGAAGAACTGCGCGTCGCCTGCTGCCAGCCGCGTTTGGGCTGTGGCGAGTTCGCCGTCATACCATTCTTTTCTGGTCGAGGAGATGCCGGGGAGGGTCGGCGATCGGAGGAAGGAGCCCCAATCGAGGATGCCTTCCTGCCAGAGGCGGCGTTCGGAGCTTTGGCCGAGACCTTTGAGGAGCACGAAGGATGATGTGAGCATGTGATGGCATGGATTGTAGCCTTGATTTCACCGAATAAACAAGCTAAAGTCCGCGACCTGAGCGGGTTTTCATCTCATGGTCGCCACGAGGCGCCGATTGGAATCTAATGGCTGATCTTCCCAACAAAATTCGTATCACCGTCGGCTCCGTGCAGCTTGACGCGGAATTGAAATCCACGAAGACGGCGCAGGAAGTCTATGCCGCCTTGCCGGTTGAAAGTCCGGTCAACACCTGGGGCGAAGAGTTCTATTTTAAATTGGCCGGGGTGAAGGACCATCGGGAGACGGCGACGAATCAAGTCAAAGTCGGCGATGTCGCCTTCTGGGGAGCCGGGCAAGTCCTGGCGATTTTCTTCGGACGCACCCCGATGAGCATGGGGCAGGATCCGGTCCCGGCCGATCGGGTCAATGTGATCGGTCGTATTGTCGGGGATGCCTCGGTGCTGCGGCGGGTGATGGATATACCAACCATCAGGATCGAAAAGATCTAACGATGAGACTTTCGAAAGAACGTGTGCGCCACATTTCCGAATCAGTGGCCACCAGATTGCAGCAGGAGGGGCAGGTGGCGATCGTCGGGGATCGTAAGGCCTTCGTCGAGCAGATCGATCATGCCATCGTCGAGGAACTGTCGGTCGAAGACCGTTTGAACGTCGAAGTGCGGCAGCTGTTGAAAGCCTACGAGCAAGACATCGAGCGGGGACAAGTGGACTTTCAGCGGATGTTTACGATGGTCAAGACCAAGCTGGCGCGGGAGCGGGGCATCATTCTCTAGAGCGTGAAACGTGAAGCGTATCTCGTGAAGCGTTTGCGAACGACGAGATACGAACGACGAACGACAGGCGAGTTCTTATGTTGAGCGAAGACAAAATCAGCCATCTCTCCCACGTCATTCTTCAGGTGGTCAAGAAAAGCCAACTGGTGACGGTCCAGGCCGAGGATGGGCGGGTCCTGAAAGAGATCAAGAAGGTGCTTGCGGCCGAGTTGGCGCAAGAGGAAGAGATCGATCGAAGAGTCAAGGCCAAGCTGGCCTCCTACTCGCGCGGGATCGTCGAGGGCAGTGCGGAGTGGGACGTGCTCTATCGGAAAACGTTCGAAGAAGAGATGCGGAAATATGCAAAGCCGTGAGGTGTTGATGGACCGTGGAGGCGCAATGAAATTCCTGTCCCTGCTTGGAGTGGTTTTCTTGCTCGTTGGGGCTGTGGCCTGCGCGAAGCCCAAGGTGAAGCCGTTGGCCCCGCTGGCGCTCGAGTCGGGGGTGAAGCCGCAAGCCGTGACTCTGACGGAACAGGGGACGCAGGCCTATCAGACGAGGCAGTTCGAGGATGCGAAGAAGTATTTTTCCCAAGCAATAGCCGAGGCGCCTCAATCGGGGCCGGCGCATTATAACTACGCGTTGGTGTTGAATGCCCTGGGCGACACGGAGCAAGCGCGCCAACAGTTTCTGGAAGCGGCCAACCTGGCTCCTGGCGACAAGGTGATCTGGGATTCGCCCGCCCTCCGTCCCTTCGGCAGCCCGGACGCTCCCAAGTCGCACAAAGAACATCCCATCGCGACCGGCAGGCCCGGCATTGGCAGCGGACCGCGATAATTGAATGCGTAACGAGATCGTCGTTCGTGAAGCGTGAAACGTATTTCGTAATCCAGCCAGTATGATCGTCTGCGAACGACGAGATGCGAGATACGAACGACGTGTGAAGCTGGCAAGAGGGTAAGGACTGAGATGGCAACAGAACTTGAAATCGGTGGTAAGGCGCCAGCCTTCGCACTTCCCGATCAATCGGGAGAGCCGGTGAAGCTGAAAGACTTCCTCGGCAAGCAGGTGGTCCTGTATTTTTATCCCAAGGACAGTACGCCAGGCTGTACGCAGGAGTCCTGCGACTTTCGCGATAACATCACGCCGATCAAAAAGGCGGGGGGCGTGGTCCTGGGCGTGAGTTTTGATGGCCAGAAATCTCACCAGAAGTTCATCGAGAAATTTCTCTTGCCGTTCACGTTGCTCTGCGACGAGGACAAGGTTGTGGCGACGGCCTACGGGGTCTACAAAGAGAAAAGCATGTACGGCAAGAAGTATTGGGGTATCGAACGTAGCACCTTTGTGATCGACCAGACCGGCAAGTTGAAGGCGATCTTCCGCAAGGTCAAGGTTACTGGTCATGTGGATGAGGTGCTGGCTGCCCTCAAGGCTTAGTCGGATCGATTTCCTTTCTCTATCAAGTCAGAATGGCTATGCGGCATATGAGTGTATCCTTCCGCAGAGCCGGTCTTTTCATCTTCCTTCTCGTTTGGACTGCGACCACCACCCTCTTTGCTGCTGAGAAGATTCCTGGAGCCTTGACGGTTCAGGATCGCCTCACGTCGCCGAATCAACCGGTCACCATTGAGGCGACGCTCACCTGGAAGGGCTTCAAGACGGAGGCTGTTCTGGGGGGAGAGCCACTGGAGCTGCTTATCGCGGGCAAGGTCCTCGCAACCGCAGTGACTGGTGGAGACGGGCGGGCGGTTTTCTCCTATACCCCGAAGGCCAAAGGGTCGGTCCCTTTCACTGTGCGAATCGGAAACAGTCCGAGAGTTGCCGCGACCGAGGCCGATGGAAATCTGGCCGTATGGGAACGGCGCGGCCCGATCATGGCGGTGGAGATGGTCTCGCTCATGGAGGATCCCGTCGGGCAGGGGCCTTCCCTGATCTGGCCAGGGAAGGAAGCGGAGGGCAGGAGCCCGATGCCCGATGCAGCGGAGGAACTCGGCAAGGTCACGCAGTTCTACTACAACCTGCTCTATGTGGTGACGCAGGATCAGGTGGCTGGTTCCACCAGCCAGGCGAGCGCCCAAGCCAGGCAATGGCTCAAGGATCGGAAGTTTCCGGTCGGCCATATTCTTGTGTTGCCATCCGATCCGGCAGCGCTTGGCGTGAAGCTCGATGCCTTGCATGCAGCCGGCTGGAAGACGCTGAAAGTCGGGGTGGGGCGCACGAAGGCCTTTGCCGAAACATTTCTGCAACGGCGCCTCGATGCGGTGATGGTGCCGGAGCCAGCCAAGGGAGAGGCGCCGCGCAAAGCAAAGGTGGTGAAGGAGTGGAAGGACGTGCGGAG
>CAYHQK010000180.1:0-4584 GCA_964358535.1 uncultured Nitrospira sp. | reverse complement strand
GTCCAGCGGCCCAGGCCCGGAGCTCCGCAGGCCCGAACGACGCGAGCAACGGCTCGATCTGCGCGCGGCGAGCTCCATAGCGAGCCAGAAATTTCTCTGCCGGCTCCGAATGTGTCAGGTTCAGACCACCCTTCCCCGCCAGGAGAAACTTGCGCCCGACTGATGCCATGGCATCATACAGATCGACCTCTACACCTGCGGCACTGGCCGACTCCGCGGCCATCAATCCGGCCGGTCCACCACCGACAATTGCAATCTTCATAGAGGTTCCAATAATTGTGTCTCGTCTCGCTCGTCCCGCCAGTCCCGCGCGCAGGTCGAACGCATCGCTGGACCCTACACGCAGAAGCAGAGCTGGTCAAGCAAGCTCCTCCAGACATAAAATGCTTCGGGTGTCATCGCCTCAGACAGGCTATACTGGAAACATGCAGGAACAAGAGCCCCCACAGATCGTCGAGCTTCGAGTCAGCTCCCGCTATATCACCGAACACCCTTGGGTGGTGCAGGCCATCGGAGGATTCTTATCCGCCTACTTCATGGAACATCCGGGGTTTCGCGTGCAACGGCACATCGATGAATTGGAGTCCGGCTCCCACCTCTGGATATGCGAAGTGCCTCCCAACATGAAGGTACTCAGACTCTTGAAACGGCTCAAGGAAGATATCCCGCCCTGCCAGGCCCAACAGGTGGCTACCGATCTACCGACGCCACCCCGCTATCTCATCGATTGCCCTGAATAAGCAAAGCAATCGCACCCTCGGGCCCCTAATAGAAATTTCATAAAAACAACCTCACTTCGAGTAGCGCGTCCGCAGAAAGAATGGTATAAATTCTCATGCAACGAAAACTATTTCTTGGGACAATGGTCCTCTCGCTGGCAATAGGCCTAGGCGCCCTCTCTGCTGCGTCAGCACCGGGCGGCAGCACGTCGCACTTCCCCCGACCAGACCATATCGTGGTGGTGATTGAAGAAAATCACTCCTATAGCCAGATTATCGATTCGCCCGATGCGCCCTACATCAACAGCCTGGCAGCCCAGGGCGCAGTCTTCACCCAATCCTTTGGCGTGACCTACCCCAGTAAACCGAACTATCTGGCGCTGTTTTCAGGGTCCACCCAAAGCATCACCGATAACTCCTGCCCACATACCATAGAGACGCCCAATCTTGGGCATGCGTTGCTACAAGCAGGACTGACGTTCGCAGGCTATTCGGAAGACCTGCCCTCGGTCGGCTCCCTCATCTGCATCGCCGGGGACTATGCGCGCAAACATAATCCCTGGGTGAATTGGCAGGACAGCCAGGCCCATGGGCTCCCGGCAACGACCAACCAGCCCCTGACGAGTTTCCCCGCTGACTTTCACAAACTCCCGACTGTGAGCATGATCGTGCCGAACCAGGTCAACGACATGCACCATGGGAAGGACCCGGACAGGATTCAGCTTGGTGATCGGTGGCTTAAGGACCACCTGGAGGCCTATGTCCAGTGGGCGCAGCAGCACAACAGCCTGTTAATCGTGACCTGGGACGAGGACAACAAGAAAGAGCATAACCGGATCGCCACGCTCTTCATCGGCCCCATGGTGCAGGCCGGTCGCTACGACCAGCAGATCAATCACTACAACGTCTTGCGTACGATCGAAGACCTCTACGGCCTCCCCCATTCCGGCGCGAGCGCCGAAGCCGCTCCCATCACCACAATCTGGAAGACCCTGCTCCATCCGTAACCGTTCGCTGACGGATCCCCGCCCATCGCCAACCCTCCGTTTAGCCCTGGATAGAATAGAGCGATCCCGATATACTCCGGCTCATCTCCACACAAGGCCGCCTGGCTGCATCACTCAGAGGTCGCATGCCACTTCCTGCTCCTGACACTCAGCCGCCAACCACCCAATCGGCACGGACGTTCTCACGCAAAATCAAAGCCGGATTTTGGCTGGTGGGAGCCATTCTCCTGTCGATCGGCCTTGCTTCCTATCAGAGCATACGAGAATTCGAAGAAACCGTGGATTGGGTCACCCATTCGCAGGACGTCTTGGGACATCTCCAAGTCGTGCTGTCCGATGTGCAGGACATCGAGATCGGGCTGCGGGGTTATGTCATGACCGGAAAAGAACATTTCCTCGACCCCTACAAAAACGGACTGGTCGTATTGAGCCGCGATAGGGACGCACTTTCAGCCATCATTCAAGTGAGTCCGCAGGACCGTGCCGAACATGCGCGCCGCCTCGAAACGCTCAACGCCTTGATCGATAAGAAGCTGGCCCTCTTGAAGACCATGCTCGCCTTGCGCAAGGGCGCGACCTATCAGTCCGCGCACATGGAATCGCACATGACTGAAAGCAAAGAGCTCCTGGACGGGATCCGTATGGTCATCAGAGACATGCAGCAGCTGGAGAAGGCGCGGTTGACGGTGCGGGAGCGCCATGCCGACGAAAAGGGCCAGAGCGCCGTGCTCTATTTCATCGCCGGCGTCATCATGGAAATCATGATTCTGCTCTGGATCGCCTGGCAGATCCGTCAAGAAATCTCGCAACGCCAACAGGCGCAAGATGCGCTTTTGCAGACGCATGACGAACTGGAGCTGCGCATTCAAGAGCGGACCACGGCCTTGATCGATTCCAACGAACGGCTGCGAGAGCTCTCCCACCGCTTGATGAATGTACAAGAAACGGAACGCCGGCAGATCGCCCACGATCTGCATGATGAAATCGGACAGTCGCTGACCGCAATGAAGTTGGGGTTGCGCGAGGCGAATACTGCGCTGGAATCCGGCCCGACCGCTTCCCTGCTGGCCGATAGCCTGACGATCCTGGACCAGGTTATCCAGCAAGTCAGAAATCTCGCCTTGGATCTACGCCCCTCGCTGCTCGACGAATTGGGGTTGGTCCCCGCGCTCAAGTGGTACATCAAGCGCCAAGGGGAACGAGCCGGTTGGGAAACGGAATACACCCCACAGCTCGGAGAGAACCACCTGCCGCCAGAAGTTGAAATCGCCTGCTTTCGAATCGTGCAGGAAGCCCTCACGAATGTCGCGCGACATGCCGAGGCCACCCACGTGCAAGTGACCTTGACGCGGCAGGGAGATCAGCTGCTGCTAGTCATCGAGGACAACGGCCAGGGCTTCAACGTCAAGCGGGCAAAGACTCGCGCCAGAACCGGCATCAGCATCGGGTTACTGGGCATGGAAGAGCGAGCCAGATTGGTCGGGGGGGAGCTGACGATCACCTCCTCTCCGAAGACCGGCACGAAGCTCACCGCGAGCCTGCCTCTCGTCGGACTCAATCCGCAACTGGCGACATCAGAAGAGAGGATATCCTAATGCCTATTCGCGTCTTGCTCGCAGATGACCATGCGCTGGTCCGCCAAGGCATCCGGTCTCTCCTGGAGAAACTCGACGATATCGAAGTCGTCGGAGAAGTCAGCGATGGACGTCAGGCCCTGGAGCTCTCGAAAACCACCCACCCCGATATTGCATTCATGGACATTACGATGCCGGGGCTGAACGGCCTCGAAGCGGTCACCCGCATGAAAAAGGAATGTCCGAGTACCCGTGTCGTCATGTTATCGATGCATGCTGGCGAAGAATACTTTCAGCAAGCGCTGGATTCCGGCGCAGCCGGATACCTGCTCAAAGACGCGGATCGGATGGAGCTTGAGCTCGCGATCAGAACCGTGATGCGAGGAGATACCTACCTCACACCGACCGTCGCGAAATACGCCGTCGAGGCCTATCGACAGAGAAAGGACGGAGACCAGGGGCCCCTCGCCAGTCTCAGCTCCCGGCAGAAAGAAATCCTCCAATTGATTGCCGAGGGCTATGCCAACAAAGAAATCGCACAGCGATTGGACCTGAGCCCGCGAACCGTGGAAACCCATCGGGCTGAACTTATGGAACGGCTGAACATCCGCGATGTGCCAGGCCTCGTTAAAATTGCGCTGCGCGCCGGGCTCATCAAATCGAGTCAATAAAGCCCGAGACTTGCACCGGCATTTGCTGCCCTCCGTAGTATCCGGCGCGACCCTCCGTAGTCTCCCTTCTCCCCTCCCGTACTCCCTCAATCGGCGCATCATCGATCACCTGCTAGTATCAATATGCATCTAATAGCACAGTCACCCACGCTGGCCAGTAACAAAGGGGTCCCCGTGATTCACAACCAACCTCACAGCCACGTCGCCGCACGACGCCTCCCCCAGACCAAACCGACGGAGGTCTACTGCGATTTCGACGGTACAATCACCACTCTCGATGCCACCGATGCCGTGCTGGAAGCCTTCGCTCTCCCGGCCTGGCGTGATTGGGAAGCCCGATGGGTGCAAGGCGAGATCACGAGTCAGGAATGTCTCGCGCGCCAAATCGAACTTATTCAGGCGGACAGGGACACACTCATCAAATTTGCCGCGAACCTTCCGATCGACGAAGGCTTTCTCGCGCTGAACCAACGGTGCACCGAGCACGGAGTTCCGCTCACCATTGTGAGTGACGGCATTGACCTCCTGGTCGAAGCAGTCCTGCGCCGGCATGGCCTCTTGCATCTCTCGGTCTTCTCCAACCACCTGCGCTGGAATGACGACGGCCGTCCGA
>CAYHQK010000179.1:0-4596 GCA_964358535.1 uncultured Nitrospira sp. | reverse complement strand
CCTGACCAGCAGCAGCCCGCAGCCGAAGGCCTTGGCGGAGCAAATGCCGTTTCTCATGCTATCGGCACCACCGATAGGAGTCCAAGTCCCATGACCTTGCCATGGCCGATGCCGGTTTTCAGCGCATTCCCAAAAATGTCAGGCTCCGTCACTGTAAGAATTCCGTCGTACAGTACCGAATAAACCCGGATACCATTGCCGGCGTGCTGCTTGCCTCGGAGTATCTGTTCTTGGGAAATCCGCACATCGACTCGCTCCTGCGACGTTTCTGAAGGATTGGAGGACGCAAGTCGAGGTAGCGAAAAACCATGTCGCTGCGCTTTTCGCTCAATCCATACTTCCTGCTCCGCTTGCCTCATCAACCCGAGACGCTTGCCATTGCGGGTCACGCAAGGGTTGGCGCGAAGTCTAAAACGAAAGCGTTGCCCAACCTTGAGAGAATCGAGCTTCAGCCGATTCTTCAGATCGACAGCGGGATCAGCCTTTGCTAGCCATCCCTGTACGCCGATTCTCTCCCAATCCGGTATCGACCGGCTCTGCACCAGAATGCGTGGACGTCCCGTGGAATCGGTCTCCGGCTCAAGCCTCCACAAGATTTCACCTTCAGGGCACTTCCTATCTGGCTCGCAGAAGGCCCGGCAAAGCGTGGAGTGAAGCTGATACGGATCGGACAGATCGCGCCGCGCCTCCCGGCAACGTGGATTGAGATGGATTCTATGCAGCAGCATCGGCCACCTCCTGAGGGAAGGGGATCCACTCTGAGCGCACGAACCGCGACCCAAAGCGCCGTTCGGCAAACGACGACAGCGGTTGGTCCATCTTGAGTGCGCCAGATCCGTCGTCGGACTCAAAGGACACCAAGAGCCTCTGGGGGAGTTCTTCCCCTCTCCGCAGTGTGGCTATCCATGCCCACCGTGCCAAAACGTCACGCAATGGATCGTCCTGCAATCCGTTTTCAATCCAGATTGGCTCGGATGGTACATAGGATTTGCGTCCCAAGGCCAGAGGCCAGACGGGTTCGCGCAGGGCGGCGTGGATCTGTGCCATCCGCGAACGATCTGCGCCTTCAAGCCCCACGAGAAAGACGGCGTCTGCGAGGTAATCTCGCGTCGTCACAGCCGTTTCGTGAATTTTCGAACGATCTGCAGAGATGATATGTTGTGCCGTCTGGTAATCGTGCTTGGGCACTCCCGGCCGGTCATGACGCACGCCCATGGTCAGTCGTGTAAGCGGCTCCAGATCGGCCCAGTTCTCCCGGTCGATCCCCAGAGCCGCGGCCAAAAGCCCGATAACGCCGGACTTGCTCGGCTCCTTCCCGGTATCACGTTGGTCAAAGCGGCTGGTAGTTCCCCAGGATTGCATAGCCCCCGCCAGCCTAAGCAACAGCGTTGCCATGGCTCACTCCTTTACGGCCGTTAAGCTCTTGTCCAATAGCTCCTTCAGGGAAGCAACAACGTTTCCGAATCCATCGAGCTTCGCCTCTGTTAGATTAAGAACAAAGGTTTTCTCCTCACCATCAAAGGCCGCCTGCAGAGACTTGGCTTTCCTTGCCAGCTCCTCTGCCGACTTACTTGTCAGCGACTCCCCTTTTTTCGCGAACACTGCTCTCTCAAAAGCGTTCGCCAGGTTGCGGGGTGCGGTGTTGCGGCGCACCGAAACGGTCACGAACTCCGGTGGGTTGTGTGCCGCGAAGGTATTTTGTTTTCCGGTGGGCTCTGCCACCACGAAGCCCTCAAGGAAGGCCCGTAGCCCCTTGGCAGCCAGTTCAGCATCGCCCTGAAGATTTTCCTTTAGCTTCTCCCAGTCCACCACGGCGTATCGGTAGAAACAGGCCGAATTGAACTCCACCGTGCCCATCATGTCAGCCCCGGCGGTGTCTTCGGGTTTGAGGTCGTCCACGGCGGTGTAGAAATCGAATTCCCGTTCGACGGAATGAGTCGAAATGGCATGTGCAACCTGGCAAGCCGCGTTCTGGTTCTTCTCAGGCATATCGGCCAGCATGCGGCCAAAGAGCGCCACATCCACGGCCTTGCCGCCGTTGAAAATGGAATCGATGCGTTCCTTGACTTCCTTCGGCGCACCGCTGGCGGTCGCCTTTTTGCCTTTCTTTTTCCCCTTTTCGCCGGAATCTTCCGCTATTGGAACAATCTGGTCCCAGCATTCATGTATCGCTTCGGCCAAGTCTGCCACCTCATTCCGTCCAAGAAAGAGCAGGTACTGAGTCTTCCCCCCTTCTGCCACCTTGAGTTTGACGTAAGACAAGGCAATTTCCGCCTTGCCCAAGGCCTCTGTCATATCACGTTTGCCATCGAGCAATTCAGCAATGGCCTGAAACACCCGCTTGGTTCGGACAGCAAGTTCTGTGGGATCGAAAAACCCCTCTTTCATCTTCTGATCGAAATATTGCCGAATCGCCCGCTTGTCACACTGGCTGGATACACGGGCACGGCGGGTGCCACCAAAAAAGGCGTCCTTCGGGGCACCCGTGTCATCGCGGTTAAGATTTGACGGGGCAAAGTTCTGAAGGGCATGAATCTCGACGATCGTTTTCATTCGCTGGTCTCCTTATCGTTGTTACGTTCGGTGTCCGCTTCGTGATTCAGATTCCGGTAATAGTCGCGAGCCCAGGCATTCTGAGTACGCTTCTGGTCGTCATTCCAGTACAGGAGCCCCTTCAAGAGAGGATCGAAGTCGATCGCCTGCTCCTTTAGAAGGGCAATCATCTGGCGCAGGCGGTTTGGCAACTGGTCGGAATCGGCATCAAGAAGTGCGACAAACCGCTTTTCTGTACTGGTGGATTTCTGTCGATCATCCATGCTCATCGACTTCCGTTTTTCACTGTCAAAGACGGCACAAGCTTCCCCGATGGGCATCGGCGCTCCGGCCCGGCCTTCCCGCCAGTGTGCGGCCCATAGGCCTGACACTAGGTAGAGCATCTTCCGTCGCCAGGAGCTGTCCTCATCCTTCACGAAGGGTTCGACGTAGGGATAGGCTGGAGCAAATGTTCCCGGGTCAAAAGCGAGGCTTCGTCGCAGCACTGCCCGCACCTTGGTGTCCTTTGCATTCAGATCTTCAAGCCATTCGATGAATCCGCTCATGCGACCTCCTTCTGCGGTTCCAGTTTCACAATCTCGGTCTTCAGTTCCTTTAACTTGCGAAATACCGGCCCTTCAGCTTTCACGAGGGCACGGATAGCCCAGGCATCGCCCACGGAGACGGAGGCGCGATGCTGCTCCCACGCTGTCTTCAATGTGTCCCGAACGGACTTCAACCACAGGCAACGGATATCCTCGTAATCTCGACCGAGGGTGTATTCGCGCAGGATTTCGTGGAATTTGGATTCTAGGGTGGACCAGTAATTCGCTAACGCAACTGGCACGGTTTCGGATGTGCTTTTTCCGATGAACTTGCTTACGTCACCCGGCGTCCATTGTCCTTTACTCCATTTGTCCGCCTGAAGTTCCCGCTCTCCCTTGGCAATGATATGTTTCGCGGCAGTCCTCAATGACTTCTCGAATACTTTCTCAGCGTCTTCAGCCTCAGTGAGAAGTTGTCGAATCTCCGTCCGAATAAATCGATCACCCGCCATCTTTTCAGGCAGAGCAAAGCACTCCATGCGCCAGTAATCGATCTTGGCTTTGCTGTTTGCCTGACCGAGCACAATCACCGATCTTGGAAATCGATGCCGGTTCGACCGGGTCAATGCCGTCGCATGCTCGATCACCTCGGGTGCCAGATGTGATTCGTCGGGCAGCAGGGAATCAAAGTCTCGCCAAAGCCCTCGGTCGCGGAATGGGATGGGGCGCTTCCCCCATTTCACGTCAATCTCGTAGCCAAACATTGGATCAACGCGATTCTCTGAAGAGCATGCGACGCCGGAAGCAAAAGCCAATTCACTTAGAGTCTCGCCGTTTCCGGCAAAATGAAATTTTATCGACCGGGTCAGCCATGTATATAAATCGGCTACACCCATTGCCGATCTGGCGATGCCTTTTTTCAGAGACGCTAGTGGTACCGGCTCCCGCTCCCAAATGGGAAGATCACCTTTCAGCACTTCTCTGTTCTCCGGCACAAGGGATAGTAACAGTGTGTCGTGAAGGTGTACTCCCAGGGGTAGAGCCATTGCACCAGTCGCTGACGGTGCGCTCTTCGTGTAAGCGAAATCGCTGTTCCCTCCACCAAGGGCGAATGTCTGGCAGGCGATAAGCCATCGAGCCGCCATACGCGATGGGATCGGTCCGGCGGTCGCGATCTCGACGTGATCAAAAAGCACTTTAGCATTGCTGGCATTATGTTCAGCCGCAATTGCCGGCCAAGACTTCCATTCTTTCTTCGCGTTATTTTCTTGCGGCTCGTAGGCAAGAACTTGATAGAACGGATGCTTCTCATCAAACAGCCAGAATCGATCCCGCCATTTTTCCAGGTAGGCCGTGATCTTTTCGCGGGGCAGCCCTGCCTTGAACAGCACCTTGGCTTGATCGATGTCAGTCGGTCCTTCCAGGGCACGGTACAGGACTGCAAGCAGGAAGCGATGCAGAGCAGCTACAACCAGCGGCGAAGGATCCTCGATGGCGGCGATCTCCTTGGATCGCAACA
>CAYHQK010000178.1:0-4659 GCA_964358535.1 uncultured Nitrospira sp. | reverse complement strand
CAGGAAATCGGCGGGATCGAGCTGAATCCCATTACCGTCGAAATCACCTATGGGACTGAACGGATTGCGATGTATCTGCAACAAGTAAATAACGTCTTTGACCTCGCCTGGAACGATTCCGTCAGCTACGGAGATATCCATCACGAAACCGAAGTGCAGTTTTCGACCTATAATTTCGAAGAAGGCGACGTGGCCATGCTCAAGGCCACGTTCCAATCGTTTGAGGGAGAATGTCAGCGGCTGCTGGCGAATCGCGAGAAGCGGTTGACGCTTCCGGCCTACGAGTTCTGTATCAAGTCCTCGCACCTCTTTAATCTTCTCGATGCCCGCGGGGCGATCAGCGTGGCGGAGCGGACCGGCTATATCGCCAGGGTCCGCGCCCTGGCGCGCCAATGTGCCGAACGCTATATCGAAGAGCGGGCGGCGATGGGACATCCGCTGCTCAATCGCGGGATGGGCCCCGATGGAGCGAAGGTGTTAGGCTCCCGCGCTAAAACTGTGGCCCGCCGCTCATAAGAACTGCAGAAGGATCCATGACACAGACTCAGAAACCTTCTCATCCCACTCCTTCTGCGAAGAAGGGGAAGCGTTCTTCTTCAGCAACTGCTGCCGAGTTGCTGCTTGAGATCGGCGTCGAAGAACTGCCCTATCAGTTCATCGCCCCAGCCCTGGCGACCCTCAAGGATTTGGCTGAACAGCTATTCAAAGATCAACGGCTTTCGTTTCAATCCCTCCGCACGCTGGGTACTCCACGACGCTTGACCCTGGTGGTTGAGGGCCTCGCGACCTTGCAAACTTCGATGGTTAAGGAAGCGATGGGGCCTTCCAAAACTGTGGCCTTCGATCCAGCAGGCCAGCCGACCAGAGCGGCGATTGGATTTGCTGCAGGGCAGGGAGTGTCCGTCCAGGACCTTCAAGTTCGCCAAACGCCAAAGGGGGACTATCTCTTTGCGGTGAAGCAGGAAGAGGGGCGGCCCACCAAGCTGGTCCTGGAAGAACTCCTCCCTCAGTTAATTGCGAAACTTACCTTCCCGAAAGCCATGAAGTGGAATAGCACCGGCGCCCGGTTCGCTCGGCCGGTGCGGTGGCTGGTGGCCTTGTACGGAGGGGCCACGCTTCCGATCGAATCAGTGGGGATTATTGCCGGCAATAAGACCGAAGGCCATCGTGTGCTAGGGGCGGCGAAGGGGCTGGTGGTTCGAGACGCCGAGTCCTATCTGAAGGGGCTGGAACGTCAGGGAGTTACGGCCGACCCGCAGCGCCGCCGCCACATGATCGAAGAACAGATCGCGGCCCTGTGCAAGGAAACCGGGTTTGTCTTGAATGCGGATGGAGACTTGCTGGATCAGGCGGTCTACACGACCGAATGTCCCAATGCCATTATCGGCTCCTTCAAGCCTGCCTATCTGGACGTGCCGCAAGAGATTTTGATCACCTCCATGAAAGAACATCAGGGGTTCTTCTCCTTGATGCACAAAGAGACCGGGAAGCTCGTCCCCCATTTCATCGCTGTGACGAACAATCGCGCCAAAGACATGGGATTGATTCGCGAAGGCAACGAGCGGGTTCTGGCTGCGCGGCTGGCCGATGCCAAGTTCTTTTTCGACGAGGACCGGAAGGTCAAGCTCGAGGAACGGGTGGCAAAATTGGCCGGGGTCACGTTCCATCAGAAGCTCGGCACGATGGAGAAGAAACAGCAGCGGATCAGGAAGCTAGCCAGCTTCATCGCCTCGAGTTTGCGGCCTCAGGATGCCGAACTGAAGCAAGCCTGCGAGAGGGCCGCGGATCTCTGCAAGGCCGATTTGCTCACCGGTGTGGTCGGTGAGTTCCCGGAGCTGCAGGGCATCATGGGGGGCGAGTATGCGAAACATGACGGTGAATCGGAGGCGGTGAGTCAGGCCATCCGTGAGCAGTATTTGCCGCGATCGATTGAAGGTGAGCTACCCAAAACGACTGCTGGCCAAGTGCTCTCGTTGGCCGACCGGCTGGATTTGGTTGCGGCTTTTTTCTACGTGGGCCTTGTGCCGACCGGATCGGAAGACCCCTTTGCGTTGCGCAGGAATGCCACGGCCATCGTCCGGATTATTCTTGAGAGTCATTTGCGCATCGACGTGGGAAGCTATGTGGATGCTGCGCGAAATCTAGTCATCGGCGATGGTTTTAGGGGGGCTCCTGACTCCGAGCAGGAGGGGCGGCGACGGATGACGGAATTTATTTTTGAACGGGTTCGACATTATGCCAGGGTGGTCCATGCCTTGCGCGATGACGTCATCGAAGCGGTGCTCAAACAAGCGCACGGCAAGGCACTGGATCTCGTGGACCTCGTTCAGAGAATGAAGGCGCTGGAGTCCGTGACGACAAAACCGGAATTCGATCCGCTGATCGTCGGCTTTAAACGTGCGCACCGGCTTGTCGAGAAAGAGCAGTGGGATCGCAAGCCGGTCGATACGGCGCGGTTCGAGCATCCGACTGAGTCGGCGCTCTATCAGGCTACGGTGGATGAACGAGAGAAGATGAAGTCCGCGATGACTCGTGGGGACTATGGCCAGGCCCTGGACGCCCTGGTACGGCTGAAGCCAGCCATTGATGCGTTTTTTGCAGCGGTCATGGTGAATGCAGAGGATCAGGCTGTCCGGAGCAACCGCTTGTCGCTACTCCAGGACGTGGATGCTTTCTTCAACTCATTCGCGGACTTTTCGCAGATTGTGGTACAAGGGAGTAGAGAATAGGTGGCCCGGTAAGTCCCTCGTGCTCGCGTAAGAAGGGACTTATCCAGACCGCCTGTTAGACAGAGAGACGAATCGGGTGGGGGGATGGATCAACCATTGTCAGACGATCAGCGTCGGGCGAGGAGCATCCGTCGGTTCACTACGGGCGTATCTCTTGCCATGACGATTCTCTGCAACGCAATCGTGCTGGTCGGGTTATGGGCCAGTGGGATCAACCTCGATGAACTGGCAGCGACCTCCGATGTATTCAACCCCAAACAGGATATTTGCTTGCGGCTCAGATGGCAGCCCGTCACAGGAGCGGCTGACCCGGTGCCCTTCTGCTCGGAATGGATCAATCTTTCCGATCCTTCAGGCCAGACTCATCAGATTCAACGGGAGATCACGTTTCAGCAAGGGCCGGACGGGCAGTATTACGTGGACCAGAGCATTCACGCCGACTATCGGTTGCTCATATTGGTGATGTTTGTGGTGGCGGTCATTGCGTCAGGGCTGGTGGCGAAGTGGTATCTGGTCAGCCGGTATCGGCTGCGTCTCGAATCCGCCGCTGGTCCTGGGGTATCACTCGTCCATTAACTGAACTCAACGCGAAGGAGAGGGCAGCGTGGCAAAGAAATACGTGTACTACTTTGGCGACGGCAAAGCCGAAGGCGCATCCAACATGAAAGAGCTCTTGGGTGGGAAGGGCGCCGGGCTTGCCGAAATGACGAACCTCGGCATCTCTGTTCCGCCCGGCTTCACGATTTCCACCGAGGCCTGCGTTGAATATTACAAGAACGGGAAGAAATATCCTCCCGGCATGTGGGATGCCGCGCTGAAATCGCTCAAGCGGGTCGAGCGGTCGATGGGCATGGGGTTCGGCGATCCTGAGCGGCCCTTGCTGGTCTCGGTCCGGTCCGGCGCCAGGGCCTCAATGCCTGGCATGATGGATACCGTGCTGAATGTCGGCCTGACGACCAAGACGGTCGAGGGGCTGGCGGCAAAAACACGCAATGAGCGGTTTGCCCAGGACAGCTACCGGCGCTTTGTGTCCATGTACGGCAGCATCGTCATGGGCGTGCCTCGCGAACATTTCGAAGCAATTCTCAAGCACAAGAAGGCCGAAGTTGGTGTGACGCACGAGACCCATCTCGATGCGCGGCACTTGCGGGAGTTGGTGTCCAGCTTCAAGGCGCTCGTCAAGGAAGAGACCAAAAAAGAGTTCCCCGACGAGCCGCTGGAGCAGCTCCGTTTGGCCATCAACGCCGTCTTTTCGTCCTGGTTCGGCGCGCGGTCCGTCACCTATCGGCGCCTCTATGGGATTCCCGACTCGTGGGGCACGGCCATCAACGTGGTGGCGATGGTCTTCGGGAACATGGGGGAGACGAGCGGCACTGGTGTAGCCTTCACGCGTGATCCGGCATCCGGCGATAAGAACTTTTTCGGCGAGTGCTTGATGAACGCCCAGGGCGAGGATGTCGTGGCCGGCATCAGGACTCCGCTTCCGGTGAATGCGCTCGCGAAGAATGTGCCGGAGGCCTACAAGGAACTGGAACACACCTACAAGAAGCTCGAAAAACATTATCGGGATATGCTCGATTTGGAGTTTACGATCCAAGAGGGCAAGCTCTACATGCTGCAAACCCGGGTCGGCAAACGGACCGGCATCGCCGCCGTGAAGATTGCCGTCGACATGGTCAGAGAAGGCCTCATCTCGAAGAAGGAAGCGGTGCAGCGGATCGGGCCAGAGCAATTGGCGCAATACCTCTATCCGATTTTCGATACGAAAGAAGAGGCGAAGTCCAATCCGCTGGGGAAGGGGCTTCCAGCCGGTCCTGGCGCGGCAGCAGGGAAGATCGCCCTCACGCCCGATAAGGCTGTCGAGATGAAAGCGAACGGGATTCGTGTGGTGTTGGTCCGGCAGGAGACGAGCCCCGACGATATTCATGGC
>CAYHQK010000177.1:0-4692 GCA_964358535.1 uncultured Nitrospira sp. | reverse complement strand
GTGTCGCGCGCGGCAAGCCCTATGACGTGGTGATTTTAGATTTGGACATGGTGGCGATGGACGGACTTCACCTCGCCCGGGCGATCAATAAAGACCGGATCCTGAAAGGCACTCATACGGTGTTGTTAAGTGCCACCGGGCGGCGAGGCGACGCGAAGGCTGCGGTGGCGGCCGGCGTGGCGGGGTATTTAACGAAGCCGGTGCGGGAGGCTCACCTCTATGATTGTTTAACCGCTGTCACGGGGAGGCCTCGGCGCCAGCAGGGAGCCGACGGCGAACGATCAGCCGCGCCACTAGGCCATGGGTTGGTGACGCGCCACAGCTTGGCCGAAGCGAAAAGGAAAACCGGCATTCGGTTGCTGTTGGCCGAAGACAACATCATCAACCAGAAAGTGGCTGTCCACATGCTGGAAAAGATGGGCTACCATGTGGACGTGGTCGCAAACGGTGCGGAGGCGATCGAAGCGACAAACCGTATCGCCTATTCAGCAGTGTTGATGGACTGTCAGATGCCTGAGATGGATGGTTTTGACGCGACGAGTGTGATCCGCCAACGGGAGGCGGCACTCGCGAAGAGTGATGAGCCGATCAACGGACAACAGCCCACGCAGCATGTGCCGATTATCGCCATGACCGCCAACTCGATGAAGGGCGATCGGGAGCGGTGCCTGGAAGCCGGAATGGATGAGTATATTTCGAAACCGGTCAAATCCCAGGATCTCGCCAGCATACTCACGCGACTGCTTAAAAATATTGAACCTGCACCACAGCAGGCGGCCCATCCGTCATTGGCCAGGAAAATGGCCAGTTGAGCCCTTGTCTGCCGATGGAGAATTGACTAGACTGCTGGCCTACTCAGAGGGTTGAACCATGGCCGACAGTCCGGACGAGCGAAACGGGAAAGCCTACAGTCTCTATACGTCCATCAGGCGCTATTTTGAACCGCTCCGGCAACATTGGGAGAAGTTATCTGCTGAGGAGCAGGGCGTCGTCATCCAGGAAGTGGAGGCGTTTTTGAATTCGGTTCGCCCGCCCGACAGTTCAGGCCCTAGCTGAGCCTGTCTACTCTTCCGGAATCCCTCCGAGCCGGACCATTCGACTGCCATATCGTTCGATCAATCCATCCAAGGCTGCGACAGCCTGAGTCTGGCGCTGTGCAAAGAGGGATTCGGTCGCGGGTAGGAGGCCTGAAAGCGACAGGCCCACCAGCCGGTAGTCTGTGTGAGGAATGGCCAGGCTGTGGAGCGCCGCTCGGATGGCTGGCCACATCGCAGGATCGTAATTGAGCGGCTGCTGGAACTGCTGCTGTCGAGTGGTGATTCGGAACATTGTGTCTTTGAGTTTGACGGTGAAGGACCCAGCCGCCAGACCCTGCACGCGCAGATCATGCGTCAAGGTGCCAAGAAAACTTTTGATCGTCTGCTCCAGGACTGCCAAGTCGCGGCTGTCCCGCTCGAACGTCGTTTCACGACCGAGACTTTTGGATTCCCGATCGACCACGACCGGATCGTGATCGATGCCCCGCGCCACCTCCTGCCAGGCGATCAGACGGTTGCCCCATTGCTGCCGAAGAAATGGCTCATGCTGCGGATCGAGCAGGTCGCCGACGCAATGGATACCGAGCCCCTGCAACATGGCCGCGGATTTCGGTCCGATACCAGGCAAGTCGCGCACCGGACGAATCGCCAGAAAGGCTGCTTCGGTGCCCGGCTCGATCACCGCCAGCCCGTCCGGCTTGTGGGCATCCGCTGCGACCTTCGCCACAGTTTTTCCGCTGGCGAGCGCGACCGTGCAATGGAGTCCCGTGGCGTCGAAGATCGCGTCCTTCACGCATCGGCCCAGACGTGAGGGGTCGGGATAGAGAGATTGCATGTCCGTGGTCTCTGCGTAGAACTCGTCGATGCTGGTCCATTCGACGACAGGGAGTAGACGGTCGATGACGGCCTGCATCTGTTCATGAAGTCGTTGATAGAGAGGTCGGTCCGGAGGAACGAGGATGAGCTGGGGGCAGAGCCGTTTGGCTTCGCCGGTCGGCATGGCGGAGCGGACGCCGAACGAACGGGCGTCGTAACTCGCCGCCGCGATAATGCCTCGCGGGGAGGATCCTCCGACTGCCACCGGTTTGTCCGCAAGGGTGGGATCTGCCAGGACCGCCGCGGAGGCGAACATGGCATCGATGTCTCCGAACAGGATCTGGCGAGACCAGCGCATCGATGGCTCCTCCAGTCAGCGCTTATACCGGAAAGGATAATTGGCCGGGTGGCAAGGATGTCGGAGACGGTTCGTGCTGGAGCTGGCCTACTGACTCCAATTCCTGCAGGGAGCCCCGACAGATGCCGCAATGGTGCCGGCGCGGCTGAATCGTCCGTCGTTGACGCCGGTACAGTTGGCCGCATTGCCGGCAGCGCCAGGCGAATCGCGTGAGCGCGAGCACTTCCTTTTGCAACGAATGATAGATGGTGATTGCGAGGGTCCCATCCCGATTCATTTCGGTCATCTTGCGGAGAAAGTCAGGCCCGTGATTCGGCCGCCGTTTCAGACTGTCGTATTGCCACTGATGAATCATTTCGTGCGCCAGGGTATTTACGATTTCCTGCTCGCCGTATTCGCTTGCATGGGACGCTTGTTGGAGCAAGGGAAGGGAGAGGCGAATCTCGCGCTTGGTGGGCGGGCGAAGACCCTCCTGATCCAGCCGGGGCCTTGGTCCTCGACGGCTGATGAACATGCCGACGGAGGAGGTCAGGCGGCGGCTCCAGACGAGATCGATCGGAGGCAACAGGCCTGCGAAGTAGCGGCCGTTCAGCTCGTTCCACATCTTGGTGAGATGCTGAACGGTGACGGGAGGGGCTTGGCGTGGAGCCATAGGAAGGGGTTTACCCCAATTCTTCGTGGATGGCCGCGGCCAGCAATGGCACCATGATTTCGTGGTGGCCGATCAGGGAGTAGCCCTTTCCGCCCTTCTGGGTCGGCCGCCGCACCACGTTGGTGAGGGGGCGGTAGTGGGCCATGAAGTCCATGTTCACGGTCGTAATGTTGGTCAGCTCATGACCGAGGTTGCGTCCCAGCGACACGGCTTTGAGAAAGACCTCCGGCAAAATGACGGCGGAGCCGAGGTTGAGATAGACGCCTCCCTCCATCCCGGACACGACAGCCGCCAGCCGCCGAAAGTCCAGCAGCGAGGTTGCGCCGATGGAGGCTCCGTCCGCGGCAGGATGCATATGGATGATGTCGGTGCCGATGGCGACATGCACGGTCACGGGAATGCCGAGTTTCGCGCCGGTCGCCAGGATGCTCGTCTCGCGATGGGGGAATTGCCCCTGGCGCCGATTGATGTAGTGGCCGACGGATTCGCCGAGTCCCTCGCGATCGTGAGCCCCGCGGACGATCGCCTCGTTCAGCATGCGGCCGGTTTCTTCCGCCATCCCGAAACGGCCCTCGTCGATTTCCGCATCGACTTCTTCGGACGTATGGCCCATGAGCGCCAGTTCGAAATCATGAATGATCCCGGCGCCGTTCATGGCTACAGCCGAGACGATGCCTTGCTGCATGAGGTCCACGAGGATCGGACTCAATCCGACTTTGATGACGTGGGCGCCGATGCCGACGATGACCGGCTTGCCTCTGCGATGGGCCTTCGCGACGGCTTTGGCGACGGCGCGCAAGGTTTTGACGCCGAGGATATCCGGCAGTGCGCGATAGAATTGGCTGAAGCTGCCCTCTCGCTTCCAGGGTTTGGCAAAATCGGAGATGCGGACCTTGCTATGCCGTTTTCTAAGCGGGTAGGTCGTGAGGTCCGTCACGTTGATCGGGGCGATCAGGCGAGGGGCTGTGACAGGGGGCCGCTGCCGGTCAGGAGACTTTGCCAAGGAGTTGCTCCTCGATGAGTTCACAGAGAACGTGGCCGAGCGTGATGTGGCTTTCTTGAATGCGGGCTGTGACCGCCGAGGGCACGATAAAGGGATGGTCCACCATGCCTGCCAGCTTTCCGCCGGTCCCGCCGGTCCAGCCGACAGTGATGAGGCCGCAAGCCTTCGCCGCTTCCACGCCTTTCAAGATGTTGGGGGAGTTGCCGCTGGTGCTGATGGCGATGGCGACGTCGCCCTTCTGGCCATGGGCGCGGACCTGACGGGCAAAGAGTTCGTCGTACCCGTAATCGTTGGCGATGCAGGTGATGGCGGCAATGTCGGTGGCCAGGGCGATGGCCGGGAGCGGAGCCCGCTCGCGTTTATAGCGCCCGACGAATTCGGCGGCGAGATGGGCCGCATCCGTGGCGCTGCCTCCGTTGCCGAACAATAACACTTTGCGTCCCTCACGAAAGGCCGTGACCATCAGTGTTGCGACCTGCACGATGCGATCGGCATGGTCGCGCGCGAACTGTTGCTTGACGGTTGCGCTTTCGGCAAAGGCGCTGAGGACAATATCTTTCATGAGGCGATTCTAGGCAACCAGCCGTCACCTGTCAAACCTGGCTGCCGAAGGCTTTTGCGCCGCCCTATGGTATAGTCCGCGCGAAATGGCGCAAGACCAACCAGTCAAAGCTCTCGTGATCGCGCTGACCGACGATGCGGCGGCGGCGATCTATTCCATTAATCGTCTGCAGCCCGATTCCCTCTGCTTTGTGTTGCCGGCCTGGGCGCAAGCGCTGGTGGAGTCCGACGTTCAGCCGAAGATCGCACAGATGCCCAGGCGATG
>CAYHQK010000176.1:0-4711 GCA_964358535.1 uncultured Nitrospira sp. | reverse complement strand
CCGAGGGTTATGTCCTGGTCGTGCGGGCCGGCTCGCCGCAGGGCGAACCCAGCGGACTGATGATGCGCAAGCTCGGCGAAACGCCGCAGTGCCTGGTCGGCAGTCCCGTCCTGCTGAACAGCGGTCCAGAGCCGACTGCGCCGACGGACCTCAGCGAGCTTCCGAGCCTGGACTTCGGTTTGCCGCAGGACACCCACGAATGGCGGCTCGAGCACACGGAAGGCCTGACGGCCGTGGCGCAGCATCAGCCCAGATTGATCACCGACGATCTCGCGTCGCTGCGGCTGGCCGCCATCGAGGGCGTCGGCATCGCCCAGTTGCCGTCCCTGATGGTGCAGTCCGACATCGACGCAGGCCGCTTGATCAGCGTGCTGCCGGACTGGCGGCCGAAGAGCGACACGGTCTACGCGGTTTTTCCATCAAGACGGGGGCTGCTGCCATCAATCCGAGCCTTGCTGGACTTCCTCGCCGACGAATGCGTCGAGCACCGCCCATAGCATAATTTCCGATAATATGCCTTAGGCGATGACAATGACCTGCGGGATTTGTCGTTTCTCGCTAACGCTGGGAATCGGATGCGAATGTCGGATTCGCAGACCGAACATGCAGGTTTTGCGTATTCCTGCGCATCAACCATGAGAATCGTGACAGCGCCCCCTTCTGGTGAGCTCACGCGCACAGTCAGCCGTCAGCTTGGGCACGACAGGACTCGCACCCTGGGCGATATTGCAGACCTTCTGGGCCTCTCCGCCCTCTGTTCCCTTCGGTGAAAGCGCGCTTTGGCGAAAATGCGGGTTAAGCCGACGTCCGATGCGGACGTCATGGCGTCAGCGGAGTTCGGTAACCAATAGGACAGCTATATTCCAAGCTTACGCAGAAAAGACCGCTGCTGTCGGCCCCGCACGCGATCGTTCCAGTTCAGCGTTCTGGCCGCGGGTCGTAGTCGCCCGTCTTCAGTGAAAACATCGATCTCGTCGTAGACATCACGTAGTTGCTTCACGGCCTCGGCAACAAGATCGAACGTCAGCGGCGACTCGTTGCAATGCGCTCGGAAGAGACCGCCGATCGTGACTGGTGCTGAGATGTCCGGCGCCTCATCGCGGATCATGCGGGGCAACTGATCTATCGCAGCGGCCAGGGAATCGGCTCGGGCATCGACGCCGAAGTCGAACTCCAGTTTCGCCTGGTTCGGGTCAACGTTTGGGTCGAAGCCCAGGGCATTGAAGCCGACCTGGCCCGGATGCACGAAGACGTTGCTCATCGACCAGTGCAGCCGCGCCATCTCATCCCGGGCCCGCGGATGCTTCGAGAGGTGCAACAGCCAATACGACCGGCGGCTGTCGGCAGAGCGGATGAAGAATGGGGTATAGAAGTCCGCCCCCGTGCTGCTGATGATGTGCTTATAGAGCATCCCCTGAATCACGTGGCGCTGCCCCTGTTCGGTCTTGAGCGCCCTGATCGCCTCTCCGATCTGTGGATCGAGTTCGATCGCCAGGCCACCTGCCGTTCGGGCCGTCTGGGCCGAAAAATAATCGATCAGGGAATCCACGGAAAAGGTGATTAGAACTTCCGGATTGCGGAGGCTTGCGAAGATCTTGCGGATGGTCGCGAAGGCGACTGCGCTCCACCCGTATTGATCCAGAAAAAAGATCGCTCGATGGCTAGAGCCGCGCGCCTTTATCGCTTGGATGATGTCCCCGGCCCTCTCCTCGAACAGGCCTGTCGACACCGAAATCGTGGCTCCGATCTGGTCGCGGAACTCAGAGTTCATGAGTTCGTGATTGAGGAACTCAATATGCTCACGCTGCTTATCCACGAAGAAGAACTGCGATTTCATCGTGAAGCCGTTCTGTCGGGTTAAGGTGAGGCTGGCCTCAGTCGCCTTTACCGCACGTAGAACCCGAAGCGGCGAGCCCGCCACGACTGTCGCGCCGTTCTGATAAGAGCCGCCGCCGCAGAACCCATCGACAATTGTCAGATTCAACTCTCGACGACGCGGATTGGACGAGAGGATATTGATGTAGCGCTCAATGTAGCTGGCGAAAACGTCATGCTTCGCGATGCTATGCGCGCCGATTTTCGGAAGCGGTTTCCCAAGCTTCCAATCGTAGTGTTTGGCGGCCATCTAGGTCGGCGATCCCCGGTCTCGGCGCTCTCCTAGGCGGTCTGACCTTCAGATCGCTTCCGGCGCCGTTGGCATCTCATTCCAAATACGCCCTCTATACTCACGACCGTTGGCCTTCTTGGAACGCTTCTTGTTATCCTTGCCCCAAGTACCCCACTGCTTAAAGAAGAAAGCGGTGCCGTAGGTGTCACATTGGGCATAGATTTCGTCGATCCAGTCTTCGCGGATCGGCCGAGCGTTGAGGCCGCTTTCCCCCCCCACGATTGCCCAGTGAACATTGGCCAGGTCGACCGCTCCAACCGAACCGATCAGCGGCTCAAAGGATATGAAGCGGATCGCCGCTGGAACCGCGCGCAGGTCGTCAATACGATGAATGACATCGGCGTTCTCGACGCTGGTGCCCAGCCAGACGTTCGGCAGCACGTCCGGGATAGTCCGCGACACAACCTCGGCCATCCGCTCGGGGCGCTTGGTGAGAATTTGGTAGTTGTGCTGCGGAGTGGCGCGCATCACCCCCCAGACATCGCTGATGAACTCATCACTAACCGCATCATGGAACAGGTCGCTCATGGAGTTGACGAAGATTTTCCGAGATTTCCGCCAAGCGAAGGGAATGTTGAGCGCCGCCCGATCTTCGCGAACGACACCAGTCCAAACCGCTCGGTTGCCGCTCTTCCGGGTAAGCCCTTCGTATTTAGTCACGCCCATCGCTTCCAAACGGCGCGCCATCTGCATTGCGTAGCAGTTCGTGCAACCCGCGGTAAGGATGGAGCACCCAGCGACTGGGTTCCAGGTCGCATCGGTCCATTCGATCTGCGTCTCGGCCATGGCTTCAACTTTCCTTCGCGCCGAGCGGGCGATTGCGATGGGAAACAGTCGACGGCAAGAGAAAAGATCGGGTTAACCCTATTTCGCTCTGCCGTGGCAGTATCCAACAACGGTCGGCTCTTGCTACGCCAGGTTCGGTCGCAGATCTGGGTGCCTCGAAGGAATTCCTCGACGTTCCCAAAACGCTTTGCCAAGCTTTTCCTAGGTCGCGCGGGGGCGGCCGACACCAGGGACGTCCTGTGATCGGTGAGCTGAAAGACTACGCAGGCCGCGAACAGGCCTACGTGAAGCATTTTCTCTTGAGCGAATACCTCGAGAGCTGGGCCCATAAGGTCTCCAGCAGTTGGAACGATGTCGCCTATGTGGACGGCTTTTCAGGGCCTTGGCAGGCGTCCGGAGAGCAATTCCACGACACCTCCTTCGGCATCGCTCTGAGCGCGCTTACGAGAGCGAAGGCGAGCTGGCGAAATCTTGGCAGGACCGTGCGAATGTCTGCCTACCTCGTGGAGAAGGATCCCGAGGCATACGGGAAGCTTCAGGCAGCGAAGGCCCTCTTCCCCGATGTCGAGATCAAAACCTATCCAGGCTCATTTATCGATCAGGCGTCGACGATCCGGGGCGACATCCCGCCGCAAGCGTTCGCGTTCCTGTTCATCGATCCCAAAGGGTGGGCGATCGACATGAAGCTGCTTGCGCCGCTCCTCAAGCGCCCGAACAGCGAGGTCGTGTTCAATTTCATGTTCGACTTCATCAACCGCGCCGCCTCGATTCAAAGCCCAGGCATCGGGGCAAGTCTGGACAGTCTATTCGATGGTACGGCCTGGCGCGATCGTCTCACCGGCACCACGGTGCCGGGCGCAAATGAAGCCGAGTTCCGAAAAAACATGCTGGTCGACTCGTTCGCCTCGGCCCTCGGACGTCTTGGCCAGTACCCCTATGTCGCTGAGACCACTGTGCTCCGCCCCCTGAAGGACAGAGCGCTGTATTGTCTGGTTTACGGAACTCGCAAGCCGCAGGGTCTTGAGGGCTTCAGAGCGGCTCAGATCAAGGCGTTGCGGAAGCAGGATCACGCGCGTGGATTGGCTAAGATGAGCCGCCTCTCCGAGACTAACGAGCAGACAGAGATGTTCAGCTCATTCAGCGAAATGATGCAGGATCCTTCTATCGCGTTTCTCGCCGGTGAAGAACGCCACGCCCGCGATCTGGTACGAGAGCTGACGCCGCAGGCTCCGGAATCCATGACATGGGGGGATATCTGGCCCAAGGTCTTGCAGCGGCGTGTCGTCACTAAGACTCAGGTGAAGAAAATCGCCCGAGATCTAAGGACGTCCGGTGAGATAGCCTTCCTAGGCTGGGCGCCGAAGCAGATCAGCCCAGAGGATCAAAATCTCGTTTGCCGGTTGTAGATTCTATTGGCCTCACGGGAGGCTGACAGGACCAGCTACCCCGGCAAGACCCACGTTTTCAGTACGGCTGGTTGCCCTCTGAACCTGGCTCCGGTCGAGCTGGGTAACGAGGACAAGCGGCATTGCGCTGAACGACCTCAGCCAACTTATAACTTCACGCCCGCACTTTGCGGACTGCCTGCTGAGCCACTCAAACTTCACGGCAGCAGACAGCATAGCCTTACCTAGTTACTGGTAGCCTGATGCAACGTAAGCATGCGGTGAGCCTTTCAATTACCCATAAGTCTCTGACTCTTTGTAAGCATGCGGTGAGCACCGCGGTCTGACGCGCTCGTGACCGGCTGTAGGGGCG
>CAYHQK010000175.1:0-4729 GCA_964358535.1 uncultured Nitrospira sp. | reverse complement strand
CTCCTCCAGCAACTGGTCGTCACGAAGCTCTGCCAGACGCAGCAGGAACAAGAAGCGATCCTCTACACCAAAGATGATCATGAAGCGCTGGATTGGGTGGCGAAGGGGACGGGAACGGGAGCCCTGCTCCTCAATCCCACCAAAGTCAGCGAAGTGCAATCCGTCGCGACAGCCGGCGAACGCATGCCCCATAAGTCGACCTACTTCTTCCCGAAACCGCTGACCGGGTTGGTGATCAACGTCATGGAGTAGCAGGGGAATACGGCAGCACCGCGTGCGTTTCGCATAGGCCTGCGTTTCACGTTTGACGTTTCACAGGGCACTCATGAAGGCCAAAATTCTCATCGTCGACGACGATCCCGATATTGTCACGATGCTGGAGGATCGCCTCCAGGCTTCCGGCTACGGAACCGTGATCGCGCGCGACGGGGTCGAAGCGCTGGAGCGGATCGAACAGGAAGCGCCGCACCTCATCTTACTCGACCTGGACATGCCCCGCTTGACCGGCCTCGAAGTCCTCAAGCGGCTCCCGAAAATCAAACTAGCCGAAGATCTCCCCGTCGTTGTCATGACCGCCCATGCGTCGATCGATGCCGCCGTCGAAGCCATGAAAACCGGCGCCTACGACTTTCTCACCAAGCCACTGGACAAAGACCACCTTCTCCTCGTCATCGGCAAAGCCCTGGAGCGAGACAGCCTCAAACGGCAAGTGGCCTGCCTCAAGTCCGAAGTCGACAGCCGCTACGCCTCGATCATCGGCACCAGCGCAAAGATCCGCTCGGTGATGGAATCGGCCCAGCGAGCCGCCAAGTCCGACGCCAGCGTGCTCCTGCTCGGGGAGAGCGGCACGGGCAAGGAACTCTTCGCCCGTTCCATCCATCAATGGAGCCCGCGGCACGCCATGCCGCTGGTGGTCATCAACTGCGTCGCCCTCACGGAAACATTGCTCGAGAACGAGCTCTTCGGGCATGAACGAGGCGCCTTCACCGGCGCGGATCGCCTGCAAAAGGGCAAACTGGAAATGGCGGACGGGGGCACGGTCTTCCTGGACGAGATTGGAGACATGTCGCTCCCGCTGCAAGCCAAACTGCTGCGCGTGCTCCAGGACAAGGAATTTCATCGCGTCGGCGGCACCCGCCTCGTGTCGATCAATGTGCGGGTCATCGCCGCGACGAACAAGGATCTCCGTCTGGCGGTCAAGACCGGCGAGTTCCGTGAGGACCTCTTTTTCAGGCTGAACGTCATCAGCCTGACCCTGCCCCCGCTCCGCGAACGGCCCGAAGACCTCCCGGCCCTCGCCAAGTTTTTCCTGAACCGGCATGCCAAGGACGCGAAGCGGCCCGGGATGCTATTCAGCCCTGCGGCCATGGAAGCCATGAGCCGCTACAGCTGGCCGGGAAACATTCGCGAACTGGACAACGTCGTCGCGCGGGCCGTCATCTTGAACCAGTCGGACAGCATCGAGCCGGATATGCTGTCGCTGGAAGGCATGGGCCGAACTGCGCAAGACGAACGACTCGCCTATCTCTCGTTCCCCTACCATGAGTCGATGGACGCGCACAGCCGCTACATCATCGAGCAGGCGCTGAAAAATACTGCGGGGAATCAAACGAAAGCGGCAGACCGCCTCAAACTTCAGCGCACCTACCTGGCCCGTTTGATTAAGCAGCAAAAAATGAGAGAACCGCAGACTGAACGCTAGGCAAGTCTTTCTCGTCGCTCGTGAAGCGTGAAGCGTCCGAATCCGAAAACGAACGACGCTTCACGATTTTTACGCTGGCAGGATTGTTCAGCATCCTGCTAGGCAGGTAACTGTCGTGTCGCAAGGGTGATGAGGCCGGTTAATGCGTCCTGTTCGGCTTGCGCGTAGTGCTCGGGAGTCCCGACGTCGGACCAGTAGCCCTGATGGTCGTAGCCCAGCACCGCTTCGTCCCGCTGAATCGCCGCGACGTAGGCATCGATGATGGAAGACTCCTTCCCTTGTGGCACATCACGCAGAAGGCGTGGATCTAGAATATGAATCCCGGCGAACATGCGGGGCTGGGTCGGGCCTGACTCAGATTTTCCGCGGCCGGTAATACGGACAATACGGTTGTCCGAATTCATTTCCACAAGCCCCCACCGTACCGCCTCAGGATCTTTGCGCAGAACCAACGTCGCTGCGGCTTTTCGCTGCAAGTGAAAGGCCCACAAGGCCCCCAAGTCGATCTCCACCAGCGTATCGCCGTTCAGCACCAGCACCGGCTCCCCTGAGAAATGCGGCTCCGCCTGCTTAAGGCCGCCCCCCGTGCCGAGAATCACCGGCTCGTAGGAGTAGACGATCCGCAGCCCGTAGCGAGAGCCGTTACCGAGCGCCTGCTCGATCATCGGTCCGAGGTGATGCAAATTGATGACGACATCCTGGAACCCATGCCGCTTCAGGAGCAAGAGGTTCCAGACAATCAGCGGTGTGCCGGCCACGGGGAGGAGCGGCTTCGGGGTCGTGTTGGTCAGCGGTCTCAGGCGAGTCCCCAAGCCCGCTGCGAGGATCATGGCTTTCATGGGCGTAAGACGTGAAACGTGAGACGTGAGACGCGAAACGCGGAAAAGAAACAACGGACAGCTTCCAATCGTTTCACCTTTTACGTCTCACCTTTCACGCTTCACTGCAGTTCCGGCACATAGCGGGCGAGAAGCTTCCGGAGCGGCTCCAGCTCGGGATACTTCTGGAGATTGCGACGGACATAGCCCAGCGTGCGAGGGATATCGGCGAGGAATTTGGGATTGCCCTTGACGCGGTCGATATAGACGAATCGCCCGGCCGCCTTGAGGTTCCGCTGGATGCTCGTGAAGTCGAACAGGCGGCGGAAGGCCTCCCGATTGGTCCAGACCTGCCGATGCGCCGCCATCTGATCGAGATAGCGGTTGATCAGACGGTCGATCAGCGCCTCGTCGAGTTCGATGTAAGCGTCGCGCAGCAGCGACGCAAGATCGTAGGTCGCAGGCCCCATCAGCGCATCCTGAAAGTCGATCACACCCAGCCTCGCGCCATCCACCATCAAATTGCGTGAATGGTAGTCCCGGTGGACAAAGACGCGGGGTTCCCCCGCCAACAACTCGGCGATCTTCTCGAAGGCGCCGCGAATTTCACGGCGATCCTCGTCATCCATCGGTGCGCCCTGCCGCACATCGATCCCATATTCCAGGAAATGCTCGAACTCCCACATGAGGAGCGGCACATCGAAGCTGCGATGGAACGCGAGACAGTTGGGATCGGCCGGCGAGGTGGCTTTCACTTGCATCTCCACGAGAGCATCGACCGCCTGCGTATAGCGCGCTTCCAGCTCTTCCGCACTCGCCTCACGACAGGATTCCGACAACGTGAGGTCTCCGAAATCTTCGAGATAGAGCAGGCCCGCCACCTGATCGTAGTGATAGAGGCTCGGCACAGACAGGCCGGCTTTCGATAAATGGGCGAGGATGTTCAGGAACGGCAGCTCGGTAACTTGATGGGCCGCCCCGCTCACGGCTTCTTCCGATTGCTTGAAGGCCTCGGCTTCGGCCAGCTGCATGAGAATCACAGGGCGAACGGCTGGCCCGGTCAATTCGATACGGAAATAGCGGCGATTGGACGCATCGCCGGCCAATGGCGTGAGGGATTTGAATTGGCCCTGAAAGGGAAGCCTGGCCTCGACCGTGGCAGCGACAAGAGAACGGTCCGGTAACGTCAGGGGTTGTTTCGGCGCGGCAGGATCAGTAGTAGCCATAGGTTGCTGATTATACTGATGAGGTCGAAGGTTGTCACGCAATGACCCCGGCGGCATAGCGTGAGGACTTGGTCCTCTATCGGCGATGCAGCATTCTTCTCAGCTTCGCCAGGTCTTCTTCGCCTCCGTCAAGCTTGTGCAGCATCCGGTGGCAATTCGCACAGACTGTGACCAGATCATGGAGAGACGATTCCACCGTGTCCGTCAGGCGATTGAGGGGAACGATGTGATGCGTTTCAGCGTAGGCTTTGCCGACGTCCCCATACACCTCACGAAACGTCATTTCACAAACCTGGCATCGATAATTGTCCCGCCGGTGACATTGCGTCGCTAGCGCTCGATTCCGTTCACGGGCCAAGTGCTGCTGCACCACTTGGCGATTTTCAATCTGCGCATAATCGTCCTCGTGTTCTTTCTCCTGTGAACGTGCCGTGAACTGCTGGCTTTTGATGACCTGCTCGAAAAATCTGGTTGCGCGGGTCACGATGCCCAGCACCTGCTCCTCGCTCTCTGGAAGGGCGGAATCATACATCCCGTAGTAGGCATACTCGTCCCCACTCGCTTCATATTCCTCATAGAAGGGGCAGTCATATTCACGAGGGCCCAACGGCTTCTTGAGTAGATAGTCCGACCGTGAGCCAGTCGCGAGCCGCATGTCCTTCTCGCTTAACCGACGCACAGGCCGAAGGAACTCTGGCAATGCGGCCACTCTCTTCCGCAGCTTGTCTGCTTGCGTGGCGTACAGGCCATACCAAATTCTCCGCTGGTCTTTCTTCCCCGCCCATTCGCAGTGCCAGATCTCTAACCTGGGCTCTCCCTGTCCCAACGATCCCAGCTCCACACGCCACCCATTGGTGTGAGACGGTTTCAGCGGCAGCGTGGTCCGGAGACGGATCAATCTGCCGAGTCGTCGGGAGAGCTCTTTCTGCAGTTCTTCTGCAACCCACTTGAGTCTTTTCGTGTCTTCCGTATCGCGCATCACC
>CAYHQK010000174.1:0-4805 GCA_964358535.1 uncultured Nitrospira sp. | reverse complement strand
CGGAGCCCTCTCAAGGCTTAAACACGGGTTCAAATCCCGTTGGGACCACCACATTGTTTTTGTTCAGGTTTTTGCCATCATGTTTGAGGACCATTGACTTGGTCCTTAAACATGAAATGGCAGGCCTGCTCTAACTCGTCAGCATCCGTCTTGCCGGCTCTTCATAAAACGACACCACTTGCTTCAGCCGCGCGGGCCGAATCATCGTGTAGATTTGTGTCGTGTCGATGCGCGCATGCCCGAGCAACGCCCGAACCTGTTCCAGGTCATGCTGTTGCTCCAGCACCTCCATGGCGACCCCATGACGCAAATCATGGGGCTTCAGCATCGGGTATCCGATGAGCCGCCCATAGGTTTTGCAGAGCCTCCAGATGTTTTTCCCCTGCATCGGTTCGCGACTCTTCCCGATGGCCCGCCGTCCCCAGTGGGACCAGAAGAGTGGCGTCTCCGGCCCGATCTGGTGCACCGTGTGAGCCAACCCTTCGACGTACCCATGGAGATACGCCATCACGCTCTCCGGCAACGGAATGTCCCGCGTCTGTCCGCCTTTGACGCGCACCCGTCGTAAGCCCCAGGTGCCATCGAGGTGACGGATTTGAAGCGTGGCGACCGACTCGCGCCGCATCCCCGTATACCGCATGATGAGAAAGATTGCGATATCACGAGGCCGCTGACGTTGCTGGGCCGCGGCGATCAACGCATCCATGAGGGCCGGCGTCGGCACTTGCCGCGGGGGTTCCATTCGATGAGGCGGGCGGTCCATCGCTGCGACGGGATTCGCTGGAAGCACGCCCCGCTTCACGAGCCAGCTACAGAAGCTCGACAGCGTGGACTGGCGGGTGCGTATCGTGCTGAGGGCGAGATCACTGCCAGCCATATCGTCCATCCACATTTGAATGGTGGAGAGCGTCAGGTCGGTTGCTCTGGCTAACCGTCCGGAGCGGGATCTGACGAACATCAGAAACTGCTCTAATACCCAGCGGTAGGATTGAACTCCTCCTTCCGTTTTACCGCGCTGCTTGAGCTGGTACTGACAAAACTGCTCCACGAGATCCACTAACTGTTGCGTCATGGCATTGCCTCTCCGGTCCCTGCCACGACCACGACTTCGCCGGGGAAGAGTATGCGGAGGAACCACCCACCCGTCAAGCGTGTCAGGGGAGCCCTGGGAGCGTTCTGTGGCCATCAATTTGGTGTCCATGCGGTTGCTCAATACAGCACGAATTGGGGGCGTCTTCCGACACCCCCAGTTCCCTTCTGCGCTCGCGTCAGTCCGCCAGCGTCCCTTGGGTGGCGGCGCGGGTGCGATGGAGCATCGAGCCGGCCTTCCAGTAGCCCTCCAGGCCTGCCCGTTGCAACTCGCCCCGCCCCGCGACTCGGATTCGTCCTTGCCCCGGACTTGGTGGGGGGCAGGGACCTATTATCGTTATCGAACCAGGGCCTTCAGTTGGTCTTTGTCCAAGTGAACCCCGCACCGCCGTTGGAGCTCTTGCCCCATCTCCGTCCAACTCCGCCCCAGGGTCTTCAGCTCTCGAAGCATCTGTAACCCGTTCGCGAAGGACAGGGCCTCGGCTGCTTTCGTGGCCATATCGGTTGCTGCGGCGACAACCGGCTCCCTTTCCACTCGGGGAGGATTTCTCGCTTGGAGGTCCGTCCGCCGAGGGCGATCCCAATAGGGGCTCTTGCACCTCGGGCACCGAAGTGTGCGGGTCGGACTGCGGGGCCACCAACGATGTGTACAACGCAGACACTGTCGCTCCCGAAGGGTGCTCTTATGCAGGGACCCGCTGCGATCCGAACCGGCCATGCCGTCAGGTGTCCATATAGGAGCAGAGATTGTCATCGTAACCGCTGGTTCTTTCATGGAAACGGCTCACCTCTCGTTGGGGGCCCTTTGCGATACGAGCCCCCGTATTACCAATCGGGGGCGTTCTGCGTGGCGCGCGGCCGGCTCGCGCCGCCCGGCGCGCCAGCCGATCTCCGCTGTAGGTAGACAGCGGCGTTGCGTTCCATCCGGTGCCGAACCTGGCGCAGATCGAATCGATAGGCCCTGCCAACATGTGTTGAGGGGATCTCCCCCCTGCGAGCTGCCCGACGAATGGTATCCGTGCTCACACCAATGATGGCCGCGAGTTCCTTGATCGACAGATCTGATGTCTTCATACGGGCTCCTCATGTGTAGAGCTTGGCCCCACGATAACGCCGGAGATCCCGACCTGGGAATTAGGCAGGAGACTGCTTATGGATGCTTTGGTGCGCATGTCATTACTGTTAGATGATCAAGCCTGCACCCGCTCGGCGTGATCACGAGCGTAGGGCAAAGAGGACGAGAAGGGAATTAGGCAGGTGGGGGCAGTTTAGGGCTATTTAGGACAGGCCGGGACAAGTTGTCCTTCGTAGGTCAGCCGTGTAGAAATAATTGATCTTTGGTTCGGAGGCATGTAGGCTTATGATAATCGTAGAGGCCCACATGACCAAGGTTTATGAAGAGACGATTTTAGAGAAACTTCGGCAGCTGCCCCAGGAACGGTTAGCTGAAGTCGAAGATTTCGTTGATTTTCTGGCGCATCGTGAGGCGGATGAGCGTGGTCTGACCCATGCCGCCGGACAACTCGCCACAACCGCCTTCACGCGAGTCTGGGACAACCCCGCCGACGCCGACTATGACCGGCTATAAGTTCGGGGATCTCGTGTTAGTCCCCTTTCCCTTCACGGATCAATCAGCTGTCAAACGTCGGCCTGCCGTGGTGATCAGCAGCCCTGCATACCATCAGGCGCGCCCGGATCTCCTCATCATGGCCGTGACCAGTCAACAGCCATCGACCCTCTCCGTGGGTGAGGTTCAAGTCCAGGACTGGCAGGGTGCGGGGCTACTCAAACCCTCCGTCCTCAAACCGGTCCTTACCACCATTGATCCAGCTCTTGTGCTCAAAAAACTTGGACGACTCACGCCGACCGATCAAGCCGCCCTTCGACAGGCCCTCAGCGCCATTCTGGGATAACCCACTGACCTTCGGCAGGAGATGATGCTGACGCCAGCTCGATCGACTGGAGAACATGGTCAAGCTCATGCCTCCGCGCAATGTACACAAGGAACTCGACCTCGGCGGGCCTGTAAGGCGAGAGGCGTCGTGATGGGCGAGCAGTCTCTGCCTTTCGTCACATTACCCCATACCCGCAACGACCCATCGGAGATTCAGAATGTTCCCGATTCTCTGGCCTCGGTGTCCGCAGTCCGCTGGGCGGGCTCTGAGTCGATTCGGAAGGGGTATTAGTCCGATCCTCGCATCAGATGCCAATATACATGGTACATGGATGAGTGGCTTCAACGCATTGAAAAGGCATCGGTTGTCGCGTATTGTCCGCGAATTAATGACGGCATGTTAAGTCGGCAGAAATTGGCAGATCAAGCTCTTACACGGGTCCGCCTAGACTGTATTGGACAGCATCAATGACAGACAAACGACACATTTTGGCGGAGATCAAACGTCTTGCCGATTCAAACGGCGGGAAGCCTCCCGGTGTGCGCTTATTTGAACGCGAAACTGGTATCAAGGAATCGGATTGGTACCCGTTGCATTGGTTACGGTGGGGCGATGCGGTGCAAGAGGCCGGCTTCGCTCGCAATGCTTTTCAGCAGCCCTTTAGCGAGGAGTCGCTCGCTGAGAACTACGCGAAGCTCATGGCGAAGCTAGGCCGCCTTCCGCTACAAGGCGAATTAATTCGAGAATCAAACAGCAATCCTGGATTTCCTAGTGAGAAAACTTTTCGTCGGTTTAAAGGCAAGGGCAAGCTCCTAAGGGCAGTTGTTGCTTTCTGCAATGCCACCCCTGATTTTGAGAACGTGCGCACCCTGTGTGAGGCCAAGCTGCAAACGATTGGAGAACTCGCCACTACGGCAGGTAGTTCGAAAACGAAGATTGCTACCGGATTTGTGTATCTCATGAAATCCGGAAAACATCACAAAATCGGTCGCACAAATTCGATGGGGCGTAGAGAATGGGAGCTCGGCATCAAGATTCCGATTCCTCCCACGACAATTCACCGCATAGAAACCGATGATCCGGTCGGCGTTGAGGCTTACTGGCACAAGCGGTTCGAAGGCAAGCGCGGGGAGGGCGAGTGGTTCATTCTCACGGCTGAGGACATTTCGGCCTTCAAGCGATGGAAGAAACTCATTTGATGCTGTCTCACCACCCGCTTCACCTCGACGAGGCCTGCGGCTGCGCGGGTGAGCCGAGCGTTAGGTTCAAGAGGGTTATATGGGAAAGATAACTCGGTTTCCTGGCAGCAAAGAACGGCGTGCTCGCCTCAACCTCAACGCGCGTCGCGTGCCTTGCCAAGTATCAGAACGTTGGCTTCAATTCCCAGAGCACGCCTCCGCGTTACTCGACGGCACATACATTGCCCTTGATGTCATGACCCTCGATCAAAACGAAAAACAAAGAAAGCTATGTGAGTTGGTGTTGTTGAAAGAAGACCTACTCGCTATGCTTAATCGACTTCGTGTAGAGAAATGAGTGATCCGGTTAATTGCCTTGAACCTAACTTTGCGTTCGAGGCCAACGTGGTGAAGCGGCGCACCGTTTCCTGCTGTGTCTGTGCCTCGTGCTGTTCAACGCGGCGTTGGGCGGCAATGTGGACATCGTCGACCCAATTTGACACTCTCCTGTTTAAGTCGTGCCCCTTTCTGACTTGAAGTAAATGCTCGAATGCACTGAAAAATATGGGCGAAGTCGTAGTCGTATTAAAACACGGGTTCAAATCCCGTTGGGACCACCACCCCACGCTCGCGCGAGTCGTAG
>CAYHQK010000173.1:0-4848 GCA_964358535.1 uncultured Nitrospira sp. | reverse complement strand
ATCGACGATTACCCCTGGCACTCCAGCTGCTTCCAGTCGCGCAGGATCCCTTCTCGATCAAATGTCAGCGCATAGGCTCGACAAAAAGATGAACGGGCCGTACCGGCATAGCTTGAGGTGGCGCTCCCCCGCTCAAAATACGTCCAGACCGTTTGACGCCCCTCACGCTGCTCAACCTTATGGGGCAGACCATAGCGCTTGGCTACTCGCTCGGCGGTGGCTTCATTGACGCGATCTTTGAAGTACTGGGTTTCGAACTCCGAACAGGCACTGACTGCCCCTAGGGCGCAGATAAACACGAATTGCTGAAGAATCCGCATTATTGAGCGTGGCCTTTGGCATCGGAATCGGACGGAAACCGAATGCGGGCCTTTAACCCGGATGAGAGAAACACGCGGCCGTCGTGACCGACAATGATGGCCTCGACATCCGGCAACTGTTCGACGAGCTCCATTCCCCGCTCCGGTCCCATCACAAAAATGCCCGTATCGAGGCCATCCGCCCAGACCCCTTCTTTAGCAATGACCGTCACACTCTGGCAGGCGCGCGCCGGTTGGAGCGTGCGCGGATCGAGAATGTGATGATAGCGGACCCCATCCCGCTCAAAGAACCGTTCGTAATCTCCTGCGGTAGAAATGGCTTCGTCCTGTAAATCGATCCAGGCCAGCACTGCTCCCTCCTGTCGCGGATGCTGAATGCCGACGGGAAACATCTTCCCGCCAGGCAACCGGCCGAATGTTTTGATATCCCCTGAGAGCGCCACAACTCCGGCAACAGCCCCGGCCCTCTTCATGGCCGTCACGGCTTGATCGGCTGCGTAACCCTTGCCAATCCCTCCCACATCGATCCTCATCCCTGATTTCTCAAGATAGATCGTCTGTGCCCGCACATCGACATGTACCGACTGCAGGTCCACCAAGGGACGGAGGGCCTCTAATTCAGATTCTGTCGGGATACGCTGGCTTTCAGTCACTCGCCACGCATCGACCGCCGGACCGATGGCAATATTGAAACCGTCACCGGTCATGTCCGCGGCTTGCATCGCACGTTGGACGACCGTCAACGTTTCGGGGCTCACAGGGACCGGCATAACTCCCGCCGCAGCATTCACGCGAGAAAGCTCGCTCATTGGAATCCAGGTGCTCAGCAACTGCTCAAGCCGCTTGATTTCCATAAACCCGGCATTGATTGCCCGGTTCGCATCTTCATGGGTTAGCGCCACAGCCGTGACGGAAACGAGCGTTCCCATATGCAGCTGTGTCCGCTTCACTGCCACAGCTGGTACAGCAGGCGGCAGTCCTACACACCCCGATTCCATTGCTGAAATGAGAAAAATACAGCATGCAAATACAACAATTCGAATCACAGACATAAGCAGATTCTCATCAGATATGCCGCTGAACACGGAAGGGATAGCAGTTCCACGGCTATGACCCACCGCACCCGATACAACTCAACAAAATCAGCACGTCGCAGCCTTACCTGTCATAGCCGACCTAGTCTCTATGAATATAATATGGCAGAACTATAGGCAATCTTCAGCGGGAAAGCATTTTCCATCCGCTTTGAAAATTGTCCGCACGCCTCTTGACAATATCGCCCACCTTAAGATATTAATAATCGTTCTCAATTTCATTTACAGCTATAGGCCTTAACATGGTTACAACAAAACTCCCCGCGTCGGGTGGCTGCCAGAGCAATGAAACCCGCTGTGAGTGCGGACAGCTCATTGCCAAGGTACGAGGGCAAGGTCTCGAACTGAAATGCAAACGCTGCAAAAGGATTATTATTATCCCCTTCACAGCGATCGAAGGCTGGACAGAGCTTTCACCTGGTCACGCGTCATGAAAGGAGGCTATCGCTCATCTCTCGTGCGAGCAGTCATTATGGATTATCAACACGACCAGAGACCGTTGAGTCCCGAGTCAGACCATCACCACTATTTTCATGGAGGTTTGCAATGAGGATGCGGTCAATCCTCGGGGCTCTTTCGATCATTGCGCTGTCGGTCACACCGGTCTTCGCAGAGGAAAGCCTTGAGCAACGAGTGCATAGACTTGAGGAAGCGCTGAAGAAATCGCAGGAGCACGAGCAGCGGGAAGTTCACGTTGAGCGATCCTCCTCACCTGCCGGTCAGTATCCGGCTCCAACTGGGCCGATCACCGACATCAGGGTCGAGCGGAAGGGCGAAGAAAATATCCCCCTGGGATTCAGCTCAACCGGATCAGGCAAACTGATCTACGCTAAACCGTTTTTGAGTGCGCCGAAGGCGACGATCGGTGGCTACGCGGATGTCATGTACAATAATCTTTCGCGTCAAAACTTGGACAATCCCAGCCGCAATAGCTTCGGCCAACAGCGGATGGTGCCCTTCATCTATGCAGACATTACCGACCACGTGAAGTTCGCAACGGAAATCGAGATGGAGCGCGGCGGGACGAATGCTCCGCAGGGAACTGACGGCTCCATGCAGATTGAGTTCGCACAAATCGACTACCTCGTGAAGGAAGCGATCAATATTCGCGCCGGTATCCTCCTCATGCCGATCGGCAAGTTCAACCTGCTGCACGACTCGCCATTGAACGACCTGGTCGATCGGCCGATGGTCTCGAGAATCATCATTCCCAGCACCTGGTTCGAAGCAGGCGCCGGGATCTACGGCACCCTCTATCCTTCCTCCCAGTCCAAGCTGGACTATGAAATCTACGTGGTCAACGGCATGAGCCAGACTGCGGGGGCAATCACCGATCAGGGAGTCCGAAGCGCGCGAGGCAGCGTCTCCCGGGACCGTGACGACAACAAGGCGGTTGTCGGGCGCCTTGCGTTCAGCCCGAGGCTGGGCATTGAAGTCGCCGGGTCCGGCTTTCATGGTCAGTACAAGCCGGCAAACGGTACCACCGGAGCCGGGTACATCGACATATTTGCCGTAGACTGGACGCTCCAGCGAGGCCCGTTTGAGGTCATCGGAGAGTCTGCCTGGTCTAGAATCAGCAACAATAATGCAACTGGCACTGCCGGTAGCGGCATCGGGCCGGCTGGCATGCAAGGCTACTACATTCAGGGGAATTATCACTTCATGCCGGACTTCCTGAAGAAATGGGCTCCAAGCCACTTCTCGGATGCCTCGACCTTCACCGCCGTCATGCGTTGGGAACATGTGGACACTGACACCGATGACCGCACTCGAAATAGGCCCAATACTCTGGGAAATCGCCGGGAGTTGGAACGGCTGACGCTCGGCTTGAACTTCAGGCCAATTGAAGATACGGTGTTTAAGTTTGATTGGCAGTTTAATACCCAGAAAAATGCATTGGGCTTGACCGATGCCGGGGACCTGGGCAATTCAAATAGCCCGATGAATGGGAATGGGTTCTTGATTCAAGCTGCGACATACTTCTAGCCATATAACTGAAGCGCCCCACCTCCGGGTGGGGCGCTTCGAAGAGGGATAAGACAGGCTACTCATGGTTCATCGATTATTCGCACTGTTCCTGTTACCAGCCATCCTGACCGCCTGCGCCTCCACCATCGGCATGCAGGAACGATATGCAGTGTGCCGCTACGACCATGCCTGGGAGGCAGCGCTCGATGCGGTAAAAGATCGCGCGATCAACACGCAGGACAAGGATGCAGGCCTGATCGTGACCGGCTGGCTGGAAATCCCGATGCCGGGACGAACCTTTGGTGCGCTTCAACGTGACTTGGCGAACAGCAAAGATCGGTCCCGTATTACCCTCACAGTGAAACGACTCGACGACGTGACGAAAGTTAGTTTTCTAGAGGAGCGGCAGCGCTGGGCCTTTCGAGGGGGATCTCGCCTCTTCGGCTGGGCCGACACCGATCCATCAGCAGATGTCATGAACGATGTGCAACGTCGTCTTGACGCCAAATTAAAGGAGCATGGATGCTCACTAACCTGAGTGCGTTCCGCACCATAGCCCTTGCAGTCCTGTTCACATCCTCAACACTTCCCGTCCTGGCCGGCGAGAAGATCTGGGATAATGAGTTGCGCCGATTTCTTAAAGACGACGATTTCAAGTATGAAGAGTTCATGACGGAAGAAGAAGCCCTGAAGGCCGTCATGCCAAAGTCTCAGCAGGTTCGCAAGGAACTGATCAGGCTTACCCCGGAGAAGAAGGAACTGATCGAACAGCGGATCGGATGGAAGTTCCCCGAGGATTCGTTCGAACTCTACATCGGTCAAACCGGCGACAAGATCGACGGCTATGCCATGATTCACCATACCATCGGCAAGTACAAGCCCATGACCTATATGGTCGGCGTCGATGCCAAGGGAACCTGTACCGACGTGGAACTCCTTGTGTTTCGGGACGCCAAAGGCAGTGAAGTCAGGACAAAACGTTTCAACTCTCAGTACGACGGCAAAACGGTAATGGATCCGATTCGGATCAACAAGGACATCATTAACATCAGCGGAGCCACCATGTCTGTGCGCTCCATGAGCGCCGGCGTCAAACGCGTGCTGGTCCTCATCGACGAATTCTATTTGAAACCGGCAGGGCTGGGCAGCGATACTGTCTCATCCCGCAAGACTGACAAGGGCTTATTCACATCAATTTTCGGCAACTAAGATACGCGGGCCGAGTGTCCCAGCATGAAAAATTTCAATCAACGATTCAAACTCCGTGATTCTGATCGCCATATCAGGCTGCTCTACACCCAGTTCTTGCTGTTGATGTTGATCGGGTTTTTGTTTTCTTTTTTCTGGGCTCATAGCATGACCGGACTTTCGCCACAGGGTATTGCTAACCATTATCGCGGATCGGATGCGACCTTCGGCGAACCGATGTCGTTCAGAGAGCTGGCGGAAATCACCCACTTCCATCT
>CAYHQK010000172.1:0-4864 GCA_964358535.1 uncultured Nitrospira sp. | reverse complement strand
TGAAAAGGCCGTATCGTCCCCGCCGATGGTCACGAGCTTCGTGATCCCCAGCCTCTGCAAGGCAGACAAGACGTTGGCCATCGACTCGGCCTTCTTGGTCGGATTTGCCCGCGACGTGCCCAGATAGGACCCGCCGCGAAAATGGATGCGACTGACTTGTTCGATCGAGAGGGGACGCACCTGCCCCGTGCTTCCCTCCATGAGCCACTTAAATCCATCGATGATCCCGACGACGTCGCAGCCGCCAAGAATACTGCGGATCGTCACCGCGCTAATCACGCTATTGATACCGGGCGCCGGCCCGCCCCCGACCAGTATTCCAACGGTCGTTCTCTCCAACGTCATCTGTTTCCCCTGAAAAGCTGTTACGAAACCCCGTGAAGTCCACACAGACACCATGGTGCAATCACAGGCTGCAACCAAGACTCGCAGGCTGTTCAAAATGGCCGTCCAGCAAGGCCGCAGCGAGTGAAGGCCCGAGGCGTACCCTCAGGGGTACGTTGAGGGTCTGAACGGCGCGAGAACGATGCTGGCGGCCTTTTTCAACAGCCTGCTAAAATTTGGCCCAGCGGCCTTCCAATTTCTTCATAATCTCCGGCATGGTTGTATACTCCATCTCCTCGAGAGGCAACCGGTGCGGCTCGAAGGGGCCATGCAGACGCAGCACATCCGCGATCCGATTGGCATCCCGCTAGTTTTGGCCGTCGCGAGCTTCCCGTTGGCGTTCTCGATCAACGCCGGATGGATCGCCGAGTGACCGACCCACCCGCCGATGTCTGCCTTGATCACACTCACCGTGATTTTGGACTCTTGCTTGTTCGTGTTGCCAACCATGCTGCGCCTCCATGAGAGGGGTCGCCCTTAGCCAACGGCCGGCCCCTCGCCTTCCGCGCGAAGATAGATAAACCAATAGACCAGGGCCACCAGAATCGTCCCGCCAAAGATGTTCCCGATCGTCACCAGCGCAAGATTGCTCACGGCTCCGAGAATTGAAAGGGGAGCTGGGCCGCCGGCTGCCAGCACGATGCCGATTGGAAGGAAATACATATTGGCGACGGAATGTTCGAATCCGCAGGCCACGAAGGCGCTGATAGGGAGAATAATCGCGAGGATCTTGTCCGTGACGGATCTCGCTCCCATGCAGAGCCAGACCGCCAGACAGACCAGCACGTTACAGAGGATGCCACGGGCCACCGCCGAGACCGGATCGAGTGCGATCTTGTTGCGCGCGATCTGGACCATCGTCTCCCCGACGGCTCCACCTCCGAGCCCCTGCACACCAGCCAGCAGCACAAGGGCAGCGGTGCCGACTGCACCGAGAAAGTTGCCGATATAGACCCACAACCAATTCTTGACCACCTGGCTCGTCCGGACACAGCCGACAGCCCAGGCCATGGCAATGAGGTTGTTTCCGGTAAAGAGTTCCGCCCCGCCCACGACCACCAGCACAAGGCCCAAGCTGAACGTCAGGCCCCCCGCGAGTCGGAGGAGCCCGAACGGGACCGGAGCCTCATTCCCCGTCGTCACGGTGACCGTGTAAAACAGCGCGCCCAGCGAGATAAACGCTCCTGCCAGGAGGGCCAGCGCAATCGTCGTCGGCACCGACGTCGTGACTTTCGCCAACCCGATCTTGCAGACACGCTCTGCGATCTGAGCCGGGGCGTAGGCATCGAGCGTCAATATCGGGGGGGTCGGCTGCTCCATTGGTTCCTCACAGGATCAGTTGGCGATGCATCTGCCGCAGTTCCGCTTCATCTTCCGGATCGAGTTCTTCCCGTTCCACCGGCTCCACTCGCACGGCGGAGACCTTGTACTCAGGGCACTTCGAGCTTTCATCCGCGCTCGACGAGAGCAATTCGTTCACCGTTGAAGCAGGGAAGTGAAAGCTGGTGAAGAGATGTCCCGGCAACACCCGCTCACTCCCCACGGCGGGAAGCAGGGCCTCGCCACGGGCACTCATCAGACGAACGAGCGCCCCGTCGTCCAGGCGCAGCGCCTTCATATCGGTCGGATGCATTTCCAGCACGTCCGTATCGACCAGGTCCAAAATATCCGTCCGCCTGGTCTGAGCCCCGCAGTTGTAATGTTGGAGAATGCGGCCCGTGGTCAGGATAAAGGGGTAGTCCTTGCTCGCGGCTTCACCGGGCGGCAGATACTCGACCGCGACGAAGTGCGCCTTTCCCTTCGGGAAGGTCTCTTGATGCATCAGCGACGTGCCCTTATGCGAAGCAGCCGGCACAGGCCACTGCAAACCCTCATGCTGGTCCAGCCGGTCATAGGACACCCCGGCGAACATGGGCGTCAATGTCGCAATCTCGTCCATGATCTCCGAGGGATGTCGGTAAGGCATGGGATAGCCCATCCGGGTGGACACCTTGCAGACCACGCGCCAATCAGGAAGGATCCCATGAGGCGGCTCCACCGCTTTCCTGATACGCTGAATGCGCCGTTCAAGATTGGTAAAGGTGCCGTCCTTTTCCAGGAACGAGGCGCCAGGCAACACCAAATGGGCGAACTTCGCGGTCTCGCAGAGAAACAAATCTTGGACGACCAGAAACTCCACCTGCTTCAAGGCCTCATGCACCTTCTTCAAATTCGGGTCGGTCTGCGCGACATCGTAGCCGATGATCCAGAGTCCCTTGAGCCGGCCAGCAATCGCCGCGTCCCACATGTCCGGCGTTTTCATGCCGCGCTTCGTGGGCAAGGGACGGCCTGTGACCGTCTGATGCAGCGCTGCCAGCTTTGGATCGTCCAGACTCTGGTAGCCGGCAAAGTAGGTCGGCAGACAGCCCATGTCCGAAGCCCCCTGCACATTGTTTTGCCCACGCAGGGGATTGATGCCGGTGCCGGGCTTTCCGATGTTACCTGTGGCCAAGGCCAGGTTGCAGAGCGCGATGACCCCGTGACTCCCCCAGCGATGTTCCGATACACCGAGACCATGGCAGCAGAGCGACCCGCCGCTACTCCCATAACGCCTGGCTGCTTGGTAGATGAGGTGAGCCGGCACGCCGGTGATGACTTCAGCTGCTTCCGGCGTGCAATCCGAGACCGTCTTGAGCCAATCCTCAAGTCCTTCGGTCCTGGCCGCAATGAAAGTCCGATCGAGAAGCCCTTCCTTGACCAGGACATGGCCCATGGCATTGAGCAAGGCGACGTTGGTGCCGGGCCGCAGTTGCAAATGTAGATCGGCCAGCCTCGCCAGCTCCGTGCGCCTGGGGTCGATCACGATCACGGGCACCCCTCGCCGTTGCGCCTGCTTGATCCGGGCCCCGACCACCGGATGGGACTCAGTTGGATTCGCCCCCACCACCAGAATCAGGCGGGCCAAATCGAAATCCTGAATGGAATTGGTCGCAGCGGAAGCGCCCAGCGTTTCCATCATGCCGGTGACGGTCGCGCTGTGACAGACGCGGGCGCAGTTGTCGATGTGGTTGGTGCCGATCACGCAACGCATAAACTTGCTGAACAGATAATTTTCTTCGTTCGTACCGCGGCTGGATGAAATAGTCGCGAGGGCATCAGGCCCATGATCGGTCTTGATGCGCGTAAATTCCTGCGCGATCCGATCCAAAGCATCGTCCCAGGAGATCTCTTCCCACTCGTTGCCGTGGCGCAGCAGCGGCACGCGCAGCCGATCCGGCGCATCATGATAGGTCCAGCCGAACCGTCCCTTCATGCAGGCATGGCCCTGATTCGACGGCCCGTCGTCTGCCGGCATCATCGTCACCACGCGACCGTCCCGCACCCCAGCGTCAAAGGCACAGCCCACGCCGCAATAGGCGCAGGTCGTGCGGACGGTTCCGGTCGGCGCCCCCTGCTCCAGCAGCCGCTTCTCGGTCAGAGCACCGGTCGGACATTCCTTCACGCAGGCGCCACAAGAGACGCAGTTGGATGTGGCGAACGCCGCCGCTTCACCCATGACAGAACCGGCTCCCGCAGCCGGTCTGGACTCAAAGCCCCGACCAAACATCGTCAAGGCGAAGGTGCCCTGAATTTCATCGCAGGCCCGCACGCAACGGGCACAGGACACGCAGGCAACGTTATCGAACGTGAAGAACGGATTCGAATCGTCGCGATAGGCCTGACGGCGCGCTGGATTCTGATAGCGCATGGAACGGATTCCATGAGAAGCAGCCAGACGCTGCAGTTCCTCCGGCAGGGGACCGGTAGCAGGCTGTTCAGAAAGATACAGCTCGACGATGTTGCGCCGTAGCCGTTGGAGCCGTTCTGTGTCAGTCCGCACGACGAGTCCTTCTCGCGCCGGCATCGTACAAGTCGCAGGAGTCCCGCTCTGCCCTTCAACTTCACAGAGACACAGGCGGCAGGACCCGAACGGGTTCAGGTGATCGGACGCGCAGAGGCTCGGGATAGAGATCCCGGCTTTCTTGGCGGCCTGGTAGACCGTGTCGTCCGGCTCGGCAAACACCTTCTTACCGTTGATGATGATATTCATAGCCCTCAGTAATCAGCTCTCAGCGATCAGCTCACTGCTGACGGCTGATGGCTGACAGCTTCCCTCTAAATTCGTTTCCAAAATGCTCGATTGCCGTCAGCACCGGGTAAGGCGCTCGCCCTCCCAAGGCACAGAGACTGGCGCTCATCATCGTCTCACCGAGGTCTGACAGGAGAACGAGGTCCGCCTCTGTTCCCTGGCCACTCTGAATCCGTTCAAGAATTTCTCGACCCCGCACCGACCCGACCCGGCAGGGCGTACATTTGCCACACGACTCGTCCGCCGTGAAGGCCATGAAGTGCCGCGCCAGCTCAACCATGTTCGTTTCGTCATCGTAGACCACGATGCCCCCATGCCCGAGAATCGCTCCGGCCTTGGCGAAGGCGTCATAGCAAATGGGAATATCGAGTT
>CAYHQK010000171.1:0-4929 GCA_964358535.1 uncultured Nitrospira sp. | reverse complement strand
ACTTCGGCCCCCTGGTCTTGGGCTGTCGCGTACACGATCGCATCGGCCATGGCCAAGCCGTGCAGCAAGCTCACATCAGCGGCTAGCAGGGCGATCGATTCTGTTAGTTGAACCATCTGGGTCGCACTGAGCCGTCCCGCGAACAATAACGCCGTTTCCTCCCCTCGCTCCCGCTTGATCTTCTTGTAGACCTCATACAGCACGATGGTCGGCGTGATGAGCTGATGCCGAGAAGTGAGATAGGGCGCATACCGTTCGGCGAGCGGTCCACCCGTAAAGAATTCAATCCAGCCGCTGGAATCCAGCAAGACCTTCACAGGCGATCCTTCTTCTCCCGAAGACCCACCGTGGACATGCCCTTGAGCGCACCCTTCAGTGATTTCAGGGGGACTTCTGGCACCAGGGTGATGACTCCGCCCTTCTCAATAATCTGCAAGCGCTGGCTTGGGGCAAGACGGAGTTTCTCCCGCACTTCCTTGGGGATCACAATTTGGAACTTCGGTGAAATCGTCGTCACGGCCATGATGCACCTCCCTACCAATTCATGATCGATCATAATATCGTCATACGATTCGAGTCAAGACAACCTTGCATCTCAGCGACCTCACGAAACGCCCGCGCCTCGCCTGCTATCGAACCTGACCAGGAATCAAATCCTTCTGTTGGTTGATCGATCCGCTGCTCCTGCATGCTTAACGGATCCCTTGCGAGCTTTTGGCCATCTTGTTCATTTTTGGTGAAAGACCATGAAGGGGGGAGAACGGTCTCGACTAACGTCTCGATAATACAGGGCTGGTCAAGCCACGCGCGAAAGTTCTGGTGGCACTAGGATTGCACCTCTATATCCTGGTTCTCCCCTCGAAGATCATGAGAAACCACAGGTGATGTGACGTTTGGCGAAAAGTGGCTAGGAGAGCCATCTGGCACCCTGTAATGGCCTGCTAAGGGTGGACTGTGCAGATAGATAAAAAAGCCTCTCAAAAAGCTGACAAAAAGACTCCTGCACGGGTGGTGAAAGGGGATTTTGTTGGCTATGGCGAGAAAAGCGCGCTGCTTGAAGATGCCATCGCCCAGATGAACGCCGGCAAGTACGGCAAGGCGGTTGTTGCGGTGAAGGAGCTGCTCGCGCTCGATTCGCACAACACGGAAGCCCGCAGGCTCTTTGCTACGCTGCATCTACGACTTGGCAGTCTTGTCACGGCTCGGCAAGCCTTTGAGTCACTCGCCACTGAAGCGATCGGACGGCAAGACTTCTGGCTGGCCGAATCGCTGCTGCGCGAATATTTGGCCGCCGGGCCTCGTTGCGTTCCCTTCCTTGAGCTCTTAGCCCATGTGTATGAGGGGCAAGGCGATACCATGGGGGCTGTGGCAGAATTGGGCAAGGCGATCGATATCCTCATCGAGGATCCGATTCCTGAGAATCCTCAGAAGCCAGCGGAGCTCTATGCCAAAGTTCGCGCGCTGGAGCCGGCCAGTCCCGTGGCCCTTCAGTTTGCTTCTCTTTTCGACATCCAAACAGGTGAGCGGCTTGCGCCTCATCCGATTGCGCCTCCTTCCGCGCCATCTGTGGAAGGCACGATGCTGTCGCCTCCTGGCGAAACACTCGCGATCACCGAGACAGACATTGCTGATGCAGGGCTGGCCATCCCATCTGCCGTTGAATTGCTTGAAACGCCTGCTTCCATGTTGCAGGAACCGACAGAGGATTTCGCTATCAGGGTTGAAGAAGCAGCCCCTCCTGCGCCGCTTGTGTCGGAGCCGGTTGAGCTGGCCGGTGAAATGGAGTCCGTTTCTCTCCCCTCTTTTACGATGCAGCAGCCGGAGGAAATAGGTTCAGCTACCTCCGCAGCAAAGCCGCCCATTTTCGCGATTGCGCCGGAAGCGCCATCCGAGCCTGAACCGGTTTGCGCAGAGCAACATGACAGTCTCCTCGGGCCCATTCAGTCCGCGCCCGACGCGCCCTCGCAGTGGAGCACCGGCGAAGTCGCGGTGCAGACACACCGTCCCTCTATCAAGAAGCAGAACTGGGACAAGGAAAAGGGCGAGGGTACAGTTGTTCCGCCGACCCCGTTACCGTTGGTGGAAGAATCTTCTGAATCGGTTGCAGAACGGTCTCGTAGCGGTGGATGGGAATCGGCCCCTTCAGAGACGGTCGTTCCCGTCGCTGAGGTGGTGGCCCCCGTCGTAGAAGAAGTTGTGCCTCTGGTCGATCCGAGGCCGGAGTGGGCCCAGGCGAGTGACTCGATCACGTTTGTCACGGTGAGTCAGCCGTCCCAGGTGGCGGAGCCAGCTTCCGTGATCGAATCTTTCCACTCGAATCCTGAACCGGCCCCCTCGGTTGCAGCACCGGCGGTGGAGGTCTTCGCCGATGCAACGGCAGCGAACAGCCAGGTTCGCGCGCAGGATCTGGATCTGATGGTCCAGCCAAGTCTGCTCCCTCTGGTTGTGACGTGCCATATCGGTCTCCCGTCGCTTCTCAGCCACTGCGTCTCAAGGACGCAAGCTCTGGCCATGTTGTGCGCAGGGCTCGTATTTTCCTGTGCAGCCCTGGTGGCGATTGGCATCGGACTGGTGGGGCTGGCCTGGCTCGTCATGGAAGAACCTCCGACGCCGGGCTACCAAAGCCTGACGGCGAGTGCTCCTCAGACCCATACGGACCCAGCAAAGAACGGGTATTTTTTATTGTTGGGGTTCGAGGCTTCTTCGGAACGGGATCCCATGCAAGTCGGGCAGGAACGGAGGATGGAAGAACCGGATCTTCAGGCGGCGCAAGCCTGTATGGTCGGCGATGAGAGACACGGGGGAGTGACGGCCATGGCCTCCGCCACGGTGGTCCGGGGATGGTTTGCCGGCGCTGATCCTGTGGCGCAATTGAAGGGGAAGGCCGAAGCGGTACGATCATGGGCAACCCAAGAATCGCTCGCCCTCAAACGCTATCAACGATGGCTCTCGATGCCGTTTGAGGATGCGGGATACGGACAACTTGCGAGTCCGAACTGTGCGCATATTCTCTTAGCTCATCGGTTGTACCTGGCCGAAGGGTTCACACAGGATCTGAGCGCCGGGCTCGACCGCCTGGAGACCGACATGGGAGCCTGGCGTGTGGCGCTGGGACATTCGAAGACGCTGATGGTGAAGATGTTGGCAGCCACGGCGATACAGGAGGACGTGGCGGTTGCGTCCGGTCTCTTGCTTCGGCAGGACCTCGACTGGACCTCCATCGGCCGGCTTGGCAAGATTGTGCGTCCCCTCGATCAGGCTGAACTGTCCCTCCGATGGCCGATGCAGAGCCATTTTCTCTGGGCGATTAAAGACGCGACGAGCAGCCTGAAACACGACAAGGCGAACGAGCGTCCTCTGTATGTGTCCCTGGCCGCAATGATGCCCCTTCCCGTGCAGCGGCGATCCAATGCCTATGCGGACTATTACGAGACGGCGGGCAGGGCCGTAGCGGAACGTCGTTATACCAATCTGCCGAAATTGTCTGGCTTCGTCAGGACTCCCGCTGCCGGGATGCTGGACTATCTAGCGAATCCGGTCGAGCATCTCATCGGCATCGAGCCGCTTCCCTCATGGGATCCCTATGTCGGACGTATGGTCGAGACCGATGTGAGGCTTCGCTTGGCCAGCTTGCAAGCCTGGATCAGACGAGGCACACAAGAGGGCAATGTGCTCACGCGTCTTGCCCAAGCAGGGCAGGACTATCACGATCCCTTTACCGGCCTTCCCATGTTGGTGAATCAGCAGAGGGGCGTGATGTACAGTGTCGGGCCAGACGGTCAAGATCAAGATGGTGATCTCCAGCGCGATATCGTGGCGACGATTCCCGGCGCCCAGTCCTCTATGTTCGAAAGTCCCCGCGCCCTGTTCCCATAACCGGCCCTGTCGTCCTGCCGCTCGTCGAGTTTCGATCTTCTTTTGACAGTGTGATCCTGCCCGCGCTGCTGCTTGACACGGCCGGTGGTATTCCACAGAATCCTCTGCGCAGTGAACGGACACCTGTTCTTAAGACTTCACAAGTTAGGGAGAGACGAAAAGATGAAAAGCGAGATCTTATATCCAGGGGCCTTTCCGATGGTGCGGGTGGAACTGACGGCGGGCGAGCATATCAAGGCCGAGTCCGGCGCGATGGTGGCTTGCTCCCCGACCATCGACATTGAAAGCAAGATGGAAGGCGGCTTCCTCGGAGCCCTATCGCGAAAGTTCCTGACGGGAGAGAAATTCTTCTTCCAGACGTTGCGCGCCAGCCGAGGACCAGGCGAAGCGTTACTGGCCCCGACGGTGCCGGGCGAAATCGTCATCCTGGAACTCGATGGCGTGAACGAGTACATGGTCCAAAAAGATGGCTTCCTTGCTGGCGCCGACGGGGTTGTCATCGAAAGCAAGATGCAGAGCCTGAGCCGCGGATTGTTGGGGGGAGAGGGGTTCTTCATCCTGAAGATCAGTGGAAAAGGAACGCTCGTCCTGAACAGCTTTGGGGCCATTCACAAGATCGAGTTGAAGCCGGATCAGGAATACATTGTGGACAACAGCCACCTGGTGGCCTGGTCCGCCACGACTTCCTACAACATCGAGAAGGCCACCTCCGGCTGGGTTGCCAGTTTTACCTCTGGCGAAGGATTTGTCTGCCGGTTTCGAGGGCCTGGACTTGTGTACATCCAAAGCAGGAATCCTGGCAGTTTCGGAGCGTGGATACGACAGTTCATCCCCGTCTCCGAGTAGCGGCTGCTGAAAATGGTCGCCAGCTTCGTTCTCAACTCGCAGGAAATCCTCAACGTACCCCGAGGGTACGCCTCCGGTTTCTGCTCGTCTGCGGCCTCGTTCGCGGCTACTTTGAGCTGCCGTAATTTAGAAACGAACGGGGATAGCGGGATATGGGGATAAAGGAATGGATGAATGAGTGATAAGGCACAGACAGCGTTACCCCGT
>CAYHQK010000170.1:0-5038 GCA_964358535.1 uncultured Nitrospira sp. | reverse complement strand
ACCCGCTTCAACTCCTGCACACTCATACGCACCGTGTCCTCTCCGACCATGCTGCCCTCCCTCTGAGGGCAGCCAGTCTACACAAGAGGACATTTCTACTTTGGCCAAAGCGGACATTCTCATGTTGGGATTACATAAAATGAAAGGATCGTGCGGTCCGATCGGTCAGGGAGTGAGGGGGCCTGCGTCGAGCAGTTGGGGAGGCGTTGAGGAGGGGAACGACATGCCCTCTTGCGGAAGGAAGCGAAACTGCGTCACGGCGAAGGAGACTGGCCGGCCTACTTCGAACCGGTACTGGCGGAACTCTTCTTTGTTCATGCGGGACCGGAGGATCAGTCCTTCCGCCGTTTCGATTTCGAGCCGATAGGCCACGCCGAGAAAGTAGATGTGCCGGAGTGTGGCAGTCTGACGGTAGCGTGTGGGATCCTCGGAGACCTTCACATAGTAGGGACGGAATCCCACTTGGAGTTGGACCTGGTCCGGGATATTGGGGGCGGGAAACTCAAGCGATCCGATCTTTACTGTTCCGTTCATGACTGTGCCTTCGAGGATATTCATGGCTCCGATAAACCGCGCCACAAATTCCGTCGCGGGCTCTTCATAGACCTCGGCCGGAGAGCCGATCTGTTCAAGCTTGCCTTTGGAGAAGACGATGATCCGTCCTGAGACCTCCATCGCTTCCTCCTGATCGTGGGTCACGAAGAGGCTGGTCACGTTGAGGCGATCGTGAAGCCGGATCAACCACTCACGCAATTCCTGCCGCACCTTCGCATCCACGGCGCCGAACGGCTCATCCAGGAGCAAGACACTCGGTCTGGGGGCCAAGGATCGGGCAATCGCGACTCGTTGGCGCTGGCCTCCGGACAGTTGATGGGGATAGCGATGTTCCACTGCGTCCAGGCTCATCAATTGGAGCAACTCCGCCACGCGCTGCGTGATGTCAGCCGGTTGCCATTTTTTGATTTTAAGGCCGAAGGCGATGTTCTCGAAGACGGTCAGGTGTTTGAAGAGGGCATAGTGCTGAAAGACGAATCCGATGTTCCGATCCTGCACGGAGAGGTCGTTGACCCGTTTCCCGTCGATATAGATGTCTCCGCCTGACGGCGTTTCCAGTCCCGCGATCAATCGGAGGACAGTCGTTTTCCCGCTGCCGCTCGGTCCCAGAAGGCCGAGGAGTTCCCCTTCTTTCACTTGGAAGGAGACGTCCGACACAGCCGGGACTGAACCGAACTGTTTTCTGAGCCCTCGTACCTCGATCTTCACGCCAATACCTTTCTGGTTGCCTTACGCCACCGTGGCCGCAGCTTTAGCTTTCGTAAGCTCAAGCAGGGTCAGAATGGCAAAGGAGACGGCCAACAGGGTCAGGGCGACGGCATTGGCGCCCACATAATTGAAGTCCACATAGCTCTGGTAAATGTGCAGGGTCGCGGTCTGCGTCACAAGTAGGATGTTTCCTGAGACGACGAGTACCGCGCCGAACTCACCGATGGCCCGGGCCACCGTCAAGGTGGCGCCATAGACAAAGCCCCATCGGAGCATGGGGAGCGTCACCTTGAGAAACACTTGCCACTCGTTGGCCCCCAAGGTTCTCGCCGCTTCTTCTGCATCCGTTCCGATCGTTTGCAACAGGGGAGTCAGTTCGCGGACGACGAAGGGAAAGGTCGCAAACAGAGTCGCCAGCACCATGGCTGGCATGGCAAATAACACTTTGACCCCCAGGGTGCCGAAGAAGGTACCGAGAATAGTTTCGGGCCCGAACAACAGAATCAGCATGAACCCTGCGATGACCGGAGAGACCGAGAAGGGTAAGTCGATCACTCCGCTCAGGATTGTTCGTCCGATAAAGTGTTGCCGCACCAGCACCAGCGCGGTGATCGTGCCAAAAACCAGGTTCAGGACCAGCACGATCGCCGTAATCTCGATCGTGAGCAGGAAACCGTGCAGGGCTTCCGGCTTCGTGACTTCACTCCAGAAGGCCGCGATCCCCTCGTCGAAACTATGCACCGCGAGGTACAGGATCGGACTGATCAGGAGCAGCGCGAAGTAGAGCCACACAGAACTGATGAGTAGGCGACGTATCATGGCTGCTTATCCGATCTCCGAGGGACGAATCATGGAGAGGGGCTGCTTCGACCAGCGGAACCACCGGGGCAGCCGTTCGCCTGGTGGCCTGGTCAGGCGCTCCAATAGGACCAGCACTAGAAACGAAATCAGCAGGATGAAGACCGAGACCGATGTGGCCCCCTGGGGATTGTAGCTTTCAATTTCCCCATAGACATAGACCGACGCCACCTGGGTCTTCATCGGGATGTTGCCTGCGACGATGACGATGGACCCGAACTCGCCCAGCGCCCGGACAAAGGTCAGGAATACGCCGGTTAGGAGTCCCGGTAGCACGGAGGGGACTGTGACCTTCCAAAACGTCGTCCAAGGACTCGCCCCCAAGCTAAAGGCCGCTTCTTCCTGGTCTCGCTCCAATTCCATCAGCACCGGCTGCAATGAACGGATGGTGAAGGGCATGGTCACAAAGAGCATGGCGAGGACGATGCCGGGCTTGTCATACAACACGGAAACGCCCCCCTGTTGCAGCCACGTCCCGAGAATGGTGGTTGGCCCATAAATGGCTGCGATCATCAAGCCAGTCACCAACGTGGGGATCGCGAAGGGCAAATCGACCAGGGCATTGAGAAACCATCGGCCGGGGAACTCGTAGCGCACCAGGACGATCGCGGAGAGGGTGCCGAAGAGGGCGTTGATGACCGTCGTGATGAAGGCGGCTTCCAGCGTCAAGATCAGGGCTGAGGAGGCTTGGGGTGTGCTGATGTCTTGTATGAAGTGGTCGATGCCTCCGGTAAACGACTGATGGGCGATCGCCACGAGCGGAAACAGGATGAGCAGGGCGACATACCCGACAGCAGCGGAGCGGAGAGCAAGTTGAAGGAGCCTGTGGGTGGTCATGGTCTGTCGTTTATTTTCCGCGCGCCAGGTCTTCGACGGTGGTGGTCCAGGCCCCGTGTGGGCCAAATAGTTTGGTGCTGATCGTCTCCCATCCTCCCAGATCTGCAATGGTAAAGAGCCGGTTGGGGAGGGGGAGCGCTGTGCCAGCCGATGTCGGTGCCGTAGCCTGACCGATTGGCCGGAATCCCAGTTCCGTAAAGGCGGCCTGCGCCTCTTCGCTGTGGAGGAAGGCAACAAATGCCTCGGCCACATCGCGTACGTGATGCCGGTCCACATGCTTGTCGATGATGGAAGCAGGATTCTCGATCCAGACCGTTTCCTGGGGCACAATGAGTTCGTAGGGGCGGTGGCTCTTGATCCGCGGGAGCAACTCGTTCTCATACGTGACGATCACGTCTCCCACTCCACGCTCGAAGGTCGTGACTGATTCGCGCCCGCTCTTGTCCATCACCTTCACGTTTTTCTGAATGCGTTTCAACAGGCTTGAGGCAAAGGCCTCTGCCGATTCGGCGCTGGGTTTCTTTCCGGCTCCTGCCTGCTGTTCGGCCAGTTTCAGCCCTGCTCCATAGATCGCGACCACGTCCCACATCGCGCCGCCCGAGGTCTTGGGATTGGGATAGAGCACTTCCACGCCTGGCCTGGCGAGGTCTTCCCAGCCTTTGATTCCCTTCGGGTTTCCCTTCCGGACGCCGAGTGCGACGACGGAAGCGGAGACCATCCCTTTGTGCGGTCCTGTTCGCCAGTCATGGGAAATCAATCCTGCCTTGGCGATTTGATCGAGGTCCCCCTCCAGCGAGAGTACGGCCACGTCTGCGTCGAACCCTCCGATGATCGCCCTGGCCTGGGCGCCGGAGGCTCCGTAGGAACTCCTGATCCGAACTTCTTGCCCCGTCCGTTGTTTCCATTGCCGCTGGAACGCAGGAATGATCGTGCGTTCGTAGGCTTCCTTCGGCACGCTGTAGGCGGCCAGCGTCAATTCCCTGGTCTCTCCGGCCAGGACGGAACCGGAGAAGATTATCCAGGCCAGCAACAGAGCAAACAGGCTTGAGGCACCCATGAGGACGTTCTTTCGATAAGACGATGATTCCATGCTCAACTCGCGCGTTTCGCTGGCCGTGCCATGGCAAACTGGCTCAGCGTGTAATGGTCTAAAATATCGGCGATGGCATTGCGAACTTCACCCATCGCATCTTGCAAGGGACAGTAGGGCTTCGACGCGTAGGGGCAGTCGCTGCATTTCTGATAGGCGGTCTTGCTCACGCAGGCAATCGGCGCGAGCGGCCCATCCAGGATGCGGATCACTTGGCCCAGGGTGATCTCGTCGGGCGACTTGATCAGCGTATAGCCACCCTTCATGCCGCGGCGGCTCGCAAGCAATCCGGCGCGCTTCAGCGCGAGAAGAATCTGCTCCAAAAACTCCACGGGGATATGTTGGCGCGTCGCGATCTGCTGGCGCTGGAGCGTCTCCTTGCCGTAGAACTGCGTGAGTTCCAGCAATGCGCGAAGTCCATATTCGCTTTTTTTCGAGAGTTTCATGGCAGCGTCACGTAATTCCGAGTGAGTCAGTCAACTTTCTTGGACAATAGAGTATTGCTGAGGCCGCGTCAAGAGCTGGTAAGCAAACGAATATTGGTTGGGGCAGGTTCGTGTATCCGGCTCGACGGCTAAAACGATAAGAGAATTTCGATGCAACTCCTTGAACATAGAGGGATTGTTTCTTGACAGCTTCCAGGCGTTCCTGTTAGCTTCTTCCCTCGCTTCCGGGTGTTAACTCAGCAATTTTATGACCTCACAGGGCTGATTGTGACCTTCCAAGATCTCATCCTCACATTGCATCACTATTGGGCCGAGCAAGGCTGCGTCATCCATCAACCCTATGATCTGGAGATGGGGGCCGGCACCTTTCATCCAGCCACCTTCCTCAAGTCCCTTGGTCCGGAACCCTGGCGGGCAGCCTATCCCCAACCCTGTCGGCGGCCCACGGACGGACGATATGGCGAAAATCCGAATCGCATGCAGCATTACTATCAGTATCAGGTCGTGCTGAAGCCGGCGCCGGACAATATTCAAGCGTTGTATT
>CAYHQK010000169.1:0-5129 GCA_964358535.1 uncultured Nitrospira sp. | reverse complement strand
CGCGGGATGCCGCAAGTCGAAGTGACGTTCGACATCGATGCCAACGGCATCGTCCATGTCTCGGCCAAAGACTTGGCCACGCAAAAGGAACAGTCCATCAAGATCACGGCGTCCGGCGGCTTGAGCAAGGAAGAAGTCGAGAAGCTGGTGAAGGATGCCCAGGCCCATACGGACGAAGATAAGAAGCGGCGGAAGACCGCCGAGGCCAAAAACCAGGCCGACACGCTGATCTACCAGACGGAAAAGAACCTGAGCGAGCACGGCGACAAGATCGCCGCGGAAGACAAGACCAAAGTCGAGGAAGCCGTGGCCGCGCTGAAGAAAGCGATGGAAGGCACGGACCCGGACGCGATCGAGTCTGCCACCCAGGCCTTGACCACCGCCTCCCACAAGCTGGCGGAGGAAATGTACAAGGCGGCCTCCGCCTCGGCTGCGCCAGGCGCCGGCGCTAGCGCGGGAGACGGAGCGGGCGAGACCAAGACGGACGAAAAGGTCGTCGACGCAGAATTCGAAGAAGTAGACAAAGAAAAAAAGTAAGCTAGAATACCGTCAGCAAGACCGAGCTTCGTCAATATGCGGGGCTCGGTCTTGCTGCACTATCACCCAGAGAGATGGCATCCGTGTCCAAGCGCGATTACTACGAAACCTTAGGCGTCGAACGAACCGCCTCCGACGACGAGCTCAAGAAGGCCTATCGCAAGATGGCCCGCCAGCACCATCCCGATCTCCAGACGGGAGAGGCGCAGAAAAAAGTATCGGAAGAAAAATTCAAAGAGGTCAACGAAGCCTACGAGACGCTGAGCGATCAGGAAAAGCGCAAACGCTATGACATGTTCGGCCACGCGGGCGGCCAGCAGGGTCCCGGACCTGAGGGATTCGGCGGTGGCGGCGGCTTCGGCGACGCCTTCAACGACATCTTCGAAGATTTCTTCGGGGGCCAGCGAGGCGGTAACCGGGCGGAGCGAGGCAACGATCTCCAGTACAACCTGGAGCTGACCTTTGAAGAATCCGTCTACGGAAAAGATGCCAAGCTGAAAATCCCGCGCTGGGAAGTCTGTCCTGACTGTAAAGGATCCGGCGCCAAGAGCGCCGCCGCGATCAAGACCTGCCCTAGCTGCAAAGGGGCCGGCCAGATGCGGTTCCAGCAAGGCTTCTTCAGCATCAGCCGTCCCTGCGGCCAATGCGAGGGAGCAGGACGGATCGTCACAGAGCCCTGCGGCGCCTGTCAGGGCCGTCAACGCACCTATCGGGAACGGACCATCGCCGTCCACATCCCGGCCGGCATCGAATCAGGCATGCGCCTGCGCCTCTCCAACGAAGGGGAGCATGGAGTCAATGGGGGACCGCCAGGCGATCTCTATGTGGCAATTACCGTCAAGCCTCACCCCGTCTTTCAGCGCCAAGGTCACGACATCCTCTGTGACGTCCCGGTCAATTTCGTCACGGCCGCGCTCGGAGGCAAAATCGAAGTCCCCACGCTCAAAGGCAATACCGTCATCAAGATTCCTGCCGGCACGCAGCAGGATAAGATCCTCCGACTCAAGGGCCTGGGCATTCCCAGCCTCAAGAGCCAGAGCACCGGCGACCAATTATTCGTCATCAAAATTCAGATCCCCACCAAACTGAACGCCCGTCAGAAAGAATTGCTCACAGAATTCGCCAAAGAGAGCGGCATGACGATGGATGAAGGCGGCGACGGCTTCTTCGACAAGATGAAGGCCCACTTCGAATAGCGAGGCCATCGCCCGGCACCCCCTATGTCTACGTTCTTCGTTTCCTCCGACTCCGTCACGCCTCCCACGATCCGCATCACCGGTGACCTGCTCCATCATCTTCGCGACAGCCTCCGCTTGCACCAGGGCACAGTCCTCACCCTGAACGACGGATGCGGCACCCGCTATCGCGTGGAAGTTACCCAGGTCACCGCACAGGCCATCGAGAGCCGTATCCTCGACCAGCAGGCCGAGCCGGTGCGCAGAACCTCACCGATTGTGCTGGGACAGGCCTTGATCAAAGGCGACAAGATGGACTGGGTCATGCAAAAGGCGACAGAGCTGGGCGTCGAGACCCTCGTGCCCCTTCACTGCGCGCACAGCGTCATCAAACTCAACCCGGAACGGCTTGAACATCAACGGTCCCGATGGGAACGCATTGTGCGAGACGCAGCACAACAATCAGAACGGTGGACGCTTCCCACCATCGCAGACCCGCTCGATCTGGCGCAGATCTGCCGGCTCTATACCTCGGCGCCCCTAAAGGCCATCCTCACGGAACGATCCAGCGGGCCGTCGCTCGCCACCATACCCTTGCCGCAAGACCATCAGCAGCCGATTGTTGTATTGGTGGGACCGGAAGGGGGCTGGGCGGAAGAGGAACAGCGAGCGGCACAGGAGCAGGGCTTCCTCCCCCTCACCCTCGGACCACGCATCTTGCGAGCCGAGACCGCCGCGATCGCCGCGCTCAGCATTCTGCAATCACGACTCGATGAGATGGGGAAGAACTAGCGTTAATGGCTGGGGCTCAGACGAACAATCGTACCCTTTTCTCCACTCGCCCAACCCTGCGTGCCATCAGGGAACGACAGACCAAATAGCGACACAGTCGCGACAGCCCCCTGCTCAGTCCAGGTGAAGCCGCTATCCGTGGTCCGATAGACCATCCCGCGCTCCCCCACAATCCATCCGCTCTGAGGGTCGGTAAAGCGCACGCGCAAGAGGTCTGTGAGCTTCGTGCACGTACGGTTGCAGGGTAACGTACGATCGATCCAATGATTGCCGCCATCGATCGTGTGAAAAATGGCACCGGCGTTGCCGACAACCCAGCCGGTCGAGGCATCGGAAAAATACACATCGAACAGGGTGACAGCCCCCTGGGTCTCTTGCGGAGTCCAGGTCACTCCGCCATCGTCCGTCATCAACACGGTCCCCACTGCCCCAACCGCTGTCCCATGTTGTGCGGTAAGAAACTGCACGGCATAGAGGGCAGCACTGGTCTTACTCGCTTGATCGGCCCAATGGGCCCCGCCGTCCTTCGTATGGAGAATGGTGCCGTTACCGCCGACCACCCAACCCTCGCTGGACGAGACGAACGAAAGTCCGTAGAAGGGCACCTGAGTATCGACGAATTGCTGCTGCCAGGTCTGGCCCCCATCCTGGCTTCGGCGAATCGTTCCGTTGGCTCCGATGGCCCACCCCTGCTTCTCATCGAGAAAGAAGACGCCCGAGAGGGTCGCGGTGGTGCCGCTGATGACCTTCTGCCACTTCTTCCCTCCATCGACCGTCTTCACAATGGCGCCGCCTGATCCGACCGCCCAGCCCAGCTGAGGCGTGCGAAAATAGAGCCCCATCAAGAGGGCTTCCGTGTGGCTCGCTTGTGGAGTAACCGTCAGAGGCGCGTCAGCAGCCCAGGAGGGAGACGAACACCACAACGTCGCCAACAGCACCGCAAAACATCCTGGCAATCCCTGTCTCACTGGTTAGTATCGGCGTCCGGGCGGTTGTTATTGAAGTAGCCTGGATCCGGCATGCCCTTAGCTTCGATGGTGAAGGAGCCAGCCTCCAAGGTCAGCCATTTCTTCATCGTGCAGCAGGTACCATCCGGCTGGACGTCCCAGGAGCCGCGCCGCACGATGAGCGGGCCGGTGGCCAGCTCATTGAAGAACTCGTTGCGCTTCCCCAATCCGTAGAGATTCCGGTGGGGCACCCGCACGACAATCTCCGTATCGGTCCAGGACATAACCTGCGCCGCAACGTTGCTGAACAAGACCTCCGTCCGCGATACGTTCTCGCCCAACTCAATGTCTTCCCGCCGCTTGTAGGCCCCCTGGTTAAGACCCAAGTAGGCATGCTCGGCGGTCTTTAGAAACGAGCCGAACCCAGACCCCTTGATCGTGATCAGTTCATCGAGTCCGCCGGACTTCGGGCTGTAGGAGTCGATCTTCGGCGTCACCAGCGTAAAGGTCCCCGCTTCAGTTTTGAGAATTTCCTTCGTCGCACAGCAAGAGCCGTCTGGATTGGGCTTGGTTGCGCCGCGAGAAATCACGACCGGCCCGCTCTTCGCACTGAACGGCACCCACACATCGATGCGATCGTCCTGCCAGCGATAGATAACGGCGCGGACCCCGCCGATATCGACGCGATTTTCTCCGATATTGAAATCGGTAAAGGCATAAGGGGTCGAACCGCTTTCCGAATAGAATCCGAAATGCTCCCCGCTGATTCTGAGCAGAGTACCGATCGGGGCGGCCGGAGGGGTCAAGGCTGTCACTTTCGGCACGTGAACCGTAAAGGTCCCGACCGTCCGCTCACGTCCCTGCACAGTCAGAGCAATTGCTCCGGTCTCGGCATCCATCGGGAGATGGACGACGATGGCGCTGTCGGACCACTGGGCGATGGTGGCGGGATGCCCACCGAACGTCACCCTGTCATTGGCCCCCTTCGTTGCGCCAAAACCCTGCCCGAAGAAGACGACCTTCGTCCCGATCGGCCCGCTCACGGGATCGACACGGATGCTCGGAATCAGCTTCAGCGGAACCGCGTTGCTCACTTTGTACTGGACCGGCGCGCAACAGGACCCGTCCGGCAAGGGATCGGACGAGGCCAATCGAACCACCACATCGCCCGAGGCAGCATTCGTGGGAACATCGACTTCGATGATGTCGTCTTTCCAGCGGCGCGGCCTGACGACCACGCCTCCGATCGTCACGTCATTGACCCCAAACATCGTATTCGGATCGCGTGGACCTGCCGTGTTGCCGAAATGCGCACCGGTAATCTGCACCGTATGGCCCGGTTCAATCTCTGCCGGCGTCACCGCGGTAATCGTCGGCTGCATGATTATTAATGTCCCGGCAGACAATTTCTTTTTTCCTGCCATCACTTCAACGGGACCGGACTGGGCGTGGAAGGGCACCTTCACCTCGACCAGATCTGATTCCCATCGCTGAATCAACGCGGGAAACCCGCCGACGGTTACGCGATTGTTTTGCACAGATTGGAATGCGCCCAACCCCTTCCCGCCGATCGACAGGGTCGCGCCAGGAACCGCCGTTGACGGATACAGTTCGAGCGAGGAAGGAGCTGCCGCAAAGGCGGCAACGCTCACACTGGCCCACAACGTCATCGCACTCA
>CAYHQK010000168.1:0-5135 GCA_964358535.1 uncultured Nitrospira sp. | reverse complement strand
GAAGACGGCTTGCGAATCTTATCTGTAATTGATCACAATAACCAGCAACTCACCCACCCACCGAAAAAATTCCAGCAATGTCCACACCGTTGATTGAACAGGAACTTGCGGCAGCCGAGGCCGCGCGGAGAGACAACAACGACGGAAGGGCGCGAGTCTGTGCGCGGCGCGCGGTAGCCCTCGCCACCGAAGCCTGGCTGGCGCGGCTCCCTCTTCCCCGATGGCACGGAGATGCAATGGCCCATCTCCGCGAAATCCAACAGGACGAATCCTTCCCTCTTCCCGTCCGCCAGGCGGCAGAGCGATTGAACACCCCGGTGACTCGTCAGCAGACCGCTCCCTTCACGACGGACCCGGTTGCCGACGCGAGGCTCATCGTCGATCACCTCAACCCGCTCCCATCAAAGACAACGCCCTAATCCGCACACTGTGCGACGTATTAGCCGCCTACTGACCGATGTCGGTAGGCAGTCCTTGCCCAGGCGAGACAACTTCTGCCAGGGCAAATGACGTCAAGGATTTGGCATCCCTCTACCTCGCGAGGCCCCACGCAACCAACTGAATTCTACGGGCATCGTAAAATAACGTTGAAATCATGAGGACATTACGGGCGATTCCTCCTCGGCCAGCGTCCGGCATTACCATTGCATTTCACTCTCGCATGGAACACATCCGAGAAAAGGGAGATCCTATGGCACAGACAGAATCAGCCGCCGACCACATTATGGACATTGTCACCCATTCGAATAATTGCACCATCGAACAGGTGATTTTCGAATGTCCGGAACTCACGTGGGACCAGGTATTTATCGAGGTCAACCGATTGAGGCGGGAAGGGCGGATACGCCTGATGCTCAAACAGCCAGGCTATTACATCGTCAGCAAGATCGCCCAACCGGACGCGATCCAGAGGATGAGCGAGAGAAAGGTCGCGTAATTGTCGCGATCTTAAAGAACCGCGACCAGTGTGCCATCCTCTAGCAGGACAGCCCCCTACAGGATGCTCAAAACGTTCGTCCAGCAAGGCCGCAGCGAGTAACTGACATGGCTCTTCCTAGCTTGCTCGTCAACGCTGTCCCATGATGGCCCGGATGAGTCCCCCACTGCGCGCGTCCAACGAGGGTCTTCCGAGACCGCGCGTTGCGCGAGCATAGGGGACTCACTGGGCCATCCCCCCATTTTCAGCATCCTGTTAAAATCCCACCGATAGCCCCACCGTCCCTAAGACAGCAGCCCGATCAGCCGGCCCTGCGAACTCGGTGCCGAGACCGGCGTCGACCACCAGACGAGACGTCAGTTGATGGCGAATCCCCACTTCGACGCCCGTGTGATTCCGTTGGCCGCGCAGATCCGACTCTCTCGTATACACGCTGGCGATCAGTGTGTCCCGAAAACTGTCGGGATATCCCAAGGGATAACTGACTGCTGCCACAGCACGGTAGGCCCCAGGCCGCTCCTGTCCCTTCGGCAAGCCAAGCACGGTATAGCCCGCGTTGAGGTGCGCGCGCAGGCGGCCGAACGACCGCGTGAGGATGCCGGTCACTTGCGTATCGACGCCTCGTGAATTCACGCCGGTGGGCAGATCCGTTTCGACTCGAATGGCCATGGCGGGCAGAGCCAACGTCTCCGTATTGAAGTTGTAGAGCAGGCCCAGGTGCAGATCGCCGGACTTGCTCGCGCCGACGAGGCTGTTCGGCTCAGTGAACAGGTCGCCCTGAATTTCAATCTGCGCGTTGTCGAAGGCGCCATAGATGATTTGCGGCTGGAAGGTCACGCGCGTACGGCCCTCCCGACGGTCGTTGAAACGCACGCCTCCCTCCATCCCGATCTCCCCTTTCGGAATCGCATAGGCATCTTCCATCCCGATCGGCCGGTTCGGATCGAGGTTGTCATGATCCAGAGCAAGAAGCGGCGCGGGCAACAGACCCAGCAGCATAAGCGCAAAGAAACGGAAGGCTCGCAGCGCGACGTTCCTCAATGGCGGTGCTCCGCATGTGTCACGATCATCGGATTCGTCGCATCTGCAGTCGCCAGATAATAGGTATTCAGAATGCGATAGATCTCTTCCCGCTTATCCTCCCACGTCGGCACCAGTTCACTCGCGAGGATGTCGCTGATGTTGTCATGCAACATGTGGAGGTTGTCGAAGATGTTGGCGATCTCCGGATAGCGCGCGGCAAAGATAGGACTAAGCTCCGCCGTGAGCGGCATGAAGGTCCATTGTGTTTGTGGCTGGTCGAGATAATGCCGATAGGTCAGGAGAATGGGGCGCACGGCCTGTTGCTTGGTCTCCAGATTGTGCGCGGCCTGTAACGGATCGTACACAGCCACTTGCAGATAATGGTACGCCCAGATGGTGGCATTGAAGAGCGGAAACCGGTTGCGGAACGATTGCGAATAGGGAAAGGCATCGAGGCGATGATGATCCAGCTTCTTGGCCGTGATGGCGTAGGCGCTCTCCTGATAATAGGCCAGGACATTCCGGATGGCGCGGTCCTTATCCGGCTCGTCCGACACGACGATGTCGTACGTCGCGCGATGCAGGGCATGGGCTTCATCGAAGGTATTCTGCGCGCGCCAGGCCAGCTTCATGTAGGTCGGGGCAATGGCCTCCTCGTTGGGATTGAGCGTTGGCTTTGACGCGATGAAGGCGAGCGTTTCCTTGCGAGCCCGGTCTTCGATGGCCGGCACATCCGTCCCGCCAGTGAGTAGAAGATTCTCGTAGAGATTGGAATGGCCGAAGTCCACGCCGTTGAACTCACTATCGAGTTCGGCCAAATCCTCCCGCAGCGCAAAGTTCCAGAACGCCCGATAGTAAAACCGCTTATCCCGAGGCTCGAACTGGCTGCACGCAGCCAGCGCAAGAACCATCAGGACGATCATCCCAACGGAAATACTATGACTGACTCTCTGTATCGACTTACCGTTCATCGTTGAAACTTGCTCACCATCTTTCCCAATTCATCACCCAATCAAGCAAGGGTGTGAGGAGCTTTCGGCTGCGGCCATCGAGCGAGGTCCTTCCTCGATCCATCCCTCCGAACCCGTTTATTTCTCTTCACAGAAATGAGGCCTGTTGATTTCCCACTGCGCGCGTCCAACGAGGGCCTTCTGAGGCCGCGCGTTGCGCGAGCACAGGAGATCAACAGGCCCTCCTTCTCCTCACCCTCTCTGAAAGGGAATGGCCGAGGTTGCCCTCGACTGGGCGCATCACCCATTACTCTCCCAATTCATCTCTCAATCAAGCAAGGGAGTGAGGAGCTTTCGACTGCGGCCGTCGAGCGAGGCCCTTCTGAGGGCGCGCGCTCCGGGAGCAAAGAAAGCTCCTCACACCCTTGCGCTCACCACCCTAGCGCCCACTGATGCCCATTCTTCTCCAGCAGCGCATCCGCTTCGCTTGGGCCCCAGCAACCGGCGGTGTAGAAGTGGACGGTTTTCTCGCCGGCCAATAGCGGATCATAGAGGCGCCAAGCCGTTTCAGTAAAGTCCGCACTGACAAAGAGGGTCTGATCGCCGATCATCACATCGCGGAGCAGCGTCTCGTAGGCTTCAGGAAGTTGGCCAAACGCTTTCCCGTAGTCGAACTGCAGCGCATGGTCGCTCAGTTGGAACGGCCTCCCGGGACTCTTCACGGAAAAACACAGCGAGAACCCTTCATTAGGTTGAAGCGTGATCAATAGCTTATTGGGCGGGATACTGCCGGGATCAAGAGAGCGAAACACTTGGGTGGGCGCCTCGCGAAAGGTCACCGCAATCTGAGTCAATTTACGCGGAAACCGTTTACCCGTCCTCAGATAGAAAGGCACGCCCTTCCATCGCCAGTTGTGAATCTCCGCTTTCAACGCAACATAGGTCTCCGTGTTTGAATCCTTCGGAACCCCCTGTTCCTCGCGATAGCCAGGAATCGTCTGGTCTCCGACCTGCCAAGAAGTGTACTGGCCAAAGACGACATCCTGCTGCGTGATCGGCGCAATGGAATGGAGCACTTTCAGTTTTTCACTCTGGATCGCCGCGGCATCGAAGGAAACCGGCACTTCCATCGCGACGACCGTCATGAGTTGAGTCAGATGGTTCTGGAGCATATCGCGGAACGCCCCGGACTGCTGGTAATAGGCCCCACGATGCTCGACGCCGAGATCTTCGGCCACGGTAATCTGAATATTCTCGATGGTGTCGCGCTTCCAGAGCGACTCAAAAATCGGGTTGGCGAAGCGGAACGCCAGAAGATTCTGCACCGTCTCTTTGCCGAGGTAATGATCGATGCGGTAGATCTGGGATTCCTCGATATATTGATGCAGCGTCGTATTCAGATGCCGAGCTGAATGGAAGTCGTGGCCAAATGGTTTTTCGAACACGACGCGGACCCACCCGTGGCTCTTGAGCAGTCCCGCCTGGTCCAGCTGTTCCATCGCGGCAGGCACCGTGTCCGGTGGCAAGGCCAGATAGAATACCCGGTTCTCCGGCATCTTGTGGATGCGCTCCAACCGCCGAATATACCGGGCCAACGCCTCATAATCTTGAGTCCCCCCCTCATGCAAGGTCTGGTAGTACAGACATTCCTCGCACCAGACGCGCAACTCCGTTTCATTGCGCCAGCCGGCTTGCTGCAGACCTTCAAAGGCCCAGAGCCGAAACCCCTCTTCGCCCAACTCAGGCAAGGCTGCCCCGACGATCAGGGTATTGCGCGTTTCCAGGATTCCTTGATCCCGCAAATGATACAGAGCGGGCAGGAGCTTCCGGCGCGTCAAATCTCCGGTCGCGCCAATGACGATAAAGACGTGGGGTTCAACTTGATGTTGCGACATCCGCGGGTCCTCCATCTAAACAATCAACCGCCTATTCACGCTCCCATAATACAGGATTCGGCAAATACCGCTGCATCATGAATGATTTCTTACACACTCGCTCCCCTCCTCACAGGCAGGTGGCTGACGTGATCTCCCACTGCGCGCATCGAGCGACCACTGTTTCATCGTGGGAGTTCTGCGAGCACAAAGACCATGCCAGCTGCCTCGCCATCCCTTTCTGAGACCGCGCGTTGCGCGAGCACAGGAGATCACGCCGGTCACCCGCCACCCTATAAAGTCTTTAGCCAGGCCAGGATGTCAGCAATGTCTTGCCGGCTCAATGTATGT